>NZ_CP015614.1:300000-412500 GCF_000635915.2 Brevundimonas naejangsanensis
AAAGATGCGCTTGATGAGGTTCATGTCGGAGGGACGCTTTCTTACTGGGAGGCGGTCTTCTGTTCGGCGATCCAGCGCTCCATGCGCGCGTCCAGCAGGGCCAGCGGCAGGGCGCCGTCGACCAGCAGGGCGTCGTGGAAGGTCCGCACGTCGAAACGGTCGCCCAGCTCGCGCTCGGCCCGGCTGCGGATCTCGCGCAGGCGGATTTCGCCGATCTTATAGGCTGTGGCCTGGCCGGGATCGCCGATGTAGCGCTGCAGTTCGGTCTCGATGTTGTGCGGCGACAGGGCGGAGTTGTCGCGGAAGCAGGCGCGGGCCTGTTCCTCGCTCCAGCCCAGCCAGTGCAGGCCCGTGTCGGCCACCAGACGACAGGCGCGCCACATCTCGTAGCTGAGGCGGCCAAACCGCTCATAAGGCGTGCGGTAGATGCCCATTTCCTCGCCCAGGAACTCGGAATACAGGCCCCAGCCCTCGCTGAAGGCCGTCACCGACGCGCGGCGGCGGTAATAGGGCTGGTCGGCGGCTTCCTGCTGCAGGGCGATCTGCAGATGGTGGCCCGGCACGGCCTCGTGCACCGTCAGGGCGGGCAGTTCATACAGGGGCCGCTGGTCCAGTTTGCCGGTGTTGACGATGTAGCCGCCGGCGACGCCCGTCTTCATCGACCCGGCGTTGTAGCGGCCGGTGGTGTAGGTCTCTTCCATCTCGACCGGCACCGGGCGCACGCCATACGGCAGGCGCGGCAGGGTGGCGAACAGCGACGGCAGGCGGTCGTCCGAGCGTTTGGCGATCTCGGACGCCTTCTCAAGCAATTCCTCGCGCGTCTGGGCGTAGAACTGCGGGTCTGTGCGCAGGAAGTTCAGGAAGCCGGCGAAGTCGCCGGTCCAGCCCGCGGCGCGCATCTCCGTCTCCATGCGGGCGCGGATGCGGGCGACTTCCTCAACGCCGATCTGGTGCACCTGATCGGGCGTCAGGTCGGTGGTCGTATTGCTGCGGACCAGGAAGGCGTACAGGTCGCGGCCGCCGGGGCGGTGGATCAGGCCCGGCGCCTGCGGGGCCTTCGGCGCATATTCGTCGCGCAGCAGGTCGCGCCACGCGGTGCGGCGGGCGGTGATCGGCCCCTCGACCAAGGCGCGGGCGCGGGCGCGGAACTGTTCCTGCTGGGCGGCGGGGATGGTGGCGGGCAGGGCGTTGAACGGGCGCAGCAGGACGTCGCCCGCCTCGCCCGGCGTCAGGTCGCGTTCGGCCTGGGCCAGGGCGCTGTCGACGACTGAACGGGCCTGGATCAGGCCGGTCTCCAGCCCGCGCCGGGTGTTGGCGATGCCGGCGTCGTAATAGGCGGGCGCCGCCTCCAGACGCTTCAGCCAGGCCTCGGCGTCGGCGGCCGTGGCGATGCGCGTGGCGGGCGCCACATAGGCCAGCATCTGGCCGGGGCCGCCTTCGGAATCGAAGGCCAGACGCGACGGGTCCAGTTCGATCCGCTCCAGCTCGCGGCCGATGAGATAGCCGACGAACGCGTGGTTCAGGCGGTGCGCTTCATCCAGCGCGGCGGGGTCGATGGCGTCCAGCCGGGCCTTCAGCGCGTTCAGCGGCGCGCGGCGAGCCAGTTCGCCCGCACGGCTGGCGTCGGGCAGGCGCGACAGGGCGGCGCGGTCGCCGTCCATGCCCGAGCCGATCGGGTCGTTCTGGCGCAGATAGGCTTCGTATTCGACCAGCAGGGCGTCGAGCGCGGCGGCGCTGGACTGGCTCTGAGCAACGGCCGCCTGCGCAGGCAGGGCGGCTGCGGCCGTGAGCCCCGACAGGCCGAGGCCGGCGAGGAGAAGAAGATGACGCATGACTGAAGCCCTCCCACGAGCAGGCGGGAAGGGAGCGGACGGCGCCGCTGCGGTCAAGCCCCTAGCGGCACAACGCCAGGAAGCGGGCGGCGCGATCCTGCGATCCCGGCTGAGCCGCCATCATCGACCGCTGGTCGCCGTTCCACACGGCCAGCCAGCCGAGGCGCTGGAAACGCTGGAAAACCGGATGCGACGCGGGCGCTGTGGCGACCAGATGGACGCCGTCGTGCATGTCCGCCGGCTCGATCCGGGCCGGGAAGGTCTCGGTGTCGCCGCCCGATTCCAGCGTCACGGCGCGGCGCTGCGGCGTCCGGTCGGCGGCCAGCGACAGGCCGATCTTGCCCGATCCGGGAGCGCACATGAGGCTGAGCGGCACGTCGTCGGACTGGGCCAGTCCATAGGACAGGCGCGGCTCGTCCGGATCCTCGTTCAGGAACCAGTCGTAACCGGCGACCGGCAGGGGGCCGGCGCTGGTCGCCAGAGGCGCGACGGTCGGCGCGCAGGCGCACAGGGCGGACACGGCGGCGACGGCCGCGGCCGTCAGCCAGAAAGTGAGGCGCATCCTGATCCCTATCCGGTGCACAGTTCGGCGAAGCGGCGCAGCTTGGGCAGATTCGCTCGGTCGATCTCTATGGTCTGGGCCTGTTCGCCCAGGGTGAGCGTCAGCCGCCCGGTCGCCAGGAAGGCGGCGAAGACCGGATGGTCGGCGCGCAGCACCGCCTCCAGACGGCCGCGTCGCGCCCGGGCCTCGACCTCGGCCGATGCAGCGCCGGAGCGGATGGTCGCGAACCCGTCGGCGCCCGGCGCGTCATGGAAGGCCAGCCGCACGATGCTGGAGCCCGGCGCGCATTCCAGCGTGGTGCGCAGGCGCGGCGTATCCGGAATCTCATTGGCCAGGACCAGAGGACCGTCGCCGCTGTAGAGTGTCCAGGTCCAACCTTCGGAGGCGCGCGGCGGTCGCGCGGGCGTTGCGGCCTGAGGCCGTTCGGCCGGCGTTTGGGCTCCGCTCTGCGGCGCCGTCTGCACGGCCAGGGCGACGAGCATGGCCTGGGACAGGCCGAGCAGTGAGGTCATGTTTCAGCCCCCGCTGAGGAAAACCGGGGGACTGTGATCACGCATGTCCCGAAGCGCAATAGCTAAGAAAGCCCTGGACCATGCGCCGCTCGGCGCGGGTGGCGGTCAGCTGACGATCGCCGGCCTCGGTCTGGACGGTCATCCGTCCGCCGCGCGCCAGCCCGGTCAGGGCGGCATCGCCCAGCGGCAGGCGCGCTTCAAAGGCCTCGCCGTTCGACAGGGGATCGATGGGCTGCGGCCCGTGCGAAGCCAGGACCAAGCCTGCGCTGCGCGGCTGAACATCGCCATAGACCACGGCCGAGCCCTCGCCCGGCGCACAGGTCAGCATCAGGGCCAGCTGGTCCGAATCCGGCAGGCCATACGCCAGTTTCGCCATCGGGCCCTCGCGCAGCATATGCCAGCCCGCGACCGGCTCGATTTCGCCGCGCGGCGCCGAAGGCGCTTGGGTCGCCGCATGGGCTGCAAAGGCGGCCAGGCCCACGGCGCTCAGGATTGGAAAAAGGCTCTTACGCATCACAAGTTCACCCGCGTTCGACAGAGCAAACGCGGGTCGCTTGTTAAGAGTTCACGGCTCCGCTGGGCCGCGCGCGATTCAGTGATCGGGTGCGGCTGGAATCACACGTTTCGGTGAACGCGGATCAGAACGGGCTGAACCGCTCGACCAGGGACTGGGCGGCGGGCGTCGCCTGCATCCGGCTGATGTCGCCGCGCCCGCCGTAGCTGATGCGCGCTTCGGCGATCTGGCTGTGGCGGATGGTGTTGGCGCTGGAGATGTCCTCGGGCCGGACGATGCCGGCGACGGTCAGCTCGCGCACCTCGCGGTTGGTGCGCACTTCTTGCCGACCCTGGATGACCAGGTTGCCGTTGGGCATGACGGCGGTGACGACAGCGGCCACCGTCAGGTTGACCCGCTCAGAGCGGTTGACGCTGCCCGAGCCGTTGGCGTTCACGGCGCCTTCGGTGCCGATCATGTTGGCGGCGTCGAAACCGCCGGGGAAGGCGCGGCCCAGGCTGTTCTCCAGCCCGAAGAAGTTGGTCACCCCGCCCGAGGCGCTGTTGGTGCGGTTGCGCTGGGTCGAGTTCTGGGTCTGGGCGCGGTCGTTGATGTCGATGGCGACGGTCAGGATGTCGCCGACGCGGCGCGCGCGCTGGTCGCCGAAGAAGCTGCGCGCGCCGGTGCGCCACAGGCTGTTGGCGCTGGCCGAGGTCGGCTCAGGCAGATAGGCCTGCTCGACCGGGACCAGGGCGGCCGGATAGCCGATGGGCGCCAGTTCCGGGCCCTTCACCGCCTCGATGGCGGTGGAGCAGGCGGCCAGCGAGAGCGCGGACAGGGACAGGGCGATCAGGGGCAGGGGGCGCATGATGTCTCTCTCGCTCAACGGGCGGCGAACTGTTGCGGGTTGCGGCGGGCCATCTGGGCTGCGGGACCGGCGACGGCCCGGCCGGGGCCCACAGCCACGGCGTCGATGGTGCGGTTGGACTGGACGTTCAGGATCGGCACGGCCTCGCCCGCCGAGGCGTTGCGCGTCGCCTTGCCGGTGACGGTCAGTTCGACGCCGTCGCTCAGATAGGCGACCTCGACCATGTCGTTGCGGGCGATGACCTGGGGCGAGGCCAGGTCGCGCTGGGCCACGGGCGAACCGGCGCGCAGGGCGCGTTTGGCCTGCAGCCCGATCACGACTTCGGCGTCCTGGGGCGCGCCCGCCGGGGCCAGGTGCGACTGGACCGAGGCCCAGATCACGTCTTCGGGCTGCACCACCTCGCCGGCGGCCAGGCTGCGGGCATAGGTCAGGACCTCGACGCTGGCGCCGGCTCGAGCGGGCGCGCTGACGCTGGCGATGGCGGGACGAGCCGAGGCTTCGGCCGCAGCGGCGCCGCCTTCACGCACCACGATGCGACGCAGGCCGCTGGGGTTGCTCCATTCCAGCCCGGCGCGGCGCGCCGCGATCTGCACCTGAGAGGCTTCCAGCACGGCGGTGGGGCCGACGCGGCGGCCGACCACGACACTGGCCGCCTCGCCCGCGTTGTCGAACAACTCGCCCAGGGTGATGCGGCCGTCGTCGTCGACCGGATCGGGCAGCAGGCTGACCGGCCCGGCCCATGCGGGGGCAGCCAGTGCGGCGACGGCGACGGCCAGGACGGGGGCGAGGATCAGGGCGCGCTTCATGGCTTAGCTCTTCACCTGGGCCGTGACGGCCAGCATGTCGTCGGCGGTGGTGATGACCTTGGAGTTCATCTCATACGCGCGCTGGGCCACGATCAGCGCCGTGATCTCGCTGACCGCATCGACGTTGGAAGATTCGGTATAGTGCTGCAGCAGATTGCCGTAGCCGACCTCGCCGGGCACCCCGACCGTGGCCGGGCCCGAAGCCGCCGTCTCCAGCAGCAGGTTGTCGCCGATGGCTTCCAGGCCTGCTTCGTTGAAGAAGGTCGCCAGCTCCAGCTGGCCCACGACCTGCGGCTCCGGCTCGCCCTGGGTGGTCACCTGGACCTGGCCCGACTTGGAAATGGTGACGTCCAGCGCGTCCTGCGGAATGGCGATGGCGGGCTCGACCGCATAGCCGTCGTCGGTCACCAGCTGGCCTTCGCCGTTGATGGTGAAGTTGCCTGCCCGCGTATAGGCCAGCTCGCCCGAGGGCAGGGTGATCTGGAAATAGCCCTTGCCCTGAATGGCGACGTCGTAGGTGTTGCCGGTGCGGTTGGGGCTGCCCTGTTCGGTGATGCGGTAGACGCTGCCCGCCTTGACGCCCGAACCGATCTGGATGCCGGTCGGCACCACGGTGCCCTGCGACGAGGACTGGGCCCCCATGCGCTCGACGTTCTGATACAGCAGGTCCTGGAACTCGGCCCGCTGACGCTTGAAGCCGACCGTGTTCATGTTGGCGATGTTGTTGGAGATGACCTCCACGTTCAGCTGTTGGGCGGCCATGCCGGTGGCGGCGGTGCGAAGCGCGCGCATGTCTCAGCTCTCCCTTACGAAACCCGGCCCAGCCGCTCGATCGAGCGGCGCGACAGGTCGTTGGTGTTTTCGATCATCTTGGTCACGCGCTCATAGGCGCGGTTGATCTCGATGAGGTTGGTGATTTCCATCAGGGTGTTGACGTTCGACCCTTCCAGCGTCCCTTGACGCACCTGGGCGTCGGTCGCCTCCATCGGCTCGGCGCCGGACGTGTTGCGGTACAGGCCGTCGCCGGACTTCTGCAGCACCGACAGGTCGTCGAAACGCACCACGGTCAGGCGGCCGATCGGCTGGCCCTGCTGGCTGACCGTGCCGTCGTGGGCGACGCTGACGGGGCCGCGTTGAGGGTCCAGATCCAGTTCGGCGCCGTCGGCCATTACCAGCAGGCCCTGTTTGGTCGTCAGCCGCCCCTCGGGATCGGTGACGAAGGAGCCGTCGCGGGTATAGGCGGGGCCGGTCGGAGTCTGCACCGTAAAGAAGGCGCCTTCGCCCTCGATGGCGAAGTCCAGGTCGCGGCCGGTCTGCTTCAGCGCGCCCTGGCCGAAGTCGCGGCCGACGCCCTTGTCCAGGACGAAGCTGGCCGAGGGGCGGATGGCGTCGTTGCGCGCGCGCTCGCCGATCTCGGTCCCGACCATCAGCTGCTCGACCTTGAAGCCGGTGGTGTCGGCGTTGGCGACGTTGTTGGCCACGATGTCCAGCTCGCGGCGAAGCGTCATCTGGCGTGACAATCCGATATAGGCGGCGTTTTCCACGAGCGGGCTCCTTTCGCCCTTTCCCGTCGCAACGACCGTGCCAACAGGGTTAACGCCCGTAGAATGGGGGTTTGAGCGGTTCTGAGCCGTGCGGCGCCCGGCAGGATTTGCCGATTGTAAACGCCTCGTTAACCAAAACAGGGCCACACCCGGCATGTGAGGATCGGGGCGGCTTGGGCATGCTGAAACTGAAGCTGGGCAAGAAGAAGAGCGAGGCGCCGGTCGGCGACGACGCCAACCTGCCCGCCGTAAGCGAGGCCGCGCCCGGCGCTGAGGGCGAAGACGGCGCCGCCGAGGCCTCGGGCAAGAAGAAGATCCCGCTGCTGTTCATCATCATTCCGGCGGCGCTTGTGGTGCTGGGCGGGGGCGGCGCGACCGCCTTCATGCTGATGAAGCCCAAGTCCGCCGAGGCGGCGGGCGGTCACGCGGCTCCGGCTAAGGAAGACAAGAAAAAGGACGGCGGCGGTCACGGCGGCGGCAAGGAGGGCGAGGCGCCCGCCGGCGCAGGCAAGATCGCGCCCGGTCCTGACGGCGTGACCTTCTACACCCTGCCGGACATGATCGTGAACATTCAGTCGGTGGACGGGCGCCCGACCTATCTGAAGCTGCGTCTGACGCTCGAGATGAAGGACGCCTCGGTGGCCTCGCACCTTCAGGCCGAGGCGCCGCGGATGCAGGACATGTTCCAGGGCTTCCTGCGCGAACTGCGCCCCGAGGATCTGGCCGGGTCGGCCGGGTCGTATCAGCTGCGCGCCGAAATCCTGCGCCGCGTGAACCTGATCGCGGCGCCCGGCAAGGTCGACGCCGTGCTGATCGAAGAAATGCTCGTGCAGTAATGAGCGACATCCTGGCTCCCGACAACGAACTGGATCCCTTCGGCGGCGACGCCGACCTGGGCGCCGACCTGGGCGCCGATCTGGGCGCGGGTCTGTCCGAGCGCGTGCTGAACCAGGATGAGATCGACAGCCTGCTGGGCTTCGACATGGGCGGCGGCGACGATGATGAGCGCAGCGGCATCCGCGCCATCATCAACTCGGCCCTGGTCTCCTACGAGCGCCTGCCGATGCTCGAAATCGTCTTCGACCGCCTGGTGCGGCTGATGACGACCAGCCTTCGCAACTTCACCTCCGACAACGTCGAGGTCAGCCTCGACACCATCAGCTCCATCCGCTTCGGCGACTATCTGAACTCCATCCCGCTGCCGGCCATCCTGGCGGTGTTCCGGGCCGAGGAGCTGGACAACTACGGCCTGCTGACGGTCGATTCCAACCTGATCTACTCCATCGTCGACGTCCTGCTGGGCGGGCGTCGCGGCACGGCTGCCCTGCGGATCGAGGGGCGGCCCTACACCACCATCGAACGGGTGCTGGTGCAGCGGATGGTCGAGGTCATCCTGAATGACGCGCGGCAGGCGTTCGAGCCGCTGACTCCTGTCCACTTCAATCTGGACCGGCTGGAGACCAACCCTCGCTTCGCCGCCATCGCGCGCCCCGCCAACGCCGCCATCCTGGTCAAGCTGCGCATCGACATGGAAGATCGCGGCGGCCGGGTCGAACTGCTGCTGCCCTATTCGACGCTGGAGCCCATCCGCAAGATGCTGCTGCAGCAGTTCATGGGCGAGAAGTTCGGCCGCGACAACATCTGGGAAGGCCACCTGGCCACCGAACTCTGGACCACCGAAACCGAGGTGCGCTGCGTGCTGGACGAGCAGCAGATGCCCCTGTCCAAGGTGTTGGACCTGAAGGTCGGCGACACGCTGATGCTGAACGCCACGCCTGAGTCCGAGGTCTCGGTGCGGGCGGGATCCATCCCGCTGACGACAGGCAAGATGGGCCGCAAGGGCCAGCACATCGCCGTTCGCGTCGAAGGCCCCATCAGCACCGACGCCGCCGCCCGTATCGCCAGAGGGACCCGCTGACATGACCGGCATCATCCTCGACTCCATCCTCATGCTGCTGCTGGTCGCGGCCATCGGCTACGGCATCAAGCTGGAGCGCAAGCTGAAGACCCTGCGCGAGGGTCAGCTGGCCTTCGCCGCCGCCGTGACGGAGCTGAACAGCGCCGCCGGACGCGCCGAACAGGCCCTGGCCACCCTGCGCGCCTCGGGTCAGGAGACCGACCTGCTGCACGACCGCATCATCAAGGCCCGCGCGGTGAAGCAGGAGCTGGAGGTGCTGATCGCCCGCGCCCCGGCCCGCCCGGTCGACAGCCGTATTGAAACGCGCGAGGACGAACGCCGCGCCGCCGCCAGGGCTCTGGCTGAGATCGAGGCGACCGCCGAGGCCGAACCGGCCCGCGCCTCTGTAGTCTCGCCCCTGCTGGATGACGAGACCCGCGCCCGCCGCATGGCGGCCCTGATGGAGCGCATCGAAGGCGCTCGCGCGGTCATGAAGGCCCCATCGCCCAAGCCGTCGCAGCCTGCGCCCGCGCCTGAGCGCGCCTCGCCGGTGATGCAGGCCCTGGCCGCTAACCATGCTGCGCAACAGAGCCTAAACCGCGCCCGCCGTAGTCTGGACGACGATCTGTTCGCTGCTTGATGTTGGCCCCTATGTCCGAGGCGCGGTCTCGGACGACTTGAGGGGCGATGATGTTACGCCGCTTTTTTCCTGAGTTTGACCGATGAGCAAGCTGCCCCGCCTTCTGCCCCTGATCGCCG
Source organism: Brevundimonas naejangsanensis (assembly GCF_000635915.2). NCBI lineage: Bacteria > Pseudomonadati > Pseudomonadota > Alphaproteobacteria > Caulobacterales > Caulobacteraceae > Brevundimonas > Brevundimonas naejangsanensis. The sequence goes on from NZ_CP015614.1 coordinate 309,274, forward strand.
TCGCCATCGGCGGCGTCGTGGCCGTGCGCGCTGCGGGCGTGGCGCCGGATCTGTTTCAGGGCGCGACCGCCTGGGCTCAGGAAGCCGCCGTCAAGGAAGGCGAGGGGGCCAAGTCCGAGCCCAAGCCCGCCCCCGCCGTCTGCGCCCTGACGCCCGAACAACTGGCCCAGCAGGCGGGGATTTCTCCGGCCGAGCTGCGCATCATCCAGTCCCTGTCCAAACGCCGCGACGCCCTGGACGCGCGCGACGCCGACTTCGCCACCACCCTGCCGCTGATGGTGGCCGCCGAGCAGAAGCTGGACGCCAAACTGCAGGCCCTGGAAGCCCTCAAGAGCGAGATCGGCGCCCTGATCGGCCAGGTCGACGAAAAGGAAAAGGCGGAAGAGGACCGTCTGGTCGCCGTCTACTCCGCCATGCGGCCCAAGGAGGCGGCGGCGGTCTTTTCGACCCTGGACGACAGCGTGCGCCTGCCGGTCGCCTCGGCCATGCGCCCCCGCACTCTGGCCGCCATCATGGCCCAGATGCCGCCCGCCGCCGCGCGTGAACTGACCGAGAAGCTGGCCAAGCGCTTCCAGGCCGAGCAGTACGCCGCCCGCGCCGCCGCCGTGGCTGCGCCCGCTGCGACCGCTCCGACCCCGACCCCAGCCGCCCAGCCTGCAGCGCCTGCGCCCGCGCCCGCCCAGGCGGCCCAGACGACGCCGCGCCGTCCGGCGGCTCGCCCCGCCGCCCAACCGGTGAGAAAGGCGGCTGCGCCCGCCGAAACCGGTCCGCGCCCCTATGCGGCGGCGGCCGACGCCCCGGCCGGGGCGCGCCAGTCGGTGCAGTAATCGTCCTAGCTCCTCCGCTATTGAGGGGAGGGGGAGAATGGTTGTCGCGAACCGCCCGCGCGGCTATTCAGCCCGCTTCGCCTTTTCATGAGACCTGCCATGTCCGACGCCCTGCCTGACCGCCTTTCGGTCGATCCCGACAGCCCCTTCCACGACGCCGACCTGCTGGCGCGTGGCGTGGGCATCCGCTTCAAGGGCGAGGAAAAGACCAACGTCGAGGAATACTGCGTCTCGGAAGGCTGGGTGCGCCTGGCCGTCGGCAACCGCGTCGACCGTCGCGGCAAGGCCCTGACCGTCAAGCTGCAAGGCCCGGTCGAGCCCTTCATCAAGGGCGAGTGATCGAGAGCCTTCGATTTCCGCTCTGGCGGCGAAGCTGAGACTTTCGGTCGCAGCCTTCGCCCGCTAGGGTCCGCGCCTCATTGTAGAGTTGGGGAGGCGCACTTGTCGTTCAATGCTCGTCTGATGGCCGCCAGCGCTTTGGCGCTCGGCCTGATCGCCACGCCGGTCCTGGCCCAGGACGCCAGGACCATCCGCGCCGCCGAACAGGTGCGCGACCAGGCGCTGAAGGGCAATATCGCCCTCGACTACGTCACCCAGATCACCACCCGCTTCGGCCCGCGCCCGGCGGGTTCGCGCGCCGAGCAGGACGCCTCGGCCTGGGCCGCCGATTACATGCGCGCCCACGGCTTCCAGAACGTCCGCATCGAGACCTTCCCCCTGATCGGTTGGGAGCGGGGCGAGGAAAGCGCCGAGATCCTCGGGGCCCGTCCGCAGAAGCTGGTCGTGGCGGCGCTCGGCCACTCCATCGCCACCCCCGCCGAGGGCGTCGAGGCGGACATCGTCTTCTTCGACGGCCTGGAAGCGTTGGCGGCCGCGCCCGCCGGGTCGCTGACCGGCAAGATCGCGGTGGTCGACGGCGGCCAGATGGTGCGCATGCAGAACGGCTCGGGCTACGGCTCTCTCTCGCGCATTCGCAGCGTCGGCCCGACCGAGGCGGCCAAGCGCGGCGCGGTCGCCTTCGTGATGCGCTCGGCCGGCTCGGACGAGCACCGGATGCCGCACACCGGCACCACCCGCTATGTCGACGGCAGGGTGCCGCTGCCGTCCTTCGCGCTCAGCGCGCCCGACGCCGATCAGATCGCGCGTCTGGTCGGCATGGGCGAGACGGTGCGCCTGCGCCTGAAATCCACCGCCCGCACCTATGAGACGGTCAGCCAGAACGTCATCGGCGACATCGTCGGCGCCGCGCGCCCGGACGAGATCATCGTCCTGGGTTCCCACATGGACAGCTGGGACCTAGGCACCGGCGCCATCGACGACGCCGCCGGCGGCGCCATCACCCTGGCGGCGGCCAAGCTGATCGCCGAACAGGGCCGCCCGGCCCGCACCATCCGCGTGGTCCTGTACGGCTCCGAAGAGGTCGCCCAGCCGACCGATCACGGCAACGGCGGCGGCGCCTATGTCCGCAACATCGGCGCAGGCGTCGAGAAGCACGTCATCGCCGGCGAAAGCGACTTCGGCGCCGACCGCGTCTACGCCCTGGGTCTGCCGCCGGGATCGCAGGGGACCGACTTCGCCCGCATCGCCGAGCGGATCCTGCGCCCGCTGGGCGTGCTGCCGGGCGAGCCGGAACTGTACGGCGGGGTCGACATCGGCCCGCTGGCCAAGGCGGGCGTCCCGGTCTTCGGCCTGCGCCAGGACGGCACGCGCTATTTCGACCTGCACCACACGGCCGACGACACCCTGGACAAGATCGACCCGGCCCAGATGACGCAGAACGTCGCCGCCTGGGCGGCTCTGGTGCGCCTGATCGCCGATTCAGATGTGGACTTCCGGGCCGCTCGTGCGGCACAGGAGGCCAAGCGCTGAGACGCGCCCTGCGAGCGTGGCGGAACTGGTAGACGCAAGCGACTTAAAATCGCTCGACCTCGGTCGTGCGGGTTCGATTCCCGCCGCTCGCACCATGAATGGCTTTATCGAGTTGCGCCCCCTGGCCGGCTTTTGGGGCTGGCCCTTCCAGGCGCCGGCGTGACCCGAGCGATCAACTGGGATAACAGGGCTCCCTTGCGCCGCAGTTCCGGCAGCGTTGGCGGAGGCGTGACTTGCCAAGAGTATTCCCCCTTCTGATTGCGCTCGTCCTGAGCATGAGCTTCGCCCAGCCTGCTTGTGCGATGCAGATCTTCGTCAAGACTCTGACCGGCAAGACCATTGCCCTTGAGGTAGAGCCGAGCGATTCGATCGACGCCGTGAAGGCGAAGATTCAGGACAAGGAAGGCATCCCCCCTCCCCAGCAGCGCCTGATCTTCGCTGGAGTGCAGTTGGAAGACGGGCGCACGCTTGCTGATTACAATATCCAGAAGGAGAGCACTCTCCACCTGGCTTTGCCGGCGGCGGCGGTCCCGACCATGTCCGAATGGGCGTTGATCATTCTTGCCTTGGGCCTGGCGGGCGGCGCGGGCGTCGCCATCCAGAGGCGGCGGCTCGCCTGAGGCTTTTCGCGCCAGACGGACAGCTGGATCAGAACTAAGCGCCTGCGTTCTCGAACGCAGGCGTTTTGCATTTTGGCCGCGTGCGAGGCGACCCTTCAAGGCGGCGGCGCTCGGCGGTCTGGCAGGGCGCGTTCACCCGCTGCATGAAAACCAATGTCGATGAATGAAGTTTTCGGTGTCGGTCGATTTCTTCGCCTTTAACCGGCATTTGTTGCGAGTAAAGTATAAAGCGTGATGAATATGGTTTTAGTTCATTTTCCCTTGCCGAAAGTTAAGGTTGGATGATCTTGGTTTGATTGTCTATCGCCTTGCTGGAAAGGGCCCGATTTCTGTCAAGACATTTGTGCTGCACAAAAACTTTATCTCGGCTTTGCTGTTGATGTATTAAGCTGTCTTCTCGTGGCTTGCGGGAGCGAGCCGCGCGGCGCGCCGGACGCGCCTTTTCCTTGCGCCTGGCGTTTTCGTCGGGTGCGAACGCAACCGTGACATCCCGTCTGCCTGCGCCTGGGGCGCGGCGGCGTCTTTGCGGCTGCGCGTAGGGCGGGCCGGGGGCTCGCCGGAAGTAGAACAGACAGGAGCGCAGGCGCGCGTGGACGACTTACAACTTCAACAACTGGGCGGGCCGCTGACGATCGGCCTGCTGGTGCTGTTCTTCGGCCTGACCATGCTGATTTCCTTCCGGATCAGCCGACGCAAGGAAAACGCCGACGCCTATATGACCGCCGGGAACGGGATCGGTCTGGGCGTCTCCGCCGCCTCGATGACGGCGACCTGGATCTGGGCGGCGTCGATGTATGCGTCCGCCACCTCGGGCTACGTCTACGGCATATCGGGGCCGATCCATTATGGGCTGTGGGGGGCGCTGATGATCCTGTTCATCTACCCCTACGGCCGCCGCATCCGCGCTGTGGCGCCGCGCGCCCATACGCTGGCCGAGGTCATGTACGCCCGGCACGGCCGCTCCAGCCAGCTGATGCTGGCGGGCTCCAACGTTCTGGGCAGCGTGATCAGCCTGACGTCCAACTTCATCGCCGGCGGCGCCCTGATCTCCATGCTGTCGCCGTTCAGCTTCAGCCAGGGCATCGTCGTCATCGCCGGCGGGGTGCTGCTCTACACCCTGTGGTCGGGCTTCCGCGCCTCGGTCCTGACCGACTTCATCCAGGTCTGCGCCATGCTGGGCGCCGTGGTGGTGATCATCCCGGCCATCTTCTTCGCCATGGGCGGCCCGGCGGTCTTCATCGAAGGCGCGTCCAATCTGACGCCGCAGCAGACCAGCTTCTTCTCGTCCGACGCCTTCCTGAACCAGGGCGCGCCCTATATCGCCGCCGTCCTGGCCTACGCCATCGGCAACCAGACCATCGCCCAGCGCCTGTTCGCCGTGCGCGAGGATCTGATCCGGCCGACCTTCATCACCGCCACGGTCGGTTACGGCGCGACCATCATCGGCATCGGCATGCTGGGCGTGGTGGCGCTCTACGCCGGGATCAATCCGATGGAGGGGGACCTCAACAACCTGATCCCGCAACTGGCCGGGACCTATTTCGGGCCTGTGCTGCTGAGCATCTTCTTCATCATGATCATCGGCTCGCTGGCCTCGACGGCGGATTCCGATCTGTCGGCCCTGTCGTCGATCATGATGGCCGACATTTACGGCCGTGCGGGCAAGCGCAAGGCCGACCCGCGCCTGATGTTGACCGTCGGGCGCGCCACCATGGTCATCGCCACCGGCGCGGCGCTGTATTTCGCCGGGGCGCGGATGAACATCCTGGACCTGCTGGTCCTGGTCGGCGCCATCTGGGGCGCGTTGGTCTTCCCCGTCATCGCCAGCTTCTATTGGGAGAAGGTGACCAACAAGGCCTTCACCGTCTCGGTGCTGGCGGCGCTGGCGATCTTCTTCCCGGTGCGGTTCGGCTGGATCCCGATGGACGGCGCTATCGGCTATGTCTTCGACGTGATCGCCGTGGTCGGCGTCGGCGTGGTTGCGGGCCTGATGACCTTCGGCTTCTTCGGCGCGAGAGCGGCGCGGATCGTCGGCTTCATCGCCGCCGTGGCCGTGGCGCCCTTCGCCATCGGCTTCCTGCATGACTACGCCGTGCTCAGCGGCTCGCTGATCGCCTATGCCGTCAGCACCGTGGTCTGCACCGCCATGTCGCTGTCCAATCAGGACGGGTTCGACTTCTCGCGCATCGCCCGCATGACCGGCGACTTCGATGTGGAGGAAGCCGAACCCGTCGCCGCCTCTGCGGCCGCCCCCGCCCGCTCGAGCTCGCAAATCCCCCAACCCCGCTAACAGGAGATCGCAATGACCCCTTTCTGGCTGACGACCTATGTCCTGATGTGGCCCGTCATCGTCGCGGGCGTGCTGGCTTTCATCGCCCGCGCCTTCTTCAAGGAGTGGCTGGACGCGCACCGGCGCGGCGAGCCGATGATCTGATGTCGAAGGGGGCTGCGGCCCCCTTTTTCATGCCCTGACTGTCTTGGACCCGTCATTGCAGACGGCTAGGGGTTGGAAGACATTCTGCTTCGCCTGGAGTTCCTGATGATCCGCAGCCGCCTTCTCGCCTCCGCCCTGGGGCTGACTCTCGGGCTTGCCGCCATGAGCGGAGTTGCACAGGCGGCCGAGGCGGCGTCCCCGAAGGCGGCCGCGACAGCGACGCCCGCGGGCGAGCGGGCCTCGCCCTCGCTGATCGTCACCATCGTAGTGGACCAGCTCAGCGCCAATCTGTTCAACCAGTATCGCAGCCAGTTCACCGGCGGGCTCAAGACCCTGGCCGATCAGGGCCTGGTCTCGATCAACGGCTATCAGACCCACGGCGTGACCGTGACCTGCGCCGGTCACTCCACCGTCCTGACGGGGGTGCACCCGACCCACAGCGGCATTCCGGCCAACGACTGGATCGACACCCGGACGGGGCAGGACACCTACTGCCTCGCCGCGCCGCAGAACACCCTGGCTCACGGCAAGAACACCGACAACGGCCCGGTCGGCCCGGAACAGCTCAGCGCCTCGACCCTGGGCGACTGGCTGAAGGCGGTCAGCCCTGAGAGCCGCGTCTACGGGGTGTCGGGCAAGGATCGCGGCGCCATCACCCTGGCCGGCCACAAGGGCGACGGCGCCTTCTGGCTGACCGACGGCTTCGGCTTCACCACCTATGTCGAGCCGGGTCAGTCGGCGCAGGCGCGGCTGGCGCCGGTGGCGGCGATCAACGCCCGCATGGCCGAGCGATTCAGCCCCGCCACGCCCAGCTGGACCTATACCAACGAAGCCTGCCGCCGTCTGGAAGGGCAGTGGACCATCGCGGGCCAGACCTTCGACTCCAAACTGCCGCCGGTGAACGACCGCTTCGACAACTCGCCGGTGCTGGACGAGCTGACGCTGGAAGGCGCCATCGAACTGCTGGAGACGCAGCAACTGGGCCGTCGCGGCGTCACCGACATGCTGGGCGTCAGCCTGTCGGCCACCGACCGGATCGGCCACGGCTTCGGCACTCAGGGCCCTGAAATGTGCGAGCAGATGCTGCGTCTGGACGCGGCCCTGGGCGCCTTCCTCGACCGGCTGTCGACCATCCCCGGCGGAGTGATCGTGGCGTTGACGGCCGACCACGGCGGTTCGGACTTCCCCGAGCGGTCGGCGGTCGAGGGCTATCCCCACGCGGGCCGGGTCGACCGCGCCCTGCAACCGCGCGTCAATGCGGCGCTGAAGGCCCGTTTCGGTCTCGACGCCGATCCGGTCGTGTCCTCGGCGGGCGGCTTCGTCATCGTCGACAGGGACCGCAGGTCGCTGGCCGAGCCGCTGCGCTCGCAGGTGCTGGCGGCCGCTGTCGAACTGCTGAACGCCGAGCCGCAGGTGGCCCTGGCCGTGTCGCGGGACGAACTTCTGGCTGAGCCTGCGCCGGCCTCGCTCAATCCCGAAGACCTAAGCGTGCGCGAACGCCTGCGTCTGTCGGCCGTAGCGGGCCGTTCGCCCGACATCCTGCGCGCCTGGCAGCCGGGCCTGACTGGCCAGGGCCGCGTCGGCGGCGCCATCTCCAGCCATGGGTCGCCCTGGGACTACGACCGCCGCGTGCCCATCGTCTTCTGGTGGCCGGGCGCGCAAGGCCAGGAGCGCTTCCTGCCGATGCGCACCATCGACATCGCCCCGACCTTGGCCAATCTCATCGGGATCGAACCGGGCGCTCCGATCGACGGCCGCTGCATGGACCTGCCTCAGTTCGCCAAGGGCCGGTGCGCGGCGGAATAGGTCGCGGAGGTGACAGGAGTGATCCCTTCTGGGCTGACGCGCACGGCGAGCGGCGTATGAGGGCGGATTTTTCCGCTCTCAACCGCTTGCGCCAGCATGTCTAAAAAACGGTCCGGCTGATCTAGAGGGAGACGGGTCAGGTCGCGGGCGCTGTAGAGCCACCATTGGCTGTTGAGCAGCCGGCGGATCGTGTCAGGGCGATGGCGCCAGCCGATGATTGTCGCGGGATTGCCGCCGACGATGGCGTAGGGCGGCACGTCCTTGGTTACTACGCTTCCGGCGGCGACGATGCAGCCTGTCCCGAGCGTGACGCCCATGCTCAGGGTCACGTCGCGTCCGACCCAGACATCGTGCTCGATGACCGGATAGGGCTTCAAGCCGATCGGGGAAAATTTGAACGCTTCTACGACGTTCTCATCCACGTGCCCCCGAACGATGTCGTTATGAGGCCGAAAAGCGATGATGGAGGTCGTCACCCAGTCTATCGGATGGGTGGAGTCCAATATGGCCAAGCCTGTCGATATCGAACAATAGCGCCCTATCCGCATGGCTTCGTGAAGCGCCGAATAGGAGTAGCTGTGCATGCCCATGGCGCACAGGCCGGACGACGCGTCGCCGCCGATCGAGGGTGTGTAAGGGCCTTTATAGAGTACGCATGGTCCCTCTATCTCAAAGGTTCTCATGACGCGGATATCGGTATCCACTCGCGCCCAACCATAGGTTTTTGATGGAGGCGGCGTATTCTGACACAGCATCACGCCTGCATTATAGAGGTGGTCAAGGCCTTCACGGGTGACGCGCATGGTACTCTTTAAACTGGGTCTGTGAGCGTGCAGGACTACAGTACCGTGAACGGTTCGCCACCCCATAACTCATCTGAAGACAAAGAGAGCTGGCGGATCTGGCGCTCATAAACTCGTGTTTCCGCGGCTTGAGGCGCTCTTACGCCCCTGCCGTTTCCTTGGCACAAGGGCTTGAGAAACGCCTCTGAGGGGAGGCGTCGGCCGTCAGAGCCACACGAGGAAACCCGTTTATGCAAAGAGCCCGCCGCGCCCGCATCGTCGCGACACTCGGACCCGCCAGCCGCGCGCCGGGAACCGTCAAGGCGCTGGCCCAGGCCGGGGTGGACGTCTTTCGCCTGAACTTCAGCCACGGCTCGCACGACGATCACGCCGCCGCCTTCAAGGCCGTGCGCGGCGCCGAGATGGCGCTGAAGCGGCCCCTGGGCGTGCTGGCCGACCTGCAAGGCCCCAAGCTGCGGCTGGGCCGCTTCGCCGATGTCGAGATCGACGTGAAGCCCGGCCACAAGATGCGTTTCGACCTGGACCCGGCTCTGGGCGACGAGACCCGTGTGCAGATGCCGCATCCGGAGATTTTCCGCGCCCTGCGCCCGGGCATGCTGCTGCTGATCGACGACGGACGCGTGCGCCTGCGCGTGGGCGAGCGCACCGACGAGTGGTGCGACGTCACGGTCGAGAGCGGCTCCAAACTGTCGGACCGCAAGGGGGTGGCCGTGCCCGAGGCGGTGGTGCCGGTCTCGGCCCTGACGCCCAAGGACCGCGAGGACCTGGCCTTTGCGCTTCGTCTCGGCGTCGACTGGGTGGCCCTCAGCTTCGTGCAGAAGGCCGAGGACATGGCCGAGCTGAAAAGCATCGTGAACGGTCAGGCCGCCTGTCTGGCCAAGATCGAAAAGCCCCAGGCCCTGAACGATCTGGATAGCATCCTCGACTATTGCGACGGCGTCATGGTTGCGCGCGGCGACCTGGGCGTCGAGATGGAGCCGGAAGAGGTGCCGGTCGCCCAGAAGAAGATCCTGCGCGCCGCCCGCCAGCGCGGGGTGCCCGCCATCGTCGCCACTCAGATGCTGGAATCCATGACCAGCTCGCCCGCCCCCACGCGAGCGGAGGCGTCCGACGTGGCCAACGCCGTCTATGAGGGCGCCGACGCCCTGATGCTGTCGGCCGAGACGGCGGCGGGCGACTATCCGCTGGAAGCGGTGGCCATCATGAACCGCATCATGGAACGGGTGGAGCGCGACCCCCTGTGGCCGGGCCTGATGGACGCCGAACACGCCGGGATGGACATCGACGATGTCGACGCCCTGGTCGCGGCGGCGAGGAAGGCGGCCGAGGCGTCCTCGACGGCCTGCATGGTGGTGTTCACCACCCTGGGCGGCACGGCCCGGCGCATGTCGCGCGAGCGGCCGCTGCAGCCGGTGCTGGCCCTGACGCCCAAGCCGGAGACGGCGCGCCGGCTGGCCCTCGTCTGGGGGCTGGAGCCGCGCCTTGGCGATCAGCCGACCTCGCTGGAGGGTTTGACCGACGATGCGGTCCAGGCGGCCATGCTTTACGGCCTCGCCGAGCCGGGCCAGCGCATCCTCATCCTGGCTGGAACGCCGTTTGGCGCGCCGGGCGCGGCGAATCTGTTGCGTCTGGCCCATGCTCCGGCCCATGCTGCGCCTCGCGGCGGACAAGGGGCGAGGCGCGCCCGCGGAACCTGACGGGGCGGAATGATCAAATACATCGGCTCAAAGCGGGCGCTTCTGGGCCATGTGGCGGGAGCGGTGCGGGCGGCTCTGCCTGAGGGCGGCATGGTCTGCGACCTGTTCTCCGGCACGGCGCGCGTCGGCCACCGGCTGAAGCGCGACGGCTTCCGCGTCTGGTCGAACGATCACAACGCCTATGCCCATGTCCTGGCCACGACCTATGTGCAGGCGGACCGCGAAGTCTGGGCCGAGCGCGCCGAGGCCGTGCTGGCCGAACTGCGCACCGTGCAGCCAGAGGCCGGCTGGTTCACCCGCACCTTCTGCGAAGAGGCCCGCTTCTTCCACCCCGACAACGGCGCCCGTATCGACGCCATGCGCGAGCGCATCGAAACGATGGGGCTGGAGCCGGAGCTTAAGTCCGTCGTCCTGGTCGCCCTGATGGAGGCGGCCGACCGCGTGGATTCCACGGCGGGCCTGCAGATGGCCTATATGAAGCAGTGGGCGCCGCGCGCGCTGAAACCGCTGGAGCTGCGCCTGCCCGACCTGCTGCCCGGCGTGGTTTCGGGACCGTGCGTGGCGACGCGTGGCGACGCCGTGGAGATCGCGACCGAGGTCGAGGCCGATCTGGTCTATCTGGATCCGCCGTACAATCAGCACTCCTATCTGGCCAACTACCACTGCTGGGAAAGCCTGGTGCTGTGGGACAAGCCTGAGACCTATGGCGTGGCGCGCAAACGGATCGATGTGAAGACGCGCAAGAGCGCCTTCAACAGCCGCCCCGGCATCGGCCCGGCCATGCAGTCGGTGATCGAAGGGCTGAAGGCGCCGAACCTGATCGTCAGCTTCAACGACGAGGGCTATCTGAGCCGCGAGGATCTGGTGGCCATGCTGGCGTCGCGCGGTCACGTCCAGGTGCTCGATATCCCCTATCCCCGCTACGTCGGCGCCCGGATCGGCATCCATAATCTGAAGGGCGAGAAGGTCGGTGCGGTGGGGCGCCTGCGCAACGTCGAACACCTGTTCGTCGTCACCGATCGGCCCGTGGTCCTGCCGGTGGCCGCCTGACCTGACGGACGCGCTAGGGCGAAGACCGAAGGAACGAAGCTGGCGGCCTGTCGTTTTGCTGACATGCGTTCGTTTGCTTCTCCCCGTTCCCATAGTGATTTCGACACCGCGCGCCGCGCGGCGGGCGATCAGGCTGGGGCCTCCCGGTTCGGGCGGAGGCTGGCGATCGATACGACTTCCGCCAGCGTCAAACGCCCAGCGCACCGCGACAGCGTGGGGCGCGGGTTGGACGGATGGACCATCTTCCTGCTGGGCGCCCTCGTAGCGGGCATCATGGGCATGATGCTGGGCGGCGTCCTGTCGGTCTGAACCGTTAGGCGGCTTCCAGCAAAGCCCTGATCGGCGCCCAGCTGCGCCGATGCTCCGGGCAGGGGCCGAGCGCCTGCAGCGCCTTCTGATGAAGGGGGGCGTTATAGCCCTTGTGGCTGGCGAAGCCGTAGCCGGGGTAGGTCGCATCCATCTCGATCATCAGCCGATCCCGGGCCGTCTTGGCCAGGATGGACGCCGCCGCGATGGACAGGGAGCGGGTGTCGCCCTTGACCACGGGCGTCACCGCGCAGGGCAGGGGAAAGCGGTAGTTGCCGTCCACCAGGGCGTGCACCGGCGGATGGGCCAGGGCCTCGACCGCCCGCCGCATGGCCAGGCCTGTGGCGTGAAGGATGTTCAGCTGGTCGATCTCCTCGACCGAGGCGAAGCCGACGCCCCAGGCCAGGGCGCGGGTCTTGATGTCGATCTCCAGCACCGCGCGGCGCTTTTCGGTCAGGGCCTTGGAATCATCGATTCCCTTGGGCAGGTCGTCGGGGTTCAGGATCACCGCCGCCGCCGACACCGGCCCGGCCCACGGTCCCCGGCCCGCCTCGTCGATCCCGCAGATATGGCCGTTCCACGTCGACCGGGCCTCCAGCTCCAGCAGCAGTGTGGGGAAGGCGCGATCAGGCTTGCAGGGAGCTTTCGAGGCAGGGGCTTTAGGCGACGTCATCACGCCCCAGTGCCACGAAGCCCGGCCGGACGGAAGGCCTGCAAGACAGAGGAGGGCGGGTCGCGGCGCCGCCTCACGGCGCATGGTAGGCCCGGAGGGACTCGAACCCCCAACCAGACCGTTATGAGCGGTCGGCTCTAACCATTGAGCTACGGGCCCCCGAGCGCATGGAAGGCCGTGCCTAGCAGGGGACGCGTCGGCTGCAAAGCCGCCTTGGACCTGTCGCGCTTTTCACGCCGATGAATGGAACCTGCACGGGGGTCTTCCGCGTTCGTTCAGCTTGAAACGGTCAAGTTAGGCCGTGGCTGGCGAACACGCCCGCCTGAACGATTTCGACGGAGACCTCCCCATGACCCGCACCTCACGCGCCCTGATGATGGGCGCGGCCCTGATCACCTTGGCGGCGCCGGCCGTCGCGTCCGCCGCCTCTGGCGCTCAATCTCAGCCCGGCGGCGCTTCTCCGATCCAGGTGCACGCCATGGCGCAACAACCCGCCCTGAACCTGTCGGCCTACGGCGAGGTCAAGGTCGCGCCGGACCAGGCGACGATCAACTTCGGCGTGGTGACCGAGGCCCCGACGGCCCAGGAGGCCATGGCCCAGAACGCCCAGCAGATGACGCGCGTCATCGCCGCCCTGCGCCGCGCCGGCATCGCCGAGCGCGACATCCAGACCTCGGGCCTCAACCTGTCGGCGCAGTACGACTATCAGCAGAACGAACCGCCCAAGCTGCGCGGCTATCAGGCTTCGAACCGCGTCACCGTGACCATCAACGACCTGACCAAGGTCGGCGCGACCGCCGACGCCGTGGTCACGGCCGGCGTCAATCAGATCGACGGCATCAGCTTCGGCCTGAAGGATCCCAAGGCCGCCGAGGATCAGGCCCGCGTGCTGGCCGTGCGCGCCCTGCAGGACAAGGCGCGCCTGTACGCCGACGCCATGGGCGTGCAGCTGGGGCAGGTGCGCTCCCTGACCGAGGGCGGCGGCTACGTGCCGGAAGTGCGCCCTCAGGCCATGTACGCCCGCGCGGCGATGGACGCCGGCGGCGCCTCGACCCCGGTCTCAGCTGGCGAGCTGTCGGTCCGCATCGACATCAGCGGCGCCTACGACATCGGCCGCTGATCCCGTCCGGATGAAATGATGAGGGCTCGCTGGCGACGGCGAGCCCTTTTTCATAGGTTTATTACCGTCCATTCATTTGACGGAGCGGACGCGGCCTCTATCCTCACGCTTGGCCGCTTCTGGCCGCGATCCTGGACGTCCGCCTTCCCATGAAGCAGTTCTTCCTCACCATGCTGGGCGTCTTCGCCGGGCTTGTGGCCTTTTTCGTCGTCCTGCCCGTCGTGGCGCTGATCTTCTTCGCCATGGCGGCTGGCGCCTCCAAGCCTTCGACGCCCGCCCATACGGTGTTGGAGCTCGACCTGCGCAGCGGGCTGACGGACCAGACGCCGACCAATCCCTTCGCGGCCTTCAGCGGCCCCAGCATGTCGGTGGTTCAGGTCGTGGACGTCCTGGCCCAGGCGGCGGCCGACGACAACGTCAAGGTCCTGCTGGTGCGCGCGCCCGAAGCCGGCATGACGCCCGCCTCGGCCGATGAGGTGCGCCAGGCGATCGCCCGCTTCCGCGCCGCGGGCAAGACGGTCATCGCCCACAGCCAGGGCTTCATGCCGGTGGGCGCGGTGATGTCCAGCTATATGGTCGCCGCCAGCGCCGATCAGCTGTGGCTGCAGAACACGGCGGGCTTCCAGGCCGTCGGTTTGGCGGCGGACAGCGTCTTCCTGGGCCGCGCCTTCCAGAGGTACGGCGTCAAGGCCGACTTCGAGCAGCGCTACGAATACAAGAACGCCGTCAACGAGTTCACCCAGAGCGACTTCACCGCGCCGCACCGCGAAGCCATGCTGGCCTGGATGGGCTCCATCCACGACAACGCCATCGCCAACATCGCCCGCGACCGCAAGACGACGCCGGACGCCCTGAAGGCCGTCATCGAGGCCGGCCCCTATTCGGCCGATCAGGCCCTGTCGCTGAAGCTGGTCGACAAGATCGGTCAGGTCGAAGAGGCCGAAGCGGCAGCCAAGACCAAGGCGGGCAAGGACGCCAAGATCGTCAAGTTCGGCGACTACGCTTCGCTGAAGGGGACGCGCACGACGTCGGGCTCGGGCTCGGCCAAGTCGGCCATCGCCATCGTCGGCGGCGAGGGCGCCATCATGACCGGTCGCGGCTCCAACGATTCGCCCTTCGGCGGCGGCTCCAACATTCGTTCGGACGACACCGCCAAGGCCATCTATGACGCAATCGAGGACAAGGACGTGAAGGCCATCGTCTTCCGCGTCTCCTCGCCGGGCGGCTCGCCCGAAGCTTCGGAACAGGTGCTGGCCGCCGTGCGCGCGGCCAAGGCGGCGGGCAAGCCGGTGGTCGTGTCCATGGGCGCCTACGCCGCGTCGGGCGGCTATTGGATCAGCTCGGAAGCCGACTGGATCGTGGCCCAGCCCTCGACCCTGACCGGCTCGATCGGCGTCTTCGGCGGCAAGTTCGTGCTGGCCGACGCCTTGGGCCGTTTCGGCGTCGACATGCGCGGTCTGTCGGTCGGCGGCGACTACGCCGACGCCTTCTCGCCGACGCAGACCTTCGATCAGGGCCAGCGCGCCGCCTTCGCCGCCTCGATGGACCGCATCTACGAAGAGTTCGTCGCCCGCGTCGCTAAGGGCCGCAAGCTGCCGGTCGAGCGCGTGCGCGAGATCGCCAAGGGCCGTGTCTGGACCGGCGCCCAGGCGCACGGCCTGGGTCTGGTCGATCAACTGGGCGGTCTGAACGAGGCTGTGGCTAAGGCCCGCGAACTGGCCAAGATCCCGGCTGAGGAGAACGTCCGCTTCAAGCGCTTTCCGCAACCGCAGTCGCCGTGGGAGGCGCTCGCTACCGCCTTCGGCGCCTCGGGCCAGGCCGCCGAGGCCATGGTCAAGGTCGGCCAGGTGATGGGCGATCCCGCCGCCCAGGCCGTTCTGAACCGGGTCGAAGTCGACCGGATGCGCAGCCGCGGCGCTGTTGTTCTGGCCGATCAGCCCGCCTTCTGAGCCGGGCCGGGACCGCAAAAGTGACTGGTGCGTGATGTCGCAGTCCATTGACCGTTCAGGTCGATGGTCCGACATTGCGCCTCAGGCGTTCATCCGGACGCTGAGAGAGGTTTTGAGTTCATGATCAACTCCGACCCGATGGGCCCGCTGGGTTTCAATGCGCGCCGTCGGCCGGGTTCCGGCCTGCTGGCGCCCTTCTTTTGGGCGGCGGGTCTGATCGCCACCGCCCTGGCTGTCGCCGTGGGCGCGCTGTTGGCGGTGTTCACCGCCGCCGCCGTGGCTCTGATCGCCGTGGTAGGCGGAGTTCTGGTCTTCGTCGCGGGTTTCGCCCTGCGCGCACGACGCGCCATGACCGCCCGTCGTCGTCGGGATGAGGGCGTGATCGACGCCAAAAAGGTCGGCGACACCTGGGTGACGTACGGCTGGGAAAAGGAAGGGCGCTGATCGGCCCGCATGATCTCCCGGCCATGATATCCTTCACCGACGCGCCGTCCCCTAACTTCGACGCCCGACGCGGCCCGCCGGACATGCTGGTGCTGCACTATACCGGCATGCCGACGGCCGAGGAGGCCGTGGCCCGCCTTCGCGATCCCGAGGCCAAGGTCTCGGCCCACTACGTCGTCGACGAGGACGGCTCGGTCCTGCGCCTGGTGGCGGAGGAGCGCCGCGCCTGGCACGCCGGGCGCGGCGCCTGGCAGGGCGAGACCGACGTCAACGCCGCCTCGATCGGCATCGAAATCGTCAATCCTGGCCATGAGTTCGGCTATCGCCTGTTCCCCGCGCCGCAGATCGAGGCGTTGATCGCGTTGATCGGCGACATCCGCACCCGCTGGTCCATCCCCGACGCCCGCATCATCGGCCACTCCGACATGGCGCCCGAGCGCAAGCAGGATCCCGGCGAGCTGTTTCCGTGGAAGCGTCTGGCCGAGGCTGGGCACGGCCTGTGGTTCGACCCCGCGCCCGAACGCATCGCCGCCCTGGGCGGGCCGCTGTCGCCGGGCGACGAGGGGCTGGGCGTCATCGTCCTGCGCTCTGGCCTGCACCGGCTGGGCTACGGCCTGCAACCCGGCGGCGCCTATGACGAAGAAACCCGCCTGACCGTCGAGGCCTTCCAGCGCCGCTGGCGGCCCGATCGCGTCGATGGGATCGCCGACGGCGAGACGCGCGCGCGCCTGGTCGGCCTGCTGCAACTGGCCTCGGTTGAGAGCGTGACGGGCGTTCTGGATTGACGCGGCGCCCTATCGCGCGCATCTAGCGCTCGCCAGACGGCCGGGCGGTCGCGGCGGGGGCTTGCTCCTGTCGAGGAAAGTCCGGGCTCCACGGTGAAAAGGCGGCGGGTAACGCCCGCCCGGGGCGACCCGAGGGACAGCGCCACAGAAAGCAAACCGCCTGGGCTTCGGCTCAGGGAAGGGTGAAAGGGTGGGGTAAGAGCCCACCGCGTCGGCGGCAACGTCGACGGCATGGCAAGCCCCGCCTGGAGCAAGACCAAATAGGGACATCGCGCGGGGTTCGCTCTGCAGGGTTCACCGCCCCAGATGTCCGGGTAGGTCGCGAGAGCCGTCCAGCAATGGCCGGCCCAGAGGAATGATCGTCGCCGCTTTCGAGCGGAACAGAACCCGGCTTACAGGCCGTCTGGCGTTTTCTTTAGAGGCCCTAACGGCCGTTCGGCCTGCCTGAGGGCTGATATTCGCCCTACCGCGCGTTCGCGCTGCTGGAGGGCAGTCGCTCTTTTTTGACGCCGTCATCCTCGGGCTTGACCCGAGGATCCGGCCGTCCGTCTGCGCGTCGTCGGAGGTCGGGAACGCGCGGGCCGCTCAATCCTCGGGTCAAGCCCGAGGATGACGGTGTGGAGACGAGCGCGGGTCGGCGGCATCGGCTTTGCCATTAACTATTCCGTTGAAATTAAGGCCTTAGAACCCGTCCACAGGCTGTGAATACTCACTTTGTTCCATGTATGTTCTGATTTTACAGTCTTTGCGAGGCCCGGCGAACCGCAAATTAGGTTAAAGGGTGTCAACTAATCCCATTGAGGCCCATTGTGTCCCATGCTATCCCAATCGCTCATGAGTAGGGGCCGAACGCCCGACGCGTGGGCTTTCATCAACGGACTTCAGGGACGAGCCGCAGGGTTCGATAGGGCAGGGCGTGTTTCTCTCGACCTACGAGAAGCAGCTGGACGGCAAGCGCCGTCTCCTGATCCCTCAGGAATTCCGCACGGCCGAGAACGGCGCTGAACACGGCGTCTTCTGCTTTCCCTCCATCGAAGCCGATTGCCTGGAAGCGGGCGGCGACAAGCTGTTCGCCGAATATCGCGCGGTGATCGAAAGCCTGCCCTTCGGCGATCCCTACCGTTCGGCTCTGGAGGCCTCGATCTTCGGCGAGCAGAAGCCGCTGGCCTATGACTCGGGCGGGCGCATCACCCTGCCCGAACATCTGTGCGCCGAGGTCGACCTGTCCGACACGGTCGTCATCTACGGCGTCGGCGAACGCTTCCAGATCTGGAACAAGGACAAGTGGGCCGCGCACCGCGCCGAGCAGCGCCGCATGGCGCGTGAGGGCCTCAAGCAGTTCGGCGAGATGCGTCGCCAGGCCCAAGGTCAGGTGATGGCCGCCAAGGCCGGAGGGGCGGCATGACCTCTCCCCACGCCCCCGTCCTGCTGGCCGAGGTGATCGAGGCGCTCGATCCCAAGCCGGGCGATGTCATCATCGACGCCACCTTCGGAGCCGGCGGCTACACCCGCGCCATCCTGGAGCGCGGCGCCGAAGTCGTGGCGCTGGATCGCGACCCGACGGTGCAGCCTTTCGCCGAGGCCGTCGCGCGCGACTTCCCGGATCGCTTCCAACTGATCCGCACCCCATTCTCGGGCCTGGCCGAGGCGTTCGAGGAAAGCGGCAAGGCCAAGCTGGACGGCGCCGTCTTCGATATCGGCGTCTCGTCCATGCAGCTGGATCAGGCCGAGCGCGGCTTCTCCTTCATGCGCGACGGGCCGCTGGACATGCGCATGTCCGATGAGGGGCAGACCGCCGCCGACATCGTCAACACCTGGGATCACGGGCCGCTGGCCCATATCTTCAAGCTGTACGGCGACGAGCGTCAGTCAGGCCGGGTCGCGACCGCCATCCTGCGTCGCCGGGTCGAGCAGCCCTTCACCCGCACGCTGGATCTGGCCGACGTGGTGGAAAAGGCTCTGGGCGGCCGGCGCGGCGCCGCCATCCATCCGGCGACGCGCGTGTTTCAGGCCCTGCGCATCGCCGTCAACGACGAGTTGGGCGAGCTGGAGCGCGGGCTGGAGGCGGCCGAGGCGACGCTGGCGCCGGGCGGGCGGCTGGTTGTCGTCACCTTCCATTCGCTGGAAGACCGCATAGTCAAAGCCTTCCTGACCGAGCGCACCGGCAATGCGCCGGGCGGCTCGCGCCATGCGCCGGTCGCGGTGGAGACGCGCAAGCCCAGCTTCGACCTGCTGTTCAAAGGCGCGCGCGAGGCGGGCGAGGCCGAACTGGCCGCCAACCCCCGCGCCCGCTCGGCCAAGATCCGCGCCGCTGTCCGCACGGACGCGCCGGCCTGGGGCGCGGCGAAGGGGAGGGGCGCATGATCGCTGTCCCCGCCCCGGTCCAGCGGCTGTTCGAGTGGAAGGTGCGCGGCGTGCGCTGCGTCGAGATCATCGGCGTGGCCTGCGTCCTGGCCCTGGTCTTCTCGGTCTATATCGCCAAGGCGGCCGCCGCCCGCGAAAGCGCCGAGATCAGCCGCATCGAGCGCGACATCCGTGAAAACCGCCAGCGGGTCCGCCTGCTGCGCGCCGAGGTCACGCGCCTGGAGCAGCCCGCGCGTCTGGAGGCCCTGTCGCGCGAGATCGGACTGGGCCCGGTCGATGTGAAGAAGCAGGCGGGCGAGGCGACCCTGCCCGAAATCGCGCCGCCGCCGGCTGAGAAGCCCGCCGAACAGGCGCCTGCCGCGCCCGCCGCCGCTGCGGAGGTCGTGCAATGAGCGTGCATGACCATCACGGCATGGGCTATCGCGGCCGTCCACAGGCGACCTTCGGCGGCGCGGTGTCGGCCTGGGGGCGCTGGGTCGCCTCCCTGGTGTGGAACCTGGAGCACTCGTTCGAGCGCGCCCGCGCCGACGCCCGGCCCGAAGAAGACACCCGCGTCCGCATCTTCCTGATCATGGCGGCC
Source organism: Brevundimonas naejangsanensis (assembly GCF_000635915.2). Taxonomy (NCBI): domain Bacteria; kingdom Pseudomonadati; phylum Pseudomonadota; class Alphaproteobacteria; order Caulobacterales; family Caulobacteraceae; genus Brevundimonas; species Brevundimonas naejangsanensis. The sequence goes on from NZ_CP015614.1 coordinate 328,601, forward strand.
TTCTGCGCCGTCTTCGCCTGCCTGGCCCTGGGCGCGGCGCACGCGGCGTTGCTGGCGCCGGCGCGAGGGACGGGGGCGGGCTTCCATCCCGGCGCCCTGACGCGGGCCGATCTGGTGGATCGCAACGGCCAGTTGCTGGCGACCAACATCACCCACTACGGCCTCTATATCGACCCGCGCGAGGTCTGGGACATTCCGGCCGCCAAGGCGCAGCTGCGCCGCGCCCTGCCGCGCATCCCGGCCAAGCGTCTGGACAAGGTGATGAGCGGCGAGCGCCGCCTGATCGTGCTGACCGGCCTGACGCCGTCGGAGCGCCGCGCGGTCCATGCGCTGGCGCTGGGCGGAGTGACGTTCGAGCCGGAGGACCGCCGCGTCTATCCGCTGGGCAGCTCGGCCGTGCATCTGATCGGTCGTTCGGATACGGGCGGCGAGGGCGTCGCGGGCGCCGAACTGGCCTTCAACCAGGAAATCCGCGCGGCGGGCGTCGCGGGCGAGGACTTCCCCCTGTCGATCGACCTGCGGGTCCAGGGCGTGGTCGAGAACGAGCTGGCGATCGCCGCCGAGGAACACAAGGTCAAGGGGGCCGTCGCCGTCGTCGCCGACGTGCAGACAGGCGAGATCCTGGCGATGGCCTCGTGGCCGACCTATGACGCCAACCGCCGCAACGCCGCGCCGGAAGAGGCCACGCTGAACCGCGTCGTCTCGGCCCACTATGAAATGGGTTCGGTGTTCAAGAGCTTCACCGTCGCCGCAGGGATCGACACCGGCCGGGCCGACATGAACACCCTGTTCGACGCCTCTCAGGCCCTGCAGATCGGCAAGCGCCGCATCACCGACTTCCACGCCACCAACAAGGTGCTGACGCTGGAGGAGGTCTATCTGCATTCGTCCAACATCGGCACCTCGCGACTGGCGGTCGAGATGGGCGGCGATGTGATGCGCGACTATTTCCGCCGTCTGGGCCTGCTGGACGCCGCGCCGATCGAGTTGAAGGAGTCGGCCGCCCCGCCCAAGGTGCGCAAGTGGGACGACAGCACCCTGGCGTCGCTGTCCTTCGGCTATGGCGTCATGGTCACGCCGATCCAGTATGTGGCGGCCTATGGCGCGCTGAGCAACGGCGGGCGCTATGTGGCCCCGACCCTGCGCAAGGGCGGCCGTCCGAACGCCCAGACGCATCAGGTCGTCTCGCCCGAGACCTCGGCGACCATGCTGGACCTGATGCGCCGCAACGTCACGCGCGGTTCGGGCCGGTTCGCCGATGCGCCGGGCCTGCGCATGGGCGGCAAGACGGGTTCGGCCAATAAGCTGGTCAACGGCCGCTATAATCCGGCGGTGGCCGTCGGCTCCTTCGCCGGGGTCTTCCCCGCCGACGGCCCGGTCGACGCCAAGCGCTACACCGTCTTCGTCCTGATGGATGAGCCGGGCGTCTATCCGCGCACCGGCGGCTACGTCGCCGCGCCCGCCGTGGGCCGCATCGCCAACCGGATCGCCGGCTTCCTGGGCGTCGAGCGCAAGGCCGACCGCTGGTCCACCGCGCTGGGCGAAAAGATCCCCGAGTTCCAGGACGTGGAGGGCGACGGCCGATGAGCCTTCCCAGCGCCCACTTGCGTCTCTCCGAACTGCTGCGCCGCGATGTGGCTTCCGACCCGGAGATCACCGCCGTCACCGCCGACAGCCGTCAGGTCGTGCCTGGCGCCCTGTTCGTCGCCTTGCCGGGGACGCAGGCCGACGGCCGCGCCTTCATTCCGCAAGCCTTGGCGAAAGGCGCCGCCGCAGTGCTGGCGCCGTCGGACACGCCTGCGGGCGCGGCGCCGGTCCTGGTCGGATCGGGCGACGTGCACCGGGCCTACGCTATCGCCGCGCGCGCCTTCTACGGCGCCCAGCCGCGCACCTGCGTCGCGATCACCGGCACCAACGGCAAGACCTCGGTCGCCAACTTCTGCCGCCAGATCTGGGCCGGCCTGGGCCTGAAGTCGGCCAGCATGGGCACCCTGGGCGTCGTCGGCCAGAAGGGCGACAAGACCTACGCCCTGACCGGCCCCGGCCTGACCAGCCCCGACGCCGCCGAGGCCGCGCGCCTGCTGGCCGAGCTGGCCCGCAAAGAGGTGACGCACCTGGCGCTCGAAGCCTCGTCCCACGGCATCGATCAGCGTCGCCTGGACGGAGTGGCGATCAAGGCCGCAGGCTTCACCAATCTGACGCAGGACCACCTCGACTATCACGGCACGATGGACGAGTACCGCGCCGCCAAGCTGCGCCTGTTCGAGGCCCTGCTGCCGCGCGGGCGCACCGCCGTGCTGAACGCCGATTCCGACGCCTATTCGGCGTTCGCCTCGGCCTCGATCATGGCCGGTCTGGGCGTGATGGGCGTGGGCGAGCGCGGGCGCGACCTGACGCTGCTGGCGCGCCGGGCGACCCCGGAAGGCCAGCGCCTGACCCTTGATGCGCGCGGCCGGGTGCATGACATTCTGCTGCCTCTCGCGGGCGCGTTTCAGGCGTCCAACGCCCTGGTGGCGGCGGGCCTGTGCATCGCGGGCGGCGAGGATCCCGACCAGGTGATCCCGGCGCTGGAGCTGATTCAGGGCGCGCAGGGCCGCCTGCAACGCATCCCGGGCGGCGCGCGCGGGGGCGAGGTCTATGTCGACTACGCCCACACGCCCGACGGGCTGGAGACGGTGCTGAACGCCCTGCGTCCGCACGCGACGGGCCGCCTGATCGTCGTCTTCGGCGCGGGCGGCGACCGGGATCGGGCCAAGCGTCCGCTGATGGGCGAGATCGCCGGGCGTCTGGCCGACGTGGCCATCGTCACCGACGACAACCCGCGCTCGGAGGACCCCGCCGCCATCCGCGCTCAGGTGCGTGCGGGCTGCCCGGACGCGCTGGAAGTCGGCGACCGCCGCGAGGCCATCCGCCACGCCATATCCCTGATGCGTGAAGGAGATGTGGTCGTGATCGCCGGAAAAGGGCATGAACAGGGTCAGATCGTCGGCGGAGTCGTGCACCCCTTCGACGACGCCGCCGAAGCGACCGAAGCCCTGAAAGATCATGCCTGACGCTCACACGCCGCTCTGGACCGCCGAAGCGATCGCCTCGGCGACCGGCGGCCAACTTCACGGACCCGATGTTCCTGTCTCGGGCCTGACCTACAACAGCCGCGAGATCCAGCCGGGCGACCTGTTCCTGGCCCTGCACGGCGCCCGCGACGGGCATGAGTTCGCCGAGGCCGCCTTTGCGGCGGGGGCGACGGTCGCGCTGGTCGACCGGCTGGTCGAGGGCGGACCGTACGTCCTGGTTCCCGACACCCTGAAGGGGCTGGAGGCGCTGGGCGTCGCCGCGCGCGATCGCGCCCGCCTGCGCGGGGCCGTCACCGGCAGCGTCGGCAAGACCAGCGTGACCCAGGCGATCAAGGCGGGCCTTGATCTGGCGGGATCAAGCCACGCCTCGATCAAGAGCTACAACAACCACATCGGCGTGCCGCTGACGCTGGCGCGGATGCCGCAGGGCACGGATCGCGCCGTGTTCGAAATCGGCATGAACCATCCGGGCGAGATCGGGCCGCTGTCGGCCTTCGTGCGCCCGCACGCCGCCTGCGTCACCACGGTCGGGCCGGTGCATATCGAAGCCTTCGCTGACGGCGAGGCGGGCGTGGCGCGCGAAAAGGCCGCCATCTTCGAGGGGCTGGCGCCGGGCGGCATCGCCGTGGTCAACGCCGCCGACGCCCACGCCGACATCGTGCGTCAGGGCGCGGAAAAGGCCGGGGCCGTCGTGCGGAGCTTCGGCCATGCGCCTGGCTGCGACGCGCGCCTGCTGGACTTCGTCGCGGATAGCGAGGGCGCGACCGTCACCGCCGAGCTGGACGGACGGCGCATCGAATATCGCCTCGCCCAGTCGGGCGTGCACTGGGGCCTGAACAGCCTGTGCGTCATCCTGATGCTGCAGGCGCTGGACGTGTCGCTGGAGACGGCCTTGCAGGCGCTGGCGGGCTTTCAGCCGCTGGCGGGCAGGGGGCAGATGAGGACGGTCGCCATCCCGGGCGGCGCCTTCACCCTGATCGACGAGAGCTACAACGCCAATTCGTTGTCGATGAAGGCGGGCTTCGCCAGCCTGGGCGCCAAGCCGGTCGGGCCGGGCGGGCGCCGCGTCGTCGTGCTGAGCGACATGCTGGAGTTGGGCGAGCACAGCCGCGCCCTGCACGAAGGCCTCGCCCCCGCCATCGCTGCGGCTGGGCTGGACCTGGTGCATACGGCTGGGCCGCAGATGCGCCTGCTGCATGAGGCGCTGCCGCCGTCGCTGCGCGGGCAGTGGCGCGAGACCGCCGCCGAGCTGGCCGCCGAGGCCGCCAGCCTGGTCCGGCCGGGCGACGTCGTCATGGTCAAGGGCTCGAACGGATCAAAGGCCTCGCTGGTCGCGGCCGCGCTTGCAAAGCTCGGCGTGACCGAACAAGGCAACAACCCCTCAAGCAGCGGCGCGCCGCGCGCGACGCGATAGGGTCACCCAAGAATGTTCTATCTGCTCTATCTCTATTACGCGGACATCGCCCAGGAATATCCGCTGCTGCACCTGATCCAGTATCAGACGGTGCGCGTGGCCCTGGCCATGGCCACGGCCATGATCGTGGCGGTCGCCATGGGCAGCCGTTTCATCAACTGGATCCGCGCCAAGCAGGGCCGCGGCCAGCCGATCCGCGACGACGGCCCCGTCTCGCACCTGTCCAAGGTCGGCACCCCGACGATGGGCGGTCTGATGATCCTGGCGGGCATCGGCGTGGCGGTCTTCCTGTGGGGCGACCTGACCAATCCCTACATCTGGATCGTCTCGGGCGTGACGGCGGCGTTCGGCGTGCTGGGCTTCATCGACGACTACGCCAAGGTGACGAAGCAGACCTCGGCCGGGCTGACGTCCAAGCAGAAGCTGGCGGCCCAGGCGGTCGTCGCCGTGATCGCCGGCGTGCTGACGGTGTTGTGGATGACCCAGTCGCCGACCTCGCCGGGGCTTGAGACCTCGATCGCCTTCCCCTTCCTGAAGGCGGTGCTGCTGAACATCGGCTGGTTCTATGTGGCGTTTGCGGCCTTCACGATCATCGGCTTCTCGAACGCGGTGAACCTGACGGACGGGCTGGACGGCCTGGCCATCGTGCCGGTGATGATGGCGGCGGGCGCCTTCGGCATCATCTCCTACCTGGTCGGCAACTTCCTGTTCGCCGATTATCTGCAGGTTCACCACGTGCCCGGCGCGGGCGAGCTTGCCATCTTCTGCGCCGCCATCATCGGCGGGGGCATGGGCTTCCTCTGGTATAATGCGCCGCCGGCCAAGATCTTCATGGGCGACACCGGCTCGCTGGCCCTGGGCGGCGCTCTGGGCTCGATGGCCGTGGCGACCAAGCACGAGCTGGTGCTGGGCATCGTCGGGGGCCTATTCGTGGTCGAGGCGGCCTCGGTCATGATCCAGGTCGGCTACTTCAAGCTGACCGGCAAGCGCATCTTCCTGATGGCGCCGATCCACCACCATTTCGAGAAGATGGGCTGGCCGGAATCGACCGTGGTGATCCGCTTCTGGATCGTCGCCGCCATGCTGGCCCTGGCCGGTCTGGCCACGCTGAAGCTGCGTTGAGCCGATGATCCCCGTTCCCGGCTTCGAGGGGCGTCGCGTTGCGGTCTTCGGCCTGGGGCGGTCGGGGATCACGGCGGCGCGCGCGCTGCAGGCGGGCGGGGCCGTCCCCGTGCTGTGGGACGACGGCGTCTCGGGCCGGATGCAGGCCGAGGCCGAAGGCTTACTGGTCGAGGATCTGACCCGCGCCGACTGGTCCGGGTTCGCCGCCCTTGTGCTGTCGCCGGGCGCGCCGCTGACCCATCCCAAGCCGCACTGGACTGTCGAGCGCGCCCATGAGGCGGGCGTGCCGGTCATCGGCGATGTGGAGCTGTTCGCGCGGGCGCTGACCGCCTTGCCGCCGGGGGATCGGCCGCGCGTGGTCGCCATCACCGGCACCAACGGCAAGTCCACGACCACGGCCCTGATCGGCTGGGTGCTGAAGCAGGCGGGCCTCACCGTTCATATCGGCGGCAATATCGGCATCGGGGTTCTGGCTCTGCCGGAGCCGACGGCGGATGCGGTCTATGTGATCGAGGTGTCGTCCTATCAGTTGGACCTGACGACGGGCTTTGCGCCGAACGTGGCGATCCTGACCAATGTATCGCCCGACCATCTGGACCGCCACGGCGGGATGGTAGGCTACGTCGCCGCCAAGCGCCGCATCTTCCAGGCGCAGGATGGCGAGGCTCTGGCGCTGGTCGGCGTGGACGAGGAATGGGGCCGGAAGATCGCGGCGGACCTGCAAGCGCAGGGGCGGCGGGTGGAAACGGTTCTGAGTCTTCCTTCTCCCCTCGGGGGAGAAGGTGGCTTGCGGAGCAAGACGGATGAGGGGGACGTGTCCCCTGCCGCGTTCCCTGCCGAAGAGGCGCCGTCGTATCTGGCGTCCCCCTCATCCGAGCCGCTTCGCGGCCCACCTTCTCCCCCGAGGGGAGAAGGGTATTCGGCGGCGGCGGGCGTGTTGATGGCTGGCAGGGAAGTGCTGGCTGACCTGACCGCCGCCCGCTCGCTTCCCGGTCGTCACAACGCCCAGAACGCGGCTTTCGCTTACGCCACGGCGCGGGCGCTGGGCGTGTCGCATGAGGCGGCGGTCGAGGGCCTGCTGAGCTTCCCCGGCCTGTCGCACCGCATGGAGGCCGTCGGCCGCCTCGACGCCGTACGCTTCATCAATGACTCCAAGGCCACGAATGCGGATGCGGCGCGGCAGGCGCTGGCCTCCTACCCCTCCGTCTTCTGGATTGCGGGCGGCAAGGCCAAGGAGGGCGGGATCGACAGCTTGCGCGACCTCTTCGCGCGCGTGACCAAGGCCTATCTGATCGGCGAGGCGGCGGACGACTTCGCCGTGACCCTGGCCGACACGCCGCACGTCGTCGCCCAGACGATGGAGCGCGCCGTCGAACTGGCCGCCGCCGACGCCGCGATGGCCGGGGGCGAGCAGGTCGTCCTGCTGTCGCCCGCCTGCGCCAGCTTCGATCAGTTTCCCGATTTCGAGGTCCGGGGCGAGGCGTTTCGCGCCGCCGTCCTGGGACTGGGCGCACGGCCGGAGCCCGCCGCATGACGCACAACAGCTACAGCCATCCCTTCTCGCGCAACGACCAGAGCATGGTGGCGCGCTGGTTCTGGACGGTGGATCGCGGCCTGCTGGGCGCGGCGCTGACGTTGATGGCGCTGGGCGTGGCGCTGAGTTTCGCCTCCAGCCCGGCGGCGATCGGGGCGGACGAATCCATCACCGATCCCTTCCACTACTCCTGGCGGATGATGGTCTTCTCGACCATGGGACTGTTTGTGATGCTGGGCGCGTCGCTGCTGTCGCCGCGCGGCGTGCGGCGGATCGCGGTGCTGGCCCTGATCTGCTCCATCCTGGTCATGGCCGCCCTGCCGATCGTCGGCGACACGGTGAAGGGCGCGGCGCGCTGGATCAATCTGGGGCCGTTCAGCCTGCAGCCGTCCGAGTTCGCCAAGCCGGGCCTGATCGTCTTCGCCGCCTGGATGTTCGCCGAGGCCCAGAAGGGGGAGGGCGTGCCGGGCGTCAGCATCGCCTTCGGCCTGTGGGCGCTGACGGTCGGCCTGTTGCTGATCCAGCCGGACATCGGCCAGACGCTGCTGGTCACCACCACCTTCATGGCCGTCTTCTTCATGGCCGGGGTGCCGCTGAAGTGGGTCGCCGTCATCGCCGCCATGGGAGCGGGCGGGGTGGTGTCGCTGTATTTCATGTTCGGCCACATGCGCGACCGTCTCAGCCGCTTCCTGTCGCCCGAGACGACCGACACCCACCAGATCGACCGCGCCTCCGAGGCCATTCGCAACGGGGGACTGATCGGGCGCGGCATCGGCGAGGGCGTGATGAAGCGCCACGTGCCTGACCTGCACACCGACTTCATCTATTCCGTCGGCGCTGAAGAGTTCGGCCTGGTGCTGTCGTTGATTATGATCGGGCTCTACGCCTTCATCGTCATTCGCGGGATGCGCAAGGCGATGAAGCTGAACGACTCCTTCGAACAGACGGCGGCGGCGGGGCTGTTCATGCTGATCGGGCTTCAGGCCTGCATCAATGTGGCGGTGAACCTGAACCTGATCCCGACCAAGGGCATGACGCTGCCCTTCATCAGCTATGGCGGCTCGTCCATGATGGCCATGGGGCTGACCATGGGGTTTGCGCTCGCCCTGACCCGGCGCCGTCCGGGCGCCTATGAACTCGGCTCGAACGTCGCCCCGCGCCGTCGCCTGCTGCCGTAAGAGAGTATCGCTCATGACCAAGGTCTGCGTCGTCGCCGCCGGGGGCACCGGCGGCCATATGTTCCCCGCAGAGGCCCTGGCCCGCGAGATGGCGGCGCGCGGCTGGCGTGTGGTGCTGGCCACCGACAAACGCGGCGAGCAGTACGCCCACGCCTTTCCGGCCGAAGAGCGTCTGGCGCTGGACGCGGCGACGGGTTCCGGGCCCATCGGCCTGATGAAGGCCGGTCTGGCGATCATGAAGGGCGTCGGCCAGGCCAAGGCCGCGTTCCAGCGCACCGGCGCGGACGTGGTGGTGGGCTTCGGAGGCTATCCGTCGGCGCCGGCCCTTCTGGCGGCGGTGACGACGCGCCGCCCGACCGTGATCCATGAGCAGAACGCGGTGCTGGGCCGCACCAACCGCTATCTGGCGCCCAGCGTGGGCGTGATCGCGGCGGCCTTTCCGACCCTGGGCCGGGCGCCGGACAAGCTGAAGGACCGCGTCCAGCTGGTCGGCAATCCGGTGCGGCCCGACATCCGCGCCCTGTTCGACCGGGCCTATGCCGCGCCGGCGGGCGGCGGCCCGATCCATGTGCTGGTGACCGGCGGAAGTCAGGGCGCCCGCATCCTGTCCGAGACCGCGCCGCGCGCGCTGGCGGCCCTGCCCGAGGCCATCCGCAACCGGCTGAAGGTGCAGCAGCAGTCGCGGCCCGAGACGCTGGAGGCCGCGCGCCAGATCTATCTGGACGCCGGGATCCAGGCCGAGGTCGCCCCCTTCTTCCGCGACATGGCCGACCGGCTGTCCAAGGCGCATCTGGTGATCGGACGCGCGGGCGCCTCGACCTGTTCGGAGCTGGCGGTCGCGGCCCTGCCGTCGTTGCTCATCCCGCTGAAGATCGCGATGGACGACCACCAGACGCTGAACGCGCGGGCTCTAGCCGAGGCGGGCGCCGCGAAGGTGATCGCCGAGGACGACCTGACCGTCGAGACGCTGACGACCGCCCTGACCGCCATCCTGTCCGATCCTGCAGCGCTGGCGGCCATGTCGGCGGCGGCTCGTTCGGTCGCCATCCCCGACGCCGCGCAACGGCTGGCCGATCTGGTGGAGCAGGCGGCCCCATAAGACCCTTCTCCCCGCCGGGGGAGAAGGTGGGCGGCGAAGCCGCTCGGATGAGGGGGCGCTTCCCTCATCGAGACGGGTTGATGGGGGTTTGCGTCATTTGGCGTCCCCCTCAACCGTCTCGCTGCGCGAGCCACCTTCTCCCCCGGCGGGGAGAAGGGCTATGGTCTAGCCATGCCCCAGTTCGTGCTCGACCTGACCAACACCGTGTTCGCCCTCTGGCGTCAGTTTCACTGGCTGCCCAAGTGGGCGGTGATTTCGATCATCACGGTCGTCTTCGTCTTCATCGGCTGGGCGGCCAACCAGGTGGTGTTCGCCCTGCTGAAGCTGGCGGTGCGCAACCGCGACGCCTTCTGGAAGGGGATGCTGAAGCGCGCCCGGCTGAAGGTGCGGCTGGCGGTGATGATCATCGCCCTGGCGCTGGCGGTCACGGTTTCGCCCCTGGCGCCCGAGCCGTCGCTGTTCATCCGCCGGACCCTGCTGTTCTGCTTCATCCTGGTGTCGGGCTGGATGCTGGCCGGCGCGGTGGACATGGGCGCCATCGTCCACCTGAAGAAGTTCAACATGGAGGCAGAGGACAACCTCTACGCCCGCAAGCACGTCACCCAGACGCGCATCCTGCAGCGGGTCGCCGCCATATTGATCGGCCTGATCACCCTGGGGCTGGCGCTGCTGACCATTCCAGGCGTCAAGCAGTGGGGCCTGTCGCTGCTGGCTTCGGCGGGCGTGGTCGGCATCGTCGCCGGTCTGGCGCTGCAGCCCTTCCTGACCAATCTGATCGCGGGCATCCAGATCGCCACCGCCCAGCCGATCCGCCTGGACGACGCCGTCATCGTCGAGGGCGAGTGGGGCCGGGTCGAGGAAATCACCTCGACCTATGTGGTGGTCAAGCTGTGGGACTGGCGGCGCATGGTGCTGCCGCTGACCTATTTCATCCAGAAGCCGTTCCAGAACTGGACGCGCGAGGATTCGCGCCTGATCGGCGTGGTCTTCCTCTACGTCGACTACGAGGCCCCCATCGAGCGGCTGCGGGTGAAGCTGGAGCAGATCGCCCATGGCTCGCCGCATTGGGACGGCGACGTCGTGGCCCTGCAGGTCACCGACATCACCGAACGCACGGCCCAGGTCCGCTGCCTGACCAGCGCGCGCAACGCCTCGGTCGCCTTCGATCTGCGCGCCGAGGTGCGCGAGAAGATGCTGGCCTTCATGCGCGACGAATGCCGCGAGGCCCTGCCGCGCGACCGCGTCGACCTGGACCGCGAGGAACGCGGCGCCCTGCGCCTGAAGCCGGAAACGCCCTGACGATCAAGAAGCGATCTTAGGGAACCAGACGCGCGCGGCCGATCCAAACCGCAGCCGCTGTCGAGGTCGCCTCCACCGCCGGAACAGCCTTTCCGCACGCCGCAGCGGCCAGCGCCGAGGCGTCCTGACCCGGCGTGATCGGGGCCGGCGGCGCATTCTCGGGCGTGACAGGGCCTTCGGTCCCATCTGCGCGCAGCGACGCGAAGTCCAGCCGGTCGGCCGTCCAGGCGGCGCAGTCGAATCGCCACCACGACCAGCCGCCGACATAGGCGACGCCGCCGATCAGCATGTCCTCGCGGCTGATCTGCAGCGACCGCATCCGCACGACATTGGCGCCCTCGTCGGGCTGCGGCCTGATCGACGCCAGATCGGCGAAGACGGCGAACCGGTTGCTGCCGGTAAAGGCCAACAGCGGCGGCGGCGCGGCTTCGACGGCGGGCGGCGGCGGGGGGATGGTCAGCATGCTTGCTCCGAGGTGCGCCGGTGTTCTGTTTGGATTAACCCTGTCCGCATACCCGATGTTGAAACGGCCAGGCTAGACAGCCGTCATGTATTACGCGCCGCCCGGTTTTGACCCCTCCGGCCCGCCGCCGGACCGACGTCGGCGGCCGCGCGCGCCGTTTCGCCAGACGCGCCGGCCAGACGAGCGGATCGCCCTGCTGGGCGAGCCGGTCGATCTGGTCCGCCCCGAAGAGGTGCTGCTGCATCTGGAGCGCAGCGTGGACGCGGGCGTGCAGTCCATCGTCGCCAACCACAATCTGCACAGTCTCTATCTGATCCGGCGCACGCCGGGGATGCGGCGTCTGTACGAGGCGGCCGATCTGATCGAGCTGGACTCGACGCCTCTGATCCATTTCGCCCGTCTGCTGGGCTATCCGGCGCGGCCGCAGCACCGCTGCACCTATCTGGACTGGCGCGATCATTTCTGGAGCCTGGCCGACCGCAGGGCCTGGCGCGTCCTCTATATCGGCGGCGCCGACGGCGTGGCGGAAGAGGCGGCGCGGCGCCTGACGGCCCGCTATCCGCGCGCGACGGTGAAGGGGCTCAGCGGCTATTTCGACGCTACGCCGGGGTCCTTGGGCAATACCGCGGTCCTGGCGGCGATCAGGGACTTCGCCCCCCACGTGCTGTTCGTCGGCATGGGGATGCCGCGTCAGGAGCTGTGGATCGCGGACAATCTGGCTTCGCTGCCGGCGGTCCCGATCCTGCCGGTCGGCGCCGCCTTCGACTATGAGGCCGGGGTTCAGAAGGCCGCCCCGCGCTGGATGGGGCGGCTGGGCGTCGAATGGCTGTTCCGTCTGTTCGCCGATCCGAAACGACTGTTCACGCGCTACTGCATCGAGCCCTGGTTCCTGATCGGGCCGGCGCTGGCCGACATGCGTGCGGCGAGAAGGCGAAAGCGCTGACTTTCTCCTCCCCACTGTGTGGGGAGGGGGACCGCGTAGCGGTGGAGGGGCTCTGCGACAGCGGAACCAAGTCGCCCCTCCGTCTCGTCGGCTGCGCCGCCGAGCCACCTCCCCATTGCATGGGGAGGAGAGGCGACCTCTACGCGGTGACGATCTCCTCGGCCTGTTGCAGGTCGACGCTGACCAGCTGGCTCATGCCGCGCTCGGGCATGGTGACGCCGTAGAGGCGGTCCATCCGGCTCATGGTCACCGGGTTGTGGGTGATGACGATGAAGCGGGTGTCGGTGCGGCTGCGCATCTCGTGCAGCATCCGGCAGAAGCGGTCGACGTTGGCGTCGTCCAACGGCGCGTCGACCTCGTCCAGCACGCACACCGGCGCCGGATTGGCCAGGAAGACGCCGAAGATCAGCGCCGCCGCCGTCAGGGCCTGCTCGCCGCCGCTCATCAGGCTCATCACCGACAGCCGCTTGCCGGGCGGGCAGGCGTAGATCTCCAGACCCGCCTCCAGCGGGTCGTCGCTCTCGACCAGCTTCAGCTCGGCCTGACCGCCGCCGAACAGGGCCTCGAACAGGGTCTTGAAGTTGGTGTTGATGACGTCGAAGGCGGCGATCAGCCGCTCCCGCCCCTCGGCGTTCAGTTCGTCGATGCCGTCACGCAGCTTGGCGATCGCCTGCGTCAGGTCGATGCGCTCGGTCTTCATGGCGCTGAGGCGGTCGCCGTATTCGGCCGCCTCTTCCTCGGCGCGCAGGTTGACGGCGCCCAGCGCCTCGCGCTCGCGCTCAAGGCCGTAAAGCAGACTCTCGGCCCCCGCCGCGTCGGGCGGGCGGGCGATGGCGTCGTCGGTCAGCTTCCGGCCCAGTTCCTCGGGCGACATCTGCGCCGTCTCGCGGATGTTGGCCGCGCTCTCGGCCAGCTTTTCGGCCGCCGCCTCGGCGCGGGCGGACAGGCCCGCCCGGCTTTCGCGGGCCTGAGAGGCGGCGGTTTCGGCGGCGCGGGCGGCGCGGTCGGCCTCCTGCGCGCCCGCTTCGGCGACGGCCACGGCGTCGGTCGCGGCCTGCTTGCGCTTCTCGGCCTCGGCCAGGGAATCCATCAGGGCGTTGCGCTGCTCGGCGAAACCGGCGGGCGCGGCCTCGGCCTTCGTCAGCGCTGCCTGCGCCTTCTCGGCGTCGCGCTCCAGCGTCTTGAGGCGGGCGGCGCTGTCGCTGGATCGCGTGACCCAGCCCTCGCGGGCTCGGGTCAGACTGCCCAGCCGTTGCTCGCGCATAGCGCGGTCTCTAGCCTCTTCGTCGCGGGTCGAACGGGCGGCCTGCGCCGCCAGCCGGGCGCGTTCGGCCCCGCCGCGCGCCTCGGTCAGCTCCTGACGCAGGCCGACGACGACATCGGAAGACGACTCCACCGAACTGGCCTCGGCGAAGGCGGCCTCGGCCTCCTGCACCTCGCCGTTCAGCCGGGCGACCGTCTCGTCCAGCGACTGGGCGCGGGCCTCCTTGCGGGCCTGATCGCGCATCAGGGATTCCACCCGGTCGCGGGCCGAGACGACCTGCTTGTCCAGCGTGAAGGGTCGCAGGCGCGCGGCCTTGACCTCCTCCTCGGCGGCGCGGAAGGCTTCGCCTGCGGCCTTCAGCGCCCCTTGCGCCGTCTCCAGCGCGGGCTTGCCCGTGTCGATCTCGGCTTCCAGTTCCGACAGGCGGGTGCGCTGGGCCAGACGCACGGCGGCGGGGCGCGGCGCCTCGGCGCGGCTGACGAAGCCGTCCCAGCGATAGAGGTCGCCCTCAACCGTCGTCAGGCGCGCGCCGCGCGGCAGGGCGCGAGCCAGTTCGGCGATCCGCTCGCGCGACGCCACGCCGCAGAAGGCCAGACGCGCCGCCAGCTGATCCGGCGCCGTCACGTGGGCGGACAGGGGCTCGACGCCCTGCGGCCAGTCCGGCGGCGCCGCGTCCGCGCCCGCCCAGTGCGCCGGGGCGCGGGCGTCCAGCGCGGCGTCCAGATCATCGCCCAGCGCCGCCGCCAGCGCCGCTTCATAGCCCTTGGCCGCCGACACCTTGTCCAGCGCCGGGGGATGTTCGCGCTTGCCCGTGACCAGCAGTTGGGCCAGGCCGCGCGCCTCGGTCTGCAATCGGCCCAGCCGGTCCTCGGCGGCGCGAGCGGCAGTGCGCGCCTCCTGCTCGGCGCGGGCGATGTCGCTGCGTTTGGCCTCGGCGGCCTCGACGGCCTCGCGCGCGGCGGTCAGTTCGGTCTGCGCCGTCTCCAGCGCCGCCTTGGCCGTTTCGATCTCGGGCGTCTCCAGCGGGCCGAGCGCCTCGCGTTCGCGCTTAGCCTGTTCGTGCTGGCCCTTAACCCGCGCCAGCCGGGCCTCGGCGTCGCGCTTCCGCGCGCTTTCGGCGTTGGCGCGGGCTTCGACGGCGGCCAGCGTCCCGGCCAGCCGTTCGACCTCGGCGTCGGCGGCCTTGCGCGCGTCTTCGGCCTCCAGCAGGGCGCGTTCCAGTTCCGGCCCGCGCTCGGGGGCGGCGGCGATCTCGGCCTTCAGCTTCTCCAGCTCGCGGTCCAGCCGCTCCAGTTCGCGCGCCGCGTCGGCGGCCATGCCGTCCTCGCGCGCGCGGTCGGCCTCGATGCGGGCGACCTCGGCCTTCAGGCGGTCGACCTCGGCACGGGCGGCCTGTTCGGCCATGTCCAGCCGGTCGCGCTCGATGATGGCGCGGTTCAGCAGGGCGGTGGCGACCGCGTCTTCCTCACGCGCGGGCTTCAGCCCTTCCTGCGCGTTCAGGGCCGCCGTCTGGGCCGCCGCCGCCGCCGTGGTCGTTTCGGCCACCAGCCGGTCCGCCTCGCGCAGTTCGGCCGCCGCCGTCTCGGCCGCCGCCTTGGCGTCGGTCCAGCGGACGTAGAGCAGGGCCGCCTGCAGGGCGCGGATCTCGGCCGAAATCTTCTTGTATTTCTCGGCCTGACGCGCCTCGCGCTTCAGCCGGTTCAGCGTCGACTCCAGTTCCTTGCCGATGTCGTCCAGCCGGTCGAGGTTGGTCTCGGCCGCCCGCAGCCGCAGCTCCGCCTCATGGCGGCGGGTGTGCAGGCCCGCCACGCCCCCGGCTTCTTCGAGGATACGGCGGCGGTTCTGGGGCTTGGCGGCGATCAGTTCGCTGATCTGGCCCTGACGCACCAGAGCTGGGCTGTTGGCGCCGGTCGAGGCGTCGGCGAACAGCAGCTGCACGTCGCGCGCCCGCACCTCCTTGCCGTTGATGCGATAGGTCGAGCCGCGCCCGCGCTCGATCCGGCGCGAGACCTCCAGCATGGGGCTGTCGGTGAAGGGCTGGGGCGCGCGCTTGCTGGCGTTATCGATGGTCAGCTGGACTTCGGCGTGGTTGCGCGGCGGACGACCCGCAGCGCCCGCGAAGATCACGTCCTCCATGCCCTGGCCGCGCATGGCCTTGGCCGAGTTGGCGCCCATGACCCAGCGCAGGCTCTCCAGCACGTTCGACTTGCCGCAGCCGTTCGGCCCGACGATGCCGGTCAGACCGGCCTCGATGTGCACCTCGGCCGGGTCGACGAACGATTTGAAGCCGACGAGCCGGAGGCGCTGGAACTGCATCGCGTCGCGGTCAGCGCGCCCGGATCAACGGGTCGATGGCCGCCGACAGGGACTGAAGCGAATGGTCATCGACCCGCTTGCCGTTGACGAAGAAGGAGGGGGTCCCGGTCACGCCGGCGGCCACGGCGCCCTCGACCTCGGCCTGCAGGGCCTGGCCGACGGCGGGGTCCTTGAGGCAGGCCTCGATCTGCTCCTGAGTGCGGCCGCTGGCGGCGATGGCGGCCGCGAACCAGTCGCGCGCGTCGCCCTTTTCGAAGGCGGCGGCCTGACCGCTCATGAAGGCGCGGGCCACGTCGAAAAAGCGGCCCGGCGCGGCGCATCGCCCGATGCCCGCCGCCGTCGAGGCGATCTGGGCCGGGGCCGTCGGCATGTCGCGGAACACCAGCCGAACCTTGCCGGTGTCGATATAGCGAGCCTTGAACTGGGGCAGGACCTCATTGGTCCAGTCGACGCAGTGATTGCAGGTGAAGGAAGCGTACTCGATCACCGTCACGGGCGCGTCGGCGCGGCCCATGATCCGGTCCGCCGCCGTCACGGCCGGGACTGCCGTCGGAGCTGAGCTTGAGGATGCGGCGGACTTGCGGACCAGGTCCAGTGCGGCGGCCGGAGCGGCGCTCAGGCCGACAATCGCCAAGGCCGAAATAAGGGTCAGGATGCGACGGGTCATGAGGCGCTTTATAGCAGGGGATCGATGTGGGCTGACAGGCCTGCCAGCGATTTGTCGTTCACGATCTGGCCGTTGACCATGAAGGTCGGGGTGCCGCTCACGCCGGCCGCCGAGGCCTGCCCGATCCGCTGTTCCAAGGCGGCGATGGCGGCCTTGTCCGAGGTGCAGGTCTTGAACTGCGCCTCGCTGAGCCCGGCGGCCTGCGCTGTGCGCAGCAGGACGTCGCGCGGGGCGGCGCCGCCGTGCATTTCGGCCTGTGACCGCATCAGATGGTCGATCACCTCGAAATATTTGTCCTCACCGGCGCAGCGGGCGATCAGAAATCCCGCGACGGCCACGTCCTGAGGGTGCGTCGGGAATTCGCGGAAGACGAAGCGGACCTTTTGGGTGTCGACGTATTTGGCCTTGAAATCAGGCCAGACCTGCTCGTTCCAGGCGGCGCACCCGGCGCAGGTGGTCGAGGCGTATTCGACCACCGTGACCTTGGCGCCCTCGGCGGCGCCGATTGCCATGTCGCCCTCGGCCGCCGCCCTCCCGCCGCCCCCCTGGCCGCAGGCGGACAGGATCAGGGCCATGACCGCCATGCCGACGACCGTTGAACGCTTCATCATGTCCGCCCCCCTCCGTTTGGACGTTTACTTCGCCAGCGCCGCGTCGATGGCTTCGGACAGGCCGGACAGGGAACTGTCGGCCACGTTCACGCCGTTGACGGTGAAGTAGGGCGTGCCGTTCACGCCGGCGCTGATACCGGCCTGAATGCGTTTCTCCATGGCTTCGATGGCGGCCTTGTCGCGGATGCAGTCGTTGATCTGCTGCTCGCTGAGGCCCGCCGCCTGGCCGGCGCGGAACAGGGTGGTGCGCGGCGCCACGCCCGCCAGCCATTCCTTCTGGCTGGCCATGATGTCGTGAACGACGTCGAAATACTTGTCGGGACCAGCGCAGCGAGCGATCAGGAAGCCGGCGACGGCGATGTCCTGCGGCGGCGTCGGGAATTCGCGGAAGACGAAGCGAACCTTGTTGTTGTCGACGTACTTTTTCTTGAACTCGGGATAGACTTCCTCGTTCCAGACGGCGCAGTGGCCGCAGGTGATCGAGGCGTACTCCACCACGGTGACCTTGGCGCCTTCGGGCGCGCCCTGCGCCATGTCGCCTGCGACTTCGCCCCCGGCGCCGCCGCCCGAACACCCGGCCAGCACGGCCATCGAGGCCAGGGCGGCGGCGGACAGGGCGGCGCGGCGGCTCATGGCGGCGTATTTGAAGGTCGAGGCCATTGGAGGTCCTTGTCAGAAATGAGAGGCGGAACCGTCGCGCGATTCTCGCGCGCGAGCGAAAACGTCTGAATGTCGAGAACGCCGGCAGGGAGGATTTGTCAACGTCACTCTTCGCGCGGAGGCTGCGACAGCACGGCGCGGCCCAGCTTTCCCAGCGCCGCCTTCAGCCCGTCAGGGGCCGCCTCGACCGAGGCGTTCAGTTCCGCTTCCATCGCGGCGGGCAGGGGCGGCAGGACGGCGCGGCCCCGCGGGCGGGGCTTGGCGCCAGAGGCTGGCAGGGGCTTCACCGGGCCTTGCGCGATGCGCAGTTTTTCGACCGAGCCCGCCCCCAGAAACAGGTTCACCCGCTGGATGATGTCCGCTGACTGGTGCTGGACCAGCAGGGCGGCGGGCCCGGCGACGCGCAGCTCCAGCGTGCCGCCGGCGTTGCCGCGGCCCTTGGTCAGCTTCTGCGGGCGGGTGACGCGGGCCAGCCGCTCGCCCACGATCTCGACCCAGCGCGGCTCCAGGGCCGAGGCGCCGCGCCCGAACTGGGCGTCCAGCTTCTTGATCAGCGGCGCCAGCGACCGGCCTGCCGGAGGCGGCGGTCGCAAGGCCGGGCGCGTCCGGCGCCGAGCCAGGATTTCGCGGGCTTCGCTTTCGGTGGGCAGGGGACGACGCATTCGTCCTATATAACCTGAGCGATGACCGACGTCCCCTCTCTCCGCGCCGCCCTGCTCGATTGGTACGACGCCCATGCGCGCAGCCTGCCGTGGCGCGCGCCGCCGGGGGCGGAGGCGAAGACCGACCCCTATCGCGTCTGGCTCTCCGAGGTGATGCTGCAGCAGACGACAGTCCCGCACGCCGCGCCCTATTTCGAGCGCTTCACCACCCGCTGGCCGACGGTGGCCGACCTGGCGGCCGTCGAGGACGCCGAGCTGATGGCCGCCTGGGCGGGGCTGGGCTACTACGCCCGGGCGCGAAACCTTCTGGCCTGCGCCCGCGCCGTGACGGCCGAACACGGCGGCGTCTTTCCGCAGACTGAGGCTGAGCTGCTGGCTCTGCCGGGCGTGGGCGCCTACACCGCCGCCGCCGTGGCCGCTATCGCCTTCGACCAGCCCGCCAACGTCGTCGACGGCAATGTCGAGCGGGTGATGAGCCGCCTGTTCGCGCTGGAGACGCCCTTGCCCGCCGCCCGGCCCGAACTGCGGCGGCTGGCGGCCCTGTTTGTGGGCGAGCATCGGCCGGGCGACTGGGCGCAGGCGCTGATGGACCTGGGCTCGGGCGTTTGTCGGCCCCGGTCGCCGCTGTGCGATCAGTGTCCGCTGGCCTTTGGCTGCGAGGCGCTGAAGACGGGAACGCCCGAACGCTATCCCCTGAAGACGAAGAAGGGTGAACGGCCGCATCGGCGCGGCCACGCCTATGTGCTGACGGATGGTGCGGGACGGGTCGCACTGGTCCGGCGGCCGGACAAGGGTCTGCTGGGCGGGATGGCGGGCCTGCCGACCTCGGACTGGAGCGCGACGCCGGCGTTCGCGCCGCCGATCGATGCGGACTGGCGCGCGGCTGGATCGATCGAGCATGTCTTCACCCACTTCAGCCTGACGCTGGAGGTGCATGTGGCGACGGGCGAGGGCGATTTCTCATGGACCCCGGCGGACGAGGCGGCCAAAGCCCTGCCGACCGTGTTCAGGAAGGCGCTGGAGCGGGGGCTGGGAACCGCTTGAGGGTTTGAGGCGCAGAGCCGTCGACGCAACCAACCCTTCTCCCCTTGTGGGAGAAGGTGGCTCGCGCAGCGAGACGGATGAGGGGTGTGTCCGCGCCGGCGTCTAGCTGCACACCTGCCGAAGTCACAAAGTTCAAGCCTACCGCCGACACCCCTCATCCGAGCGCCTTGCGGCGCCCACCTTCTCCCACACGGGGAGAAGGAAAAGCGGATCCAGGCCTTAACCCGTCGCTCTCAGATTCACCGTCCCGCTGCGTTCGCGCGGCATGACCACCACATGGCCGTTCAGGCGCTGGAAGTGCAGGTCGATCACGCCGTCGCCGACCTTCAGCCGGGTGATCGACAGTCGATCCAGCCCGGCGGGCAGGGCGGGATTGTTGACCTCGACCAGACCCTCGGCGGCGTCGATGTTCAGGCCCAGCACCGCCTGCATCATCAGGAAGACCGACCCGGCCGCCCAGGCCTGCGGCAGGCAGGCGACCGGATAGGCGATGGGCGGCTCGCCCGTTTCGCGCACGAAGCCGCAGAACAGTTCGGGCAGGCGCATCTGGAAATGGGCGGCCGAGCCGTAGATCTCGCCCAGCAGCATGGCCACCGCATGCCGCTCGCCGTAGCGGGCCATGCCGGCTGCCGCCAGCGCCGTATCGTGCGGCCAGACCGAGCCATTATGATAGCTCATCGGGTTGAAGCGGGCCTGCCCCTTGGCCAGTGTCCGCAGGCCCCAGCCTGAGCGGAACTCGGCCGTCAGCATCCGCCGCGTCACCCGACGCGCCCGCTCATGCGAAGGCAGTCCCGTGAACAGCAGGTGCCCGGCGTTGGAGCCGATTGCCTGGCACTGCTCGCCGTCGCCGTCCAGGGCGATGGCGTAGAAGCCCTCGTCCTCCATCCAGTAGCGCTCTTCGACCAGGGCGCGCAGCGTCTCGGCGCGGTTCGCCCATTCGTCGGCGCGGCCGTCGCCCAGGACGGCGCCCATTTCGGCCAGCGCCTTCCAGGCGGCGAAGGCGTAGCCCTGAACCTCCAGCAGGGCGATCGGGCCCTTGGGAAAGCGGCCGTCGGCGTGGAAGATGGAATCCTCGGAATCCTTCCAGCCCTGGTTCGACAGCCCGGTGTCGGCCGCGCGGGCGTAGTCGATCAGGCCGTCGCCGTTGCTGTCGCCATAGTCCTTCATCCAGCCCGCGGCCGCGATCAGATTGGGCCACAGGGCGCGGATCGTCTCATAGTCGTTGGTGCGCTTGGCGTAGGCGCCGGCCAGGGCGATGAACAGGCAGGTGGTGTCGACCCCGCCGTAGTAGAGGCCGAAGGGGACCTCTCCCAGCACGCTCATCTCGCCGCCGCGCGTCTCGTGCATGATCTTGCCGGGGGCGGAGTCCATGAAGGCGTTGGTCTCGGTCGCCTGGCGCGCGGCCAGATAGGTCAGCACCCCCTTGGCCAGGCCGGGGTCGATCCACAGCATCTGCCAGGCGGTGATGATGCCGTCGCGCCCGAACGGGGTCGAGAACCACGGCGTCCCCGCATAGGGATAGGGGCCGGTCGGCAGGTCGGTGACCAGCAGGGCGATATCGGCCCGCGACTGCCGCAGCCAGTCGTTGAAGCCCTGGTTGCGTCCGCCCTCGACGATGGCGCCGCGCCGCAGTCGCCGCCGCATGGCCAGCCGCGCCAGGATGGAGTGCCAGCGCCAGCGCTCCTCGTCCGGCTGGTCGCAGGCGTCCAGGCCGCATTCGACGAACAGGTCCAGGCTGCGGCCGCGCGGCAGGCTGAACATGAACTCGGCGCGCGTGGCGCTGAGGCGGGCGGGCGGCTCCGAAAAGGCCAGGCAACTGGTGCGCTTCACCCCGTCCAGGCCGGTGTAGCTGAAGGTCACGCGCCGCCCGTCGATCACCGGCGGATGGATTTCGCCCTGCTGGGGCCGCACCGTGCCGCGCACCTGGAAGATGTCCGCGAAGTCGGCGTCAAACTCGAACGTCAGCGGCAGCAGGATGTCCTCGACGCCGTGGTTGACCATCCGCACCCGCTCGAACAGCCGCCGGTCCCAAATGAAGCGCCGTCGTTCCAGATGCAGCACGCCCGCCGGGGCCGATCGTCCGCCCATCGGCGGCAATGGGCGGTTGGTGGAGTGGCAGGTGAAGAAGACATTGTCCTTGGTCACGCCCGAGCTGAGGCGCGACGGCCGCGCCCGCCCGACGGTCAGGGCAAAGCGCGACAGCAGCCGGGTATCCTTGTCGAACAGGCCGTCGGCGCCCGCCTTCACATCCCCCCAATGATCGGCCACCAGGAAGGTGTCGCCGTCCTTGAGGGCCATCAAGGTCTCAAGGCCGTCCTGATCGTTGGTGTCGGCGGCCGTGACCTGGGTCGAATAGGCGTCGTCCATCAGCGTCTCCGCTTGCGGCTGGCTCCCCTGCGCAGCTGATAGGCGAACGGTCGGGAACGGGGTTCAGTTCAGACGAAAACAGCGTTCGCCCTCGGCCGGGGCCTCTAGGCCAGAGCGGCGAAGCTGCGCTCTTCCTCGATGGGCCGCATCGGGGCGGCAAACGGACGCCGCGCCAGCAGGTCGCCGTAGACGTCCAGATAGCGCCGCGCCATGGCGGTCGCCGAAAAGCGCAGATCAAAGCGGGCCCGGATGGCTTCCCTGTCGAGCCGGTGCGCATGGGCGGCGGCGGCGACCGCCTCTTCCATCGTGGACACGAGGAAGCCGGTGGCTCCCTCCTCAATGATTTCAGGCGTGGACCCGCAGGCGAAGGCCACGACCGGCGTGCCGCAGGCCATGGCCTCGATCATCACCAGGCCGAAGGGCTCGGGCCAGTCGATGGGGAACAGCAGGGCCTCCGCGCCGCCCAGGAAGGCTGATTTGTCCGCATCGCCGATCTCGCCGACGAACTCGACCAGAGGGTTGTTTCGCACCAGCGGCTCGATGACGGTCTCCCAGTAGACGCGGTCAGCGGCGTCTACCTTGGCGGCGATCTTGAGGGGCTTGTTCAGCCGGGTCGCGATCTCAATGGCCCGGTCCGGACGCTTCTCAGGCGAGATGCGGCCCAGGAAGGCCAGATAGCCCTGCGACTGGGGGGAGAACCGGTAGAGATCGCCCGGCATGCCGTGATGCACGGTGGCGCGCCAGTTAGCGTGGGGCAGGGGGCGACGCTGATCGTCCGAGATCGACACCAGGCCGAACTCGGGCCAGCGCGTATAGACGGGCGCCAGATCCTTGACATCAAGCCGGCCGTGAAGCGTCGTCACCGTCTTGTCGGCCCACCCCTGGAAAAAAGGGAAGTGGATCATGTCGGTGTGGAAATGAATGACGTCGAACTGGTCGGCGCTGTCCAGCACCTCGGCCAACTGGCTCATGTGCGCGGCGAGATCAGATTTCAGCGGCGCGGGGTCCAGGCGGATGGCCTGGTCGCGGACCGGCACCAGCCGTGCGCGGGTGCGGGCGTCGGCGCTGGCGAACAGGGTGACGTCGTGGCCGAGATCGACAAGGGCGTCGGTCAGATGCGCGACCACGCGCTCCGTGCCGCCGTAAAGCCGGGGCGGCACGGCCTCATACAAAGGCGTGACTTGAGCAATTTTCATGACAGGCTCCTGCGCCCGCGCGATACGCGGCGCCGAAACCTCAATCCGCCCGGCCAAGCCGGGTTCCAGCGTTGCCGGAACGATATTATTCAATCGCGCCTGTGAGTTAGGCGAAGAGCGAGATTCGCGCCCTACTGCATCCCGGCCCGGATCTCGGCGCGCAGGGCGTCGATGGGGCGCAGGCCCGTGTCCGTCTTAAAGCGCCAGTAGGTCCAGCCGTTGCACGCCGGGGCGTTTTCCAGGAGGGCGCCCAGCTTGTGGATCGAGCCGGTCAGGGCGCCGGACACCAGGGAGCCGTCGGCGCGCACCCGCGCCTCGCGCTCGCCCTTGGGGCAGTAGAGCTTGTCGCCGGGCGCCAGCAGGCCCGCCTCGACCAGGGCGCCGAACGGGACCTTGGGCTCGGCCTTCTTGGAGCCTGTGACGACCAAGTCTTCCGGCGCGGCCGGGATGACGGCCTTGATGCGGTTTTCGGCCAGTTTGGCGTAGGTCTCGTCGCGCTCGATGCCGATGAAATGACGGCCCAGGCGCTTGGCCGCCGCGCCCGTCGTGCCGGTGCCGAAGAAGGGGTCCAGCACCACGTCGCCGACGCGGCTGGCCGACAGCAGCACCCGGTGCAGCAGGGCTTCGGGCTTCTGGGTCGGGTGGGCCTTGGCGCCGTCCTCGTCCTTCAGACGCTCATGGCCGGTGCACAGGGCCAGCGTCCAGTCCGAGCGCATCTGGGTGTCTTCGTTGAAGGCCTTCAGCGCGTCGTAGTTGAAGGTGTAGCGCTTCTGCTCGCGCGACTTGGCGGCCCAGATCAGGGTCTCATGGGCGTTGGTGAAGCGCGTGCCCTTGAAGTTCGGCATTGGGTTGGACTTGCGCCAGATGATGTCGTTCAGCACCCAGAACCCCAGGTCCTGCATCGCCGCGCCCAGGCGGAAGATGTTGTGATAGCTGCCGATGACCCACAGCGAGCCCTCGTCCTTCAGCACTCGGCGGCACTCGCCCAGCCAGGCGCGGGTGAAGGCGTCATAGGCGGCGAAGCTTTCGAACTTGTCCCAGTCGTCGTCGACCGCATCGACCTTGGAGTTGTCGGGACGCAGCAGGTCGCCGCCCAGTTGCAGGTTATAGGGCGGGTCGGCGAAGACCATGTCCACCGACTTGTCCGGCAGGCCCTTCAGCACCTCGATGCAGTCGCCACGCAGGATGACGTCGGTCTTCAACTCGGACATGGAAAAGCGGCCCCGGACAGATGAGGCGCTTATGGTGAATCCTTACGGTTAAGGCGGAGTAACCAAGATTCAGAACAGGCGAAGGAAATGGGGCGGCGCTCGGCGGCCGCCCCACCTCTCGTCGTCAGGCCAGGGTGCGGACCTTGGGTTCGCGGTCCCACTGACGGGTGGCTGCGGGCTTGATGAAGCCGTCGGCCCCGTTCGACAGATCGACCACGCCGGCGTCGGCCTCGACCCCCGCCTTGTCGAGCAGGGGTTGGGCTTCGGGCGTATGACCGATGGCCTTCAGGTGCCCAAAGGCGTCCTTGGCGAAGTCGACGGCCGCTCCTTCGGTCAGCAACTGCTCGCAGCCGTCGGCCGACAGCACCAGGGCGACCGCGTCGAACAGCACCGAGGGCGCGCCCGCCAACTGATGATCCGCCTTCAGCGTCGAGCCGTCCTTCAGCTTGGCCCCGCCGCGCTTGGGCGCGATGATCTCCACCGCCGCGCCGGCCGCCTTGGCCGCGTCCTGCACCGCCTTGACCACGGCCCCGTCGGCCCCGTCGGTGACCAGCACGCCGACCTTGCGCCCCTTCAGGCTGTCCGGGTATTTGCCGATCAGACGCACGGCGGGCGACGGGTCCAGGTCGATCGGCTCGGCCGCCGCCGGGGTCTTTTCGGGCAGGGCCATGCCCAGGCCGTCGGCGACCCGCTTGGCGAGGTCTTCATCGACGTTGCGCAGATTGCCCATCACGCGATTGCGGACGTGTTCCAGCGAGACCTTCGACAGTTCGAACACGATGGCCGAGGCCAGGTGAGCCTGTTCGGGCGCCGCCAGACTGGCGAAGAACAGCCGCGGCTGGCTGTAGTGGTCGGCGAAGGTCTCGGAGCGCAGCCGCACCTTCTCCTTCTCCACCGGCTCGCGGAAGCTGGTGAAGCCGCCCTTGGCGTCGGCGCGGGGGCCGCCTTCCTCTCCGGCCTGAGCCAGGCTGTTGGGCTCATAGTTGGCGCGACCGGTCGGGACCTGCGTCTGCATATGGCCGTCGCGCTGGAAGTTCTGGAAGGGGCAGCCCTTGGCCTGGTTGATCGGAATCTGGTGGAAGTTCACCGTCCCCAGGCGCGACAACTGGGTGTCCTGATAGGAGAACAGCCGGCCCTGCAGCAGCGGGTCGTCCGAGAAGTCGATGCCCGGCACGATGTTGGTCGGCAGGAAGGCGGCCTGTTCCGTTTCGGCGAAGAAGTTGTCGGGGTTCCGGTTCAACGTCATGCGGCCGATGACCTTAAGCGGATGGACTTCCTCGGGGATGATCTTGGTCGCATCCAAGATGTCGAAGGGCAGGGCGTCGGCTTCGGCCTGGGTCAGCACCTGCACCGCGAAGTCCCACTGAGGGAAGTCGCCCTGGTCGATGGCGTCGAACAGGTCGCGGCGGTGGAAGTCGGGATCCGCCCCGGCGATCTTCACCGCCTCGTCCCAGCAGGTGGCCTGCGTCCCCAGCTTGGGCCGCCAGTGGAATTTGACGAAGTGCGATTCGCCCTTGGCGTTGACCAGGCGGAAGGTGTTGACCCCGAACCCTTCCATCATGCGCAAGGAGCGCGGGATGGCCCTATCCGACATGGCCCACATCACCGTGTGGGTGGTCTCGGGCATCAGGCCGACGAAGTCCCAGAAGGTGTCGTGGGCGGACGCGGCCTGCGGATAGCCGCGATCCGCCTCCATCTTCACGGCGTGGATCAGGTCGGGGAACTTGATCGCGTCCTGGATGAAGAAGACCGGGATGTTGTTGCCCACCAGGTCCCAGTTCCCCTCCTTGGTGTAGAACTTGACCGCAAAGCCGCGCACGTCGCGCGGGGTGTCGATCGAACCGGCGCCGCCAGCCACGGTCGAGAAGCGGGCGAACAGTTCGGTTTTCTCGCCGACCTCCGTCAGGATCTTGGCCGTGGTGTATTGTTCGAGGCTCTCGGTCAGCTCGAACACGCCGTGCGCGGCCGAGCCGCGCGCGTGGACGATGCGCTCGGGAATGCGCTCGTGGTCGAAATGCTGGATCTTCTCGCGCAGGATGAAGTCTTCGAGCAGCGTCGGTCCGCGCGGACCTGCCTTCAGCGAGTTCTGATTGTCGCTGATCGGCGTTCCATGGTTGGTGGTCAGCCGCGTCTCGGGGGTCGAGGCCTGCTGATGCAGTTCCCCGCCTTGGCCGATGATGTCTTGGTTTGTCGAATTCTCGGGCACCGCGTCGCTCCTCCTGGCCGTCATGGCGAGCAACGAACGTTCGGTCTGCGCAATTGGGTGCGGGGTTCAGCCGATTTTACATATAATGCCGCGCAGGCGCCTGGGGCGTCTTCGCAGTCGGCGACGGTGCGGCTATGAGGCGTGCATGATCCGTCGTCTTCGCCCCGTTCCGTTCGCCCTTGGGCCTGTCCACTTCGTCGGCATCGGCGGCATCGGCATGAGCGGCATCGCCGAAATCATGCTGAAGATCGGCTATCAGGTGCAGGGCTCGGACGCCAAGGCCAGCGCCAACACCGAGCGGCTGGAGAAGCTGGGCGCCCGCATCTACATCGGCCACGACGCCGCCCATGTGAGCGAGGGCGTCTCGGCGGTGGTCTATTCCACGGCGGTCAAGGCGGCGAACCCCGAACTGGTCGTGGCGCGCGAACGCCGCATTCCTCTGGTCCGTCGGGCCGAGATGCTGGCGGAACTGATGCGGCTGCAATTCTCTATCGGCGTCGGCGGCACCCACGGCAAGACGACGACGACCTCCATGGTCGCGGCCCTGCTGGACGCGGGTGCGCTGGACCCGACGGTGGTCAACGGCGGCATCATCAACGCCTACGGCACTAACGCCAAGGTCGGCGACGGCGACTGGATGGTGGTCGAGGCGGACGAGAGCGACGGCTCCTTCCTGCGCCTGAAATGCACCGTGGCGATCATCACCAACATCGACCCGGAGCACCTGGACCACTACGGCGACTTCGACGCGGTGAAGAAGGCCTTCTGCGACTTCATCGAGGACATTCCCTTCTACGGCTTCGGCGTGGTCTGCCTCGATCACCCCGAGGTGCAGAAGCTGGCGGCCCGGATCGATAACCGCCGTCTGGTCACCTATGGCCTCAATCCGCAGGCCATGGTGCGCGCTGACAATGTGCGGATGGACCCGGACGGCTCGCGCTTCGATGTGGTGATTCAGGGGCAGGGCATGGCGGCTCTGGACGAACCGGCGCGCATCGAGAACCTGCACCTGCCGATGGCGGGCTGGCACAATGTCTCCAACGCCCTGGCCGCCATCGCCGTGGCGCGCGAGATCGGGGTGGACGACGATTCCATCCGCGCGGGTCTGGCGGGCTTCGGCGGGGTCAAACGGCGCTTCACCACCACGGGCGTCGCCCACGGGGTGCGGGTGATCGACGACTACGGCCACCACCCGGTCGAGATCGCCGCCGTGCTGAAGGCCGCGCGCCAGGTGGTCCACAACGCCGACAATCCGGGTCGCGTCATCGCCGTGGTCCAGCCGCACCGCTACACCCGCCTGCGCGACCTGATGGAGGAGTTCTCCACCTGCTTCTCGGACGCGGACAGCGTTCTGGTGGCCGACGTCTATCCGGCGGGCGAACAGCCGATCGAGGGCGTCGACAAGCACGCCTTGGTCGAGGGCGTGCGCCGCTACGGCCATCTCCACGTCGCTGCGCTGGAGAACGCCGCCGCCCTGCCGCGCGTGATCCGCGAAGAGACGAAGCCGGGCGATCTGGTGGTCCTGCTGGGCGCGGGCGACATCACCAGCTGGGCCTACGCCCTGCCGGCGCAGCTAGAGGCGCTAGGCTGAGCGTCTTGCTCCCGCTCATCCCGGCGGACGCCGGGATCCAGTGAGAGCTTCACGACGAAGCCTTGCCGCCCTACATCGAATTGAACGTCAAACGGCTGGATGCAGCCAAAGCACTGGGTCCCGGCGTCCGCCGGGATGAGCGGATCTATCGGATGGCCTGGACTGACAATCTCCCCGCCGTGCGCGGCAAGCTGCTGCTGAACGAGCCGCTGGGGCCTTACACCTGGTTCCGTGTGGGCGGCGCGGCGGACGCCCTGTTCATCCCGGCCGACGCCGATGATCTGGCCGATTTCCTGAAGGCCCTGCCCGAAAGCGTGCCCGTCACGGTGATCGGCGTCGGCTCCAACCTGATCGTGCGCGACGGGGGGGTCGAGGGCGTGGTGATCCGTCTGGCGGGCCGCGCTTGGGGCCAGGTGACGGCCGACGGCGACACCGTCACGGCGGGCGCAGGCGCGCTGGACAGCATGGTGGCGCGCGCCTCGGCCAAGGCGGGCATCGCCGGGCTGGAGTTCTATGCGGGCATCCCCGGCTCCATCGGCGGCGCCCTGACCATGAATGCGGGCTGCTACGGCTCGGAAACCAAGGACGTGCTGGTGTCCGCCTGGGGGCTGAACCGCAGGGGCGAGCGGGTCGAACTGTCCCTGGCCGACTTCGGCTATACCTACCGCCACTCCAACGCTCCGGCCGACATCATCTGGATCGAGGCGACCTATCGCGGCACGCCCGACGCGCCCGAGGCCGTCGCCGCCCGCATCCAGGAGATCACCGAGCGGCGCGAGAAGACCCAGCCGATCCGCGAAAAGACCGGCGGCTCGACCTTCAAGAATCCGGACGGCCATTCGTCGTGGAAGCTGGTCGACGACGCGGGCTGGCGCGGCAAGCTGCACGCCGTGACCGGAGGCGGCGCCAAGTTCAGCGAGTTGCACTCCAACTTCATGATCAACCCCGGCGAGGCGACCGCCGCCGACATCGAAGGCCTGGGCGAAGCCGTCCGCGCCGACGTGCTTGAAAAGACCGGCGTGCAGCTGAACTGGGAAATCAGGCGGATCGGGCGGAAGTAGGCGCGACCCTCTCCCTCCCCTTTATAGGGAGGGTGGCTGAGGCCGTCAGGCCGAAGTCGGGTGGGGGCGGCGAGGCAAATCAAGCACTGCGCCCAGGATCGCCTGGCCCTCCCCACCCGGTCTCCGCTTCGCTTCGACCACCCTCCCCATGAAGGGGAGGGAGAGGCGCTTAAATTCCGCTTCTGGCCGCTATCGTTTCCAACCGGTTAACCGTATTCAGGGCATAGGGGCGGGCTAGTCTTCGGATGTTGCCATGCGTGCGCCCCTGAACACCCTCCATGTCGCTGTCCTGATGGGCGGCCTGTCGTCGGAACGCGAGGTCTCGCTGTCCTCGGGTCGCGGCTGCGCGGACGCCTTGGAAGGGCAGGCGGCCAAGGTCACGCGCGTGGACGCCGGGCGCGATCTGGCCCAGGTGCTGACAGCGCTGAAGCCCGACGTCGTCTTCAACGCCCTGCACGGCAAATGGGGCGAGGACGGCTGCGTGCAGGGCATCCTTGAGACGCTCAAGATTCCCTACACTCACTCCGGCGTCCTGGCCTCAGCATTGGCGATGGACAAGGACAAGTCCAAGGCCGTGCTGCGCGCCGCGGGCGTCATCGTGCCCGGCGGCGGCCTGTTCGACCGGCACGAGGTCGCCAGCCGCCACGTCATCGACCCGCCCTATGTGGTCAAGCCGAACGCCGAGGGCTCCTCGGTCGGGGTCTTCCTGGTGCGCGAGGGCGCCAACCGTCCGGTGGCCGAGGTCGGCGCCGCCGACTGGGCCTATGGCGATCAGGTGATGGTCGAGCCCTTCATCGCCGGCAAGGAGCTGGCGGTCACGGTCCTGGGCGAGGCGACCGGTCCGCGCGCCCTGACCATCACCGACATCACCCCGACCAAGGGCTTCTACGACTACGAAGCCAAATACGCCGAGGGCGGCTCCACGCACGTCCTGCCCGCCGAGTTGCCGCCGCACGTCTTTGACAAGGCTTTACGCCAGGCCGAGCTGGCTCACGCGGCCATGGGTTGCCGAGGGGTTTCCCGCGCCGACTTCCGTTATGACGATGTTAACGACGTTCTCGTTCTGTTGGAGATCAACACCCAGCCCGGCATGACCTCGACCTCGCTCGCTCCTGAGCAGGCGGCCTATGTCGGGATGGATTATCGCGAACTGGTTCGTTGGATGGTGGAGGACGCCTTATGCCCGCGGTAGTGCGCGGCGGTCGGCGACAGTCTTCGGGCAAGGGCGGCGCGCGCGGCGCCCCCCCTAGCCGCGCGGCCGCGATCGGCCGGCTGGACATGTCGCCGCGCGTCGTGGCGGCGACCCTCGTGGTGGGCGTCGGCATAGTCGCGGCCGTGCTGGCCACGGGCGCACGCGCCGAGCGCATCTCGACCGCCGCCACCGAGCGCTTTGACGCCGTCACGACCGGCATGGGTCTGAAGGTGCGTCAGGTCCACGTCACCGGGGCCTCGCCCGAGGCCGCCGCCGCGGTGCGCGCCGCTATCGGCGTCCACGCGGATCAGCCTATCGTCAGCCTGGACCTGGCCGCCGTGCGCGACCGGGTGCAGACCGTCGGCTGGGTCAAGGAGGCGCGCGTGGTGCGCCTGCTGCCCGACACCCTGATCGTGGACGTCAAGGAGCACGACCGCCTCGCTGTCTGGCAGGTCGGCGGCAAGGCCCACGTCATCGACGCCCAGGGCCTGGTTATCGAGGGCGCCGACGCGGGCCGTTATCCGCGCCTGCCGCTGGTGGTGGGCAAGGGCGCCGATCAGGCCGCCTCCGACGTCCTGCCCCTGCTGGCCCAGCGCCCGCGCCTGATGGCCAAGGTCGACGCCCTGGTCCGCGTGGACGAGCGCCGCTGGGACCTGCGCCTTAAGGACGGCTCCCTGATCCAGCTGCCCGCCGTGGATCAGGAATCCGCCCTGATCCGCCTCGACGCCCTGGACCAGCGCGAACGCCTGCTGGACCTGGGTTTCGCCCGCATCGACCTTCGCACGCCCGAAGAAGTGGCCGTCCGCCCTTCCGAAGGCGCCGTTTAACTCTCTGACCTCTTAGGACACGACCCATGGTTGGACGCAGCCGAGACATGAAGCCGGAACAGGGCAGGGGCGCGCCGCGCGCGCCGGTCGTGGCCGCGCTCGATCTCGGTCAGTCCAAGGTCGCCTGCTTCATCATGAAGCCCGACGGCGTGCGCCACGCCGACCGCACCATCCGCGTCGCCGGGGCCGGCCACGTCCAGTCGCGCGGCGTCAAGGGCGGGGCCATCGTCAACATGGACGAAACCGCGCAGGCCATCGGCCACGCCGTCGAACGCGCCGAGCGCGCGGCGGGGGCCCCGGTCTCCGGCGTCGTCGTCACCACGGCTATCGGCCAGATGGCCAGCCACCGGGTGCAGGCGCGCGTGTCCCTCGGCTCCCATCCGATCAGCGACGCCGACCTGGCCCGCGCCATCGGCATGGCCCTGGCCCAGATCCGCCTGCCGAACCGGCGCCCGATCCACGTCCTGCCCATCGCCTGGTCGGTGGACGGGGCGCGCGGCGTGCACGATCCGCGCGCCATGCGCGGCGGCTCGCTCGGGCTCGACCTGCTGGTCGTCTCCATGTCCGAGGGCTCGTTCAACGCCCTCAGCCACTGCCTCGAACTGGCCCACCTGGACCTGCAGGGCGTGGCCGCCGCGCCCGTCGTCTCCTCCCTGGCCGCGCTGGAAGAGGATGAGATGGAGCTGGGCGCCCTGTGCATCGACATGGGCGGCGGCTCGACCTCGGCGGCGGTCTGGGGCGGACGCTCCCTGCTGCATATCGAAAGCCTGAACGTCGGCGGCGACCATGTGACCGCCGACATCGCGCGCGGCCTCTCCACCTCGCGCGTCGGCGCCGAGCGCCTGAAGACCCTGCACGGCTCGGCCATGGCCAGCGCCAACGAAGACCGCGAAATGCTGGAAGCCCCGCCGCGCGGCGAGGACGCCTCGGCCGGCCCGGTCATCGTCCCGCGCGCCATGCTCAAGACCGTCATCGCCCCGCGCGTCGAAGAGACGCTGGAGCTGCTGCGCGACCGCCTGAAGCACGCCGGCATGGGCCTGGAGCCCGGCGCGGGCCTGGTCCTGACCGGCGGCGCCAGCCAGCTGAATGGCGTGCGCGAACTGGCCGTGCGCGTCTTTGACCGCCCCGTGCGCCTGGGCCGCCCGCAACGCGCGCCCCACCTGGCCGACGCCGCCGCTGGCCCGGCCTTCTGCTCGGCCGCCGGCGTCCTTCTTCGCGCCGCCTACGGCCCGCGCGAGGCGGTCTCCGCCCGCAAGCTGATGTCCCGCCAGATCACCGCCGCCGACGCGCCCAAGGTGCACCGCGGCGGCATGGTGGCGCGTGCGGCCGGGTGGCTGCGAGACAACCTGTAGGGCGTCGATCCAGCCGCGCGGAATACGCTGCTGCGACGTTTCGAGTTTGAGCGCCGCCGCATATGTGCAGGCAGGGCTCAACCGCGAGCCGGGTTTCGCGCCGGCTTCAGCGAAGCTCTGCGGCGCGGCGCTTGGATCAATGCCGAAAATAGAAGTTCGCTGAGCGGCTGTGGGCGCGACTCGTGCGCTCCCAACTGAGGCGGGGTTGTGGCCGTATTGTTACACGAACGACGTTTATCGGCCCCATTCGAGACACAAAGCTTGCTTGGCCGGCGCTATTGGTTAGACCCAAGCTAACAGGGTCCTTGAGTTCGCTTCGGGCGCTTTGAGTTTAACAAGGTTGGGGCACATCCAATGCAAATGAACCGCAGACATCTTTTTGGGACGACCGTCCTTGCGGGCGTCGTGGCGCTTTCCGCGCCGGCGCTGGCGCAGTCGACGCAGCCTGATGAGCAGGTGTCCCAGGTCGAAGAGATTGTCGTCACGGGCTCGCGTATTCGCCGCGATCCGACCACCTCGCCGACTCCGCTGATCCAAGTTCAGCGCGAGCAGCTGCTGGAAAGCGGCCAGTCGACCATGATCGACTACCTGGCCACTATTCCTGCTCTGTCGAACTCGGTGGTGCCCTCTGATACGACGGGCTCCGGTCTGGGCGATGGCGGCCTGTCGCTGCCGAACCTGCGTTCGCTCGGTTCGGGCCGCACCTTGACCCTCGTTGACGGTCGCCGGCATGTCGGCTCCAACGGCGGTTCTCTGGCGGTCGACGTTGACACCATCCCGCGCCTTCTGATTCAGAACATCGAGATCATCACCGGCGGCGCTGCGTCCGTTTACGGCGCTGATGCCGTGTCGGGCGTGCTGAACTTCAATCTTCGCAAAGACTACGAAGGGGCCGAGATCGACGCCAACTACGGCATGATCAACGATGGCGGCGAGGCGAACCAACGCGTCTCTGCGCTGATCGGCAAAAACTTCTTCGACGACCGCCTGAACGTCTATGCGTTTGGCGAGTACGAGAAGGCGGACGAAGTACGCGCAGCGGATGTGGACTGGCTCCGTGGCTCGACAGCGCTCGTTTCGACCGACGCCGACCCGGTGGCGCGACCCTTCGACGGTGTCATCGATTCGACCCTGTTCTCCAACCTTCGCACCATGCAACGGCTGCGCTGGGGCGTCGTGAACCTGGCCAACAACCGCGCCGCCAGCCCCACCAATGACCCGGACACGAGCTATTTCAGCTGCGGCGTTGTGGGCTCCGCCGTGCCGACGGCGAACTACAACAACACCAACTGCACCCAACTCGCTCAGGGCAAGTCCTGGGTGTTCAACGGCGATGGCTCGGCGAGGCTTGCGGACTTCGGAACGCGCGTCGGGACGGGTCTGTCGCCAGTCTACAACGTCGGCGGCGATGGCGAACTGGCCTCGGAATACGCCAACTACACCTTCTTCCCGCGGTCCGAAGCGAAGCGGTTCCAGGTTGGGGCTAACTTCCGTTTGACGGAAAGCATCCTGGCTCGGTTCGAAGCGAAGCGCGTCGAGGAAGAGACCTTTGACGAAGGGCAACCCACCTTCTTCGACATCTTCATCTCAGACCGCACGGCCGCTAACCGGCTGTCGACCATCCGCGCGACCAGCGCCTTCGACATTCGTCTGAGCGACAACGCCTTTATCCCGGAAAATCTGCGGCAGGCGATCCTCAACAACCGGATCGACATCTATTCGCAGCCCACCGCCACGGAACCGGGTCAACTGCTCGGCACTGCGGCGGCGCCCTACGCCCGCTCGGCGCTGCGCGGCCCGGATCGCAGCCAGCTCAACACGCGCGATTTGACGCGTTATGTGGCCTCGGTGGAAGGGCGCTTCGACAACTTCCTGTTCGTCAAGGACGGTAGCTGGGACATCGGCTACACCTACGGCGAGGTCGAGGTCGCAAACCGTGAACGCGGCGTCGATGTCGAGCGCATGGCGTTCGCGGCGGACGCCGTGCGTGACACGGCGGGCCTGCTCGGCACGCCGGGCGGTATTGTCTGCCGCTCGACCTTGCTCGCCAAGCAGGGCGTCCCGATGGGACAACTCGGCGACCTGGTGCGTGGCGGTGACGTTCGCAGCTCCGAAGCCGGTCGCGCTGCAATCGAGCAGTGCAAGCCGTTGAATATCTTCGGTGTTGGCCAGCAGAGCCAGGAAGCTCTGGACTACCTCTACGCTGAAGTCGGCACGACCGATCGTAATGAGCAGGAGCAACTGCTGGGCTCGTTCTCGGGCCAGTTGTGGGACTTCTGGGGCGCTGGCCGCATCGGCATGGCCATCGGCGCCGAGCATCGGCGTGAATTCACCGAAGGCACGGGCCGCGATCGTGAGTTCGGTGACCGTCTGTTGTTCCTGAACAGCGGTCCTGATCAGGAGCCGGTGGAATACGAGAGCGACGAGATCTTCGGCGAAATCTCTATCCCCCTGTTCCGCGACAGCTTCCTTGGCCAATTTGCCGAGCTGAGCGGTTCGTACCGTTACTTCGATTACAGCCATATCGGCACGGGTGACGTCTATGGCGTCAACCTCGTCTATCGTCCCATCCAGGACATCGCCTTCAAGACGAGCTTCAATACCTCTCTGCGCGCTCCGACCCTGTCGGAAGTGTATGGTCCTTTTTCGCAGACGTTCTCGTTCTTTGGTTCGAACGATCCCTGCACCACGTCCAACATCAATGCCGCCGCGAATGCCGAGTATCGTGCGAACCGGATCAAGAACTGTACCGCTCTGGCCGCTCAGCAGGGTCTCACGTTCGACTTCGCCGGTGACACGCCGGGAACCACGGACGATTTCGGTCGCCTTTACTCCACGTCCAGCATCTCGGGCGTGAGTGGCGGGAACCCGAATCTGGAACCCGAAGAGTCCGACTCGTTCACCTTCTCGGTCGTGCTCCAGCCGCGCTTCATTCCGAACTTCAGCCTCGTTCTCGACTATTACGAGATCGAACTGACCAACGTCATCGCCTCCGTGTCGGCGCAGACGCTGGCTGAAAACTGCGTCAACGGGCCGACGCTCAATGAGGGAGCTTGCTCGTTCATCTTCCGCAACAATCCTGATGTCCCGTTTGGGGTTGGCGCGCCCAGCAGCGATCCGGTCGGCGGTTACATCGAAAGCTCGATCAACTACGCCAAGCGCACCACGCGCGGTCTGGACTTCACGGCCAACTATTCGGTCGACATGGAAGAGATGTTCGGCTTGAACGTGGGTCGACTGGACTACCGTTTGGGCGGGACCTGGTTGATCGAGCAGAAGCAGTTCAACAACTCCCAAGATCCCAACGACTATACAGGCCTGGATTCGACGCTGCGGTATCCTCGCGTTCGCATGACGTCGTCGCTGACGTATCGTCCGACCTCCAAGTGGAGCCTGAACTGGACGATGGACTGGCAGACGGCCCAGGACATCTCGCAGATGCGTACTTTCGTGGCGAATGCGGACGCGCGACTGGTGCAGTATATGAACACTGGCAACTTCGCCCGTCATGACTTCACGGTTCGCTACAACGTTACGGAGGACGTCTCGATCCGCGCAGGCGTCACCAACGCGTTTGA
Organism: Brevundimonas naejangsanensis; assembly: GCF_000635915.2. Classification (NCBI taxonomy): domain Bacteria; kingdom Pseudomonadati; phylum Pseudomonadota; class Alphaproteobacteria; order Caulobacterales; family Caulobacteraceae; genus Brevundimonas; species Brevundimonas naejangsanensis. The sequence goes on from NZ_CP015614.1 coordinate 364,532, forward strand.
TGCCGAGCAGGCTAAGTGGCTGGGCTTCACCATGTACCCGAACTTCGATCCGTGGGGCACGCGCTACCACATCGGGGTGAACTGGAAGGCGTGGTAACAACGACTAGTTACTGAAGCTAAGCGGAGGGCGGCTCAATCGAGCCGCCCTTTCGTTGTAATGCCGGCGGTATTTTGTGGCTAAGCTAGGGAAATCGCCTGCCATTTCCTCCGACTCACGCTACCGAGGGTAACTCTTCGTTAACTCAGACAGGGTTTTCCTTAACGCGCTCATAACCAATGCGATTCGGCGGGGATCTCGCGTTGGGGACGAAGGGCAGGGTCCTTAGGTCGGAATTACATAATGTCTCTCTCGCTGGTCAGGCCGGAAGCCACGGAATTGAAGCCCCGCATCGTCGTGTTCGGCGTGGGCGGAGCCGGCGGCAACGCCGTCAACAACATGATCGACTCCGGCCTCGAGGGGGTGGAGTTCGTCGTCGCCAATACTGACGCCCAACATCTGAGCTTCGCCAAGACCGACCGTCGCATCCAGCTGGGCGAGACCATCACCCAAGGCCTGGGCGCGGGCGCCCACCCCGAGGTCGGCATGAACGCCGCCGAGGAAAGCGCCGATGAGATCCACGCGCACCTGGAAGGCGCGCACATGGTCTTCATCACCTGCGGCATGGGCGGCGGCACCGGCACCGGCGCGGCGCCGGTCATCGCCAAATGCGCGCGCGATCGCGGCATCCTGACCGTCGGCGTGGTGACCAAGCCCTTCACCTTCGAAGGCCGCCACCGGATGCGCCTGGCTGACGCTGGCGTGGCCGAGCTGCAGCGCTACGTCGACACCCTGATCGTCATCCCGAACCAGAACCTGTTCCGGGTCGCCAACGAGCGCACCACCTTCTCCGACGCCTTCGGCATGGCCGACCAGGTGCTGCACTCGGGCGTGCGTTCGATCACCGACCTGATGATCCTGCCGGGCCTGATCAACCTGGACTTCGCCGACGTCCGCGCCGTGATGAGCGAGATGGGGAAGGCCATGATGGGCACGGGCGAGGCCACGGGCGACGACCGCGCCCTGCTGGCGGCCCAGAACGCCATCGCCAACCCCCTGCTGGACGAAACCAGCCTGAAGGGCGCCAAGGCCGTGCTGGTGAACATCACCGGCGGCATGGACATGACCCTGCTGGAAGTCGACGAGGCCGCCAACGCCATCGCCGGCGAAGTGGACGGCGACGCCAACATCATCTTCGGCGCCGCCTTCGACCCGGCCCTGGACGGCAAGATCCGCGTTTCGGTCGTGGCGACCGGCATGGACGAGGCTGTCATTCAGCAGATCGAGCCGCAAGGCCAGACGTTCAGCCGTACGGGCGCGCCGTCGGCGGCTGCGCCGCGTCAGCCGGAGGTCCGCATCGACCCGGTGCGCGACGCCGCGCCGCAACCCGCGCCGGCTCCGACCTATGAAGCCCCGGCCGCACGCGCGCCTGAGCCTCGGATCGAAGCCAAGCCCGAGCCCGTGATCCACGACGCGCCGCGCAACCTGGAGCCGATCGTCGATCCGTGGGTCGAGGAATACGAGCAGGGCGGCGGCCGCGGCCAGACCGCAGCCTCGTCGGAACAGGGCGACCTCTATTTCGACCGCGCCCCCCAGCGTCAGCAGCCTGCGCCGCAGCAACCGGCCCAGCACTCGACCCAGCGTCCGGCCGCCCGGCACGAAGAGCCTGCCGAAGAGCCCTTCTATGACGAGCGCGATCACCGCCGCAGCGGCTGGAGCCTGTTCGGTCGCAAGCGCCAGCAGTCGCAGCAGCAGCCCTCCTACGCGCCGCCGCCGTCGTCGAACCGCACGACCCAGCAGCTGCGTCAGACCCAGTCGATTCAGCCGCAGCATCAGGACCCGCAACTGGGCCAGAGCGAAGACGACGACCTGGAGATTCCCTCCTTTCTTCGCCGCCTCGCGAACTGACCGCCCTAAACGGCCCTAAAGTCTAGAAGCGCCCCGGAGCTGGTCTCCGGGGCGTTTTGCTTGGGCGAGCGGCCCCGCGGCGGGCGCGCCGGCCGGTGTCTCGATCGTAACCAAAGCGAAACAATCCGAAACCCGACTTTCATTTCGGGCTTGAGCCCCCAGGCGTAAACGACGGGTGAGGCGAAGACCGTCCAGCGGGGCGGGTCGCGCAACAGAGAGCTTCCGAGTGACGGTCCGCAACGACCAGTACGAACAGACTATCGTCGCCCCGGCCATCTGCGCCGGCGTCGGCGTGCACACCGGCCGCCGCGTGCGTCTGGTCGTGCGCCCGGCAGCGCCCGGCCACGGTATCGTCTTCGTGCGCACCGATGTGACCGACCGCGACAACCGCATCCCCGTCTCGGGCGAAGCCGTCGTGGACGCGCGCCTGAACACCATGATCGAGAATGCGGCGGGCGTGCGCCTGTCGACGATCGAACACCTGATGGCCGCCCTGGCCGCTCTTGGCGTCTCCAACGCCGTGATCGAGGTGGACGGGCCGGAGCTGCCGATCCTGGACGGCTCGGCGCTGCCGTTCGTGCAACTGCTGGACCGCGCCGGCTTCCGCCGTCAAGAGGCGCCGCAGACCTATATCGAGATCCTGAAAGCCGTCCGGGTGGAGGAGGGCGACAAGTCCGCCGTCCTGTTGCCGTGCGACCGCTATGAGATGCGCTTCGAGATCGACTTCCCCACGCCGGTCATCGGCAATCAGGTGGTGGATTTCGTCGTGGACGAGGCGACCTTCCGCTCGGACATCATGGCCGCCCGCACCTTCGGCTTCGCTCATGAGGTCGAGGCCCTGCGTCAGGCGGGTCTGGCTCGCGGGGGGTCGCTGGAGAACGCCGTGGTCATCGACGGCGACCAGATCCTGAACCCCGGCGGTCTGCGCATGGAACGCGAGTTCGTGCGTCACAAGGCGCTGGACGCCATCGGCGACCTTTATGTCCTCGGCGCCCCCCTGCTGGGTCGCTACGAAGGCGTCAAGGCGGGGCACGCCCTGAACAACAAGCTGGTCCGCGCCTTGCTGGCCCAGCCGAACGCCTGGCGCGAGACGACGCGCGTGCCTGATATGGCGATGGCGGGGTAGGTCTCCCTTCTCCCCTTGTGGGAGAAGGCGGCGGGCGGAGCCTGACGGATGAGGGGTGTGATCGCCTCGGCGTCCGGATAGGCGCATCGCTTGCTGTAGATGATTTCCGAATGTCGCGCTGACACCCCTCATCCGAGCGCCTTCGGCGCCCACCTTCTCCCACAAGGGGAGAAGGGTCAGCTTAGCGTGATCGCGGAGATCAATCGGCCGAAGTCCGGTTCGGCGGCCAGAAACGCCCGGCGGTTGGAATAGAAGCGCCGTTCGTCCGCCCGCGTGTCGTCGCCGGTCCAGGCGGCCTCGCCGACGCCGGCCTGTTCCAGTCGCCACAGAACGAAGCCGGGCAGGTCGAACTGTCGTTTGTCTTCGGCCGCGCCCGGGCGGAAGAAGCGTTCGCTGCCGGGGTCGTGGTGGGCGAAGCGCTCCTGATAGTCGGCGCCGACTTCGTAAGAGCCCTGCGCGATGCAGGGGCCGACAACGGCCACCATGCGCGACGGTTCGGCGCCCAGGGCCGTCATGGCCTTTACGGTCGAGTGGATGATGCCGCCAAGGGCGCCCTTCCAGCCGGCGTGGGCGGCCCCGATGACGCCTGCTTCGGCGTCGGCGAACAGGACGGGCGCGCAGTCGGCGGTCAAGACGGTCAGCACCGGACCCTTTACGCCCGCGACCACGGCGTCGCCTTCGGGACGCTCTCCGCCCCAGCCGCTTTCGGCCACGCGGGCGACGGCGGAGTGGACCTGATAGCAGCCGCACAGGTCATCGGCGGCGCCGCCCATCCATTCGGCCACGCGGCGGCGGTTCTCGGCGACGCGCGCCGGGTCGTCCTTGGACCCCACCCCGGCGTTCAGCCCGGCGTAGATCCCCTCGGACACGCCGCCCTCGCGGGTGAAGAAGCCGTGGCGCACCCCGGCCTTGTGGAGTAACGGGTGGGTGACGGGGTTCAGGCTCATGCAGCGCCCTCCAGTTCGAAACGGGCGGCGTCGATGGCGGCCTGAACAGCCTTGCGGGCCTGAGGGCTGTTCTTCCAGCAGGTGGAGCCGACGCTGGCGGCGGCGCCCGCGCAAACGACGGCTGCGTCCGCCTGGGCCAGACGGGCGAAGCCGCCGACGCCCAGTTCCTCCAGCCGTTCGATCACCTTGGGGCCCACGCCCTTGGTCGCCAGCAGGATCTGGCGCTCGGTGTCGGTGAAGGTCATGGCCGTATCAGCCTCCATCATCGGGCGGGCCGCGTCAGAAGCCCGGCAGGGCCAGCGAGCGCGGCGAGAAGATCGCCGCCGCCTTGAACAGTTCGCCCATCTGATCCGGCGCGGTCAGGCGATCCAACTGGCGCTGGATGATCGGGGCGGCCTCGGGGCGTCCCTGCATCAACCGTTGGGCGCGGGCTTCGATCCCCAGCGCCTTCAGGAAGGCGCCCTGGGCGATGCAGCCGGTCACGTCGGCGCCGCCGCGCACGGCGGCCTCCAGCACCAGGGGGAAGTCGGCCCACTGCGTCAGGTCGGCCTCGCCCGGCGTCGACAGGGGATCGACCTTCTGATGCCGCCGCAGGGCCTGCAGCGTGTCGCCCGCCTCTGGCTTGCTGCGGCCATAGTCGATCAGCAGCGCCGCCCCCGACGCCGCCCGGATCATCGTCGCCAGGTCGCGACCGAAGGCGGCCTGCTGCTCCGAAATCTCGATCACCTGGCCCGGTTCGACGTCGAAGCCGGGCGCCTCGAAGCCGTCGGCGATGGCGGTCAGGCCGAAGGTCAGGTCATTGTTGTCGGTCACGCCGATGCGGCGCTCGGCCCAGCCGCCTTCGGTCTTGATGAACTGACGCGCGGGCAGGCAGTCCAGCACCTCGTTGGCGATCAGGATGACGGGGGCGTCCGTTTCGACCTGATGCAGGGCGCTGAGCCAGCGCGGATGCACGTCGGCGTCGGCCAGGCGCCGGGCCTGTTCGGCGCGTAAGGGGGCGCTGGGCTCGATCAGGATCAGATCGACCGCCTGCAGGAAGCCGGGAACCAGCCGCGCCGCGCGCAGCACGTCCGACATCAGCGTCCCGTCGCCGGGGCCGACCTCGACCAGGCGCACCCGCTCGGGCGCGCCCAGGCGGCTCCAGGTCTCGATGGCCCAAAGGCCGATCAGTTCGCCGAACATCTGGCTGATCAGCGGGGCGGTGATGAAGTCGCCGCCTTCGCCCAGCGCCGGACGGGTGGCGTAATAGCCGCCCTTGGGGTCGTGCAGGCAGCGGGTGACGTAGTCCGCCACCGTCATCGGCCCGGTCAGCACGATCTCGCGGACCAGCCGGTCCTTGAGCGTCTCCGCCATAGTGGTCTTACGCCTCCGCGACTTGCGGCTTCTTCAGCGCCCGCCAGATCAGCCAGGCGCCGACCAGCATCATCGGGATCGACAGGATCATGCCCATGGTCAGGCCCAGCGGCAGGTTCTCCAGCCCGGCGTCGGGCTGGCGCACGTTCTCCAGCGCGGCGCGGCAGACGCCGTAGCCCAGCAGGAACAGGCCGGTGACGAAGCCCGGACGTTTCAGCATCCGCCACTTCCAGATCGCCAGCGACAGGATGACGAACAGCAGCAGGCCCTCAAGCCCCGCTTCATACAACTGGCTGGGGTGGCGCGGTTCGTTGCCGGCGGGGCAGAAGCCGTACATCTGCTGGATGCGCTCATTGCAGAAGCGGATGGCCCAGGGGACGGTCGTCTCGCGGCCCCACAGCTCGCCGTTGATGAAGTTGGCGATGCGGCCGAAGAACAGACCCAGCGGCGCGACCGGGGCGATCAGGTCGCCCAGGCTGAGCGGGTTCACCTTCTGGCGACGGGCGTACAGGGCGAGGGCGACGACCACGCCCAGGAAGCCGCCGTGGAAGCTCATGCCTCCGGTCCACAGCTGCAGCAGCTCCAGCCGCTCGCCCCAGCTGTCGCCGGTGAACAGTTGGGCGAACATCGCCGGCTTGTAGAAGAGCGCATAGCCCAAGCGGCCGCCGAGAATGACGCCCAGGGTGATCCACAGCACCAGGTCGTCCAGTTGCGGTCCCGTCACCGGCGGCTTGCCGGGCGCCCACAGCCGCTCGGTCTTGGCCAGACGCGAGGCGTACCACCATCCCAGCACGATGCCGGCCACATAGGCCAGGGCGTACCAGCGGATGGGCAGGGGGCCGAGATGGATCAGGACAGGGTCGAATTCGGGAAAGGGCACGGGGCCTCCGTCTGCGCTTTCAGGGGTCGCCCATGGTCTAGCAAGCGGGACTGCATTCGTCGCGCGCTTTTCCCGCGAAGCAGTCTATAGGCCGTTGGCGGGTAAGGTTTGGTTTACCCAAATCAATGCACCGTTAACCATCATCGGGCCGGCAGGCCCGGGAGTTCTCAAGAGGCCGCCATGCAGACGCGCAATCCCCTCCTTGATGAGTTCGCCAAGCTGACCACCGGCGCCATGGGCCTGGCCCAGGCTGCGGGCGAAGAGGCCAAGGCCGCCTGGCGCGCCCAGGCCGACCGCTTCGTCGCTGAAATGGACCTGGTGCGTCGCGACGAGTTCGACGTGCTGAAGGACGAAATCGCCGTCGTGCGGGCGGAGATCGCCGCGCTGAAGGCGGCTGCATCGGCTCCGGCGAAGGCCGGCGCGGGATCGTCCACAGACGCCGCCTCGCCCCCGGATTCAGCCGGTTGAGCCGAATCTGCGAACACGCCTACCGTCCTCGAAAGCGACCCTTTGAGTCGCTGTCGCTGCTGAAGAAGTTGAACGCCTGATGGATGCTGTGAGACCCGAAGAGGTCGACCTGCCCTTTGATCCGCTGGATGTGGTCGAACACGTCCTGACGGCGGAGAACCTGCCGTTCGACCGCACGGACGAGGGCGATCTGGCCTTCGCCCTGGCCGGCGACTGGAAGGATTATGAGCTGTGGTTCGCCTGGCGGCCCGAGGGCGACTGCCTGCAACTGTGCCTGGCGCTGGACCTGCGGGTGGTGAAGACGCGCCGCGCCGCGGCCTATGAGCTGGTCTCCATGATCAACCAGCGCACCTGGCTGGGCCATTTCGAGATCTGGCCGGACGAGGGCGAGATCGTCTTCCGCCACGCCCTGGCCCTGCCGCACACCGAACGGCCGACCCTTGCCCAGGCCGCGTCCATGATCGACGCGGCGGTCGAGGCGGCGGATCGTTACTATCCGGCCTTCGACTTCATGGTGCGCGGCTCCAAGAAGCCGCAGGAGGCGATCGACGCCTGCCTGTTCGAGACGGTGGGCAACGCCTGATGAGCGGTTCCGGACGTCCGGTCGTGCTGCAAGGCGTGGGGCGCCTGGGCTCGGCCATTCTGGAAGGCTGGCTGGCGACGGGCGCCGTGGACCCGGCCGATCTGATCATTCTGACGCCGTCGGAAAAGCCGGTCGCCGAGGCGGCGCGGGCGAAGGGCGCGCGGATCAATCCGCCGCTGGAAGCGCTGGCGGACGCCCGCGCCTTCGTCATCGGCGTCAAGCCCGCCAAATGGCTGGAAGCCGCGCAGGCGGTGCTGCCGCATCTGGCCTCAGACGCCGTGATCGTCTCGGTCATGGCCGGGGTGCGCGGCGAGACGATCTCTGAGGGTTATCACGGCCGCCCGGTCGTGCGCGTCATGCCGACGACCGGCGTGGCGCAGGCGCGGGGCGTGGCGACGCTGTGGTCGTCTGATGCGGATGCCTTGAAGGTCGGACAGACCCTGTTCGAGCCGATCGCGGAAACCGTCCTGCTGGACGACGAGGCGCTGATGCACGCGGCGACGGCGGTGTCCGGCTGCGGCCCCGCCTATTTCTTCGCCTTCACGCGGGCTCTGGCCGAGGCGGGAGAGGCCGAGGGCCTGTCGCCCGCGGCCGCCGCCCGTCTGGCGCGCGCCACCCTGCGTTCAGCCGCGGCGGGCGCGGAGGGCGACGAGGCGCTGAACGCCCTGATCGACCGCGTGGCCTCGCCAGGCGGCGTGACCGAAGCCGGCCTGATCGCCCTCAATGAAAACGGCGCCCTGGACCGATCGGTCGAAAGCGCCGTGAAGGCGGCGGTCGCCAAGTCCACTGAACTCAGCGGCTAATCCGTTTTTCCTCCCCATGAAATGGGGAGGTGGATCGGCGGCGCAGCCGACGAGACGGAGGGGCCGCTTGGTTCCGCTGGCGTAAGCCCCTCCACCACTACGTGGTCCCCCTCCCCATTGCATGTGGAGGAAAGAGCCGCCTCACCGCGTGACGAAACGCCCGTCGGCCAGGTTGCGGGCCAGGCGGTCATAGGCGCGCTGGGCGTCGCTCCAGGTCGTAGAACCGCGCGCGTCGGCCAGGGTCGGGGTGTAGTAGTTGAACTTGACCGGCTGAACCTCGCCGGAAGCCGTCGTCACCGTGCCTTCGACCGCGGCGCCGCCAATCGACAGGCTGCGCATGGCGTCCAGACCCGGCTTGTCGGACAGCTGCTGCATGGTCGGACGGTTGGGCTTCAGGTCGGTGATGACAAGTTCAAGCCGGGCGCCGTCCAGGGCGTGGCGTTCCGTCAGCACGCGCTCGACCGTGCGGGTCAGGTCGCTGACCTGCTGTTGAACATCGCGCTCGCCCAGTTCCGCAGCGGTCTTGGCGAAATCGGGGCTGACCGTCACGACGACGGCTGAAGGTTGAGCCGCAGCCGCGCCGGAGAGGGCGAGAACGGCGGCGATCGGTGCAAGAAAAGCAATAGAACGCATAGTCAGGCTCCTGAATTCCAGGCCCCCCTGGAACACTGGACAAGATGGCGATGATTTTACGGTTCCGCTAGGGGCGCCCGGCAAGGATCTAAGGGGCGCGACGATCCGCCGGCAGTCGGATCGCAGCCTTCAGGCCGCCCAGTTCGCTGCGGCCCAGGGTGATGTCGCCGCCGTGGCTGCGCGCCACGTCGCGCGCCACCGCCAGGCCCAGACCCACGCCCTTGCGGTTCTGGTTGCGCGAGGCGTCCAGCCGCGAGAAGGGGCGGAAGGCTTCTTCGTGCATGTCTTCGGGGATGCCGGGGCCGTCGTCCTCGACGGTGATCTCCAGCCCGCCGGAGGGCAGGGGACGCGCCGACAGCCGCACATGCTCGCCATGCGAGGCGGCGTTGCCGACCAGGTTGTTGATCGCCCGGCGGAAGGCCAGCGGTCGGGCCAGCATGTTCAGATCGTCGGGCGTCTCGACCTGGGCGGCGGCCCCGGCGCGGCGGGCGTCCTCGGCGGCGCGGCGCAGCATTTCAGGCACGGAGATGGTCTGGGCGGCTTCCCCGGCCTCGCCGCGCGCGAAGGCCAGGTATTCGTCGATCATATGCTCCATCTCGTCCAGATCGCCCTTCATCGCCTCGGCGCGCTTGAAGGGCGGCGCCAGGGCCAGTTCGAGGCGCAGACGGGTCAGGGGCGTGCGCAGGTCGTGGCTGACCGAGGCCAGCAGGGCCGTGCGCTGGTCGATGTGGCGCTGGATGCGCGAGCGCATGTCCAGGAAGGCGCTGGCGGCGGCCCGCACCTCGCGCGCGCCATGCGGCTTGAAACGCGGCACGCTTTCGCCCCGGCCGAAAGCCTCGGCCGCATGGGCCAGACGCTCGATGGCGCGCACCTGATTGCGGATGAACAGCACCGCCACGGCCAGCAGCAGCACCGTGGCGATCATCAGCCACAGGACGAAGATGTGGGCCTGCGTCGCCACGGCCCGCTCGCGCGGGGCGATGACGCGCAGGACGCCGTCCGCCTCCTGCACGCGGATGTCGACGTAGGCGGGGTAGCGGGTGGTGTCGAACCAGAAGGGCTGGTCCAGCCGCGAGGCCAGCGCCTTCTCCAGCGTGCGGTCGACCAGTCCCAGGGCGCCGCGCCGCTCTTCGGCGGGCAGGGAGGCTTCGGGCTGGAAGGCGATGGACAACTGCATCGACCGCTCGGCGCGCTCCGAGATCAGAGCCAGATTGCGGGCCGATGGGTCGTCGCGATAGCTCTCGGCGGCCCAGGCCACGTCGCCCGCCAGGCCTTCGGACAGGCGCGCCGTCACCGCCTGCCAGTGGGCGTCGAAGAAGGCCCAGGTCACCGCCGCCTGCATGATCAGGACAGGCAGGACGATGATCAGCAGAGAGCGGCCCCACAGGGAGGTCGGCACCCGGCGCTTGATCCAGCGCGTCCAGACGTTGAACGGCATCAGCCGCATCGGCGTCGCCTCAGTCCGGGGCCAGCATATAGCCGATGCCGCGCACGGTCTGCAGGTAGCGCGGGTTCTTGGGGTCCGCCTCCAGCTTGCGGCGCAGGCGCGTGACCTGCACGTCGACAGCGCGCCCCGTCACATCGGCGGTGTCGGGCGACAGGGTCATGCGCTCCACCGGCGAATGGGCGTGGATGGCCAGGGTCTTGAGCAGTTGCGCCTCGGCTTCGGTCAGGCGCTGCAGGGCGCCGTCGCGCGTCAGCTCCAGCCGCTCCATGTCGAAGACGGCGGGGCCCATGTGGATCTCCTTGGGCGTCATCAGCTTGCCGCCGGTGCGGCGCAGGATGGCCTCGATCCGCAGCGCCAGTTCGCGCGGATCAAAGGGCTTGGACATATAGTCGTCCGCCCCGCGCGACAGGCCCTCGATCCGGTCGTCCGGGTCGCCCTTGGCCGTCAGCAGCAGCACCGGCGTCTTGGACAGGGCGGCCTGACTGCGGATCCAGGTCGTCAGGTCGAAGCCGCTCTCGCCCGGCATCATCACGTCCAGCACGATCAGGTCGAACTCGATCAGTTCAACCATGCGGCGTGCGGCGCCTGCGTGGGCGGCGCCGGTGACGCGATAGCCCTCGCGGCTCAGGAATTCCTTGAGCAGTTCGCGGATGCGGTCGTCGTCGTCGACGACCAGGATGTGCCGTCCGCTGCCGGCCGGGGCGACGGGACCGGAACGGCCGTTGGCGCGCGGCTCGACCATGCTCATCGCCATTCTCCCTGCGAGGCGCCGTTGACGCTGGGTTGCGGCAGGCGTCTAACCGAGATCGTTGCGCAGGAGACGTACTTCAATGGCCTTCGTTCCTTTCGACGATCGTGACGGCTGGATCTGGTTTGACGGCGACTTCGTCCCCTGGCGGGAAGCGAAAACGCACGTCCTGACCCATGGCCTTCACTACGGCTCGTCGGTGTTCGAGGGTGAGCGTATGTATGGCGGTGAAATCTTCAAGCTCACAGCCCACAGCCAGCGCCTGAAGCGCTCCGCCGAACTGCTCGACTTCGAGATTCCCTATAGCGTGGCCGAGATCGACGCCGCCTGCAAGGAAACCTGCGCCCGCAACGGCCTGACCGACTGCTATATCCGGCCTGTCGCCTATCTGGGCGCCGAACAGCTCAGCGTCTCGTCGCTGAACAGCAAGGTCCACCTGGCCATCGCCGCCTGGGAATGGCCCAGCTATTTCGACCCTGAGGTCAAGAAGAAGGGCATCGCCCTGGAGTGGGCCAAGTGGCGCCGCCCCGACCCCGCCACGGCGCCGTCTACGGCCAAGGCGGCGGGCCTGTACATGATCTGCACCATGTCCAAGACGGCGGCCGAGAAGCGCGGCTTCAACGACGCCCTGATGCTGGACTGGCGCGGCTATGTGGCCGAGGCGACCGGCGCCAACGTCTTCTTCGTCAGGGACGGCGTCCTGCACACCCCGCGCGTCGACCACATCCTGGACGGCATCACCCGCCAGACGGTGATCGAGATGGCCAAGGCGCGCGGCGTCGAAGTCGTCGTGCGCGACATTCTGCCGGAAGAGCTGGGCGATTTTTCCGAATGTTTCCTGACCGGCTCGGCCGCCGAGGTGACGCCGGTGGGCCAGGTCGGGGACCATCGCTTCACGCCCGGCGAACTGTCGCTGAGCCTGATGGACGACTACGGCAAGCTGGTGCGCGGGCAGTTGTAATCAGTGGTTCCTCTCCCGGCGGGAGAGGGCTTGAGCGCACGAGAGCGCAGCGATCGTTCTGGCGCGACCCGAAGGGCGGCGCGTAGCAGCCAAAGGGTGAGGGGCTAGGGTTTCAGTCGGCGTCAGCCGTAACGCGACGGCTTTCCGCCGACTTCAGCCGCGAACCCTCACCCTTTCGCCTGTTCCAATCGCTTCGCTCTTGGAGGCTCAAGCCCTCTCCCATCGGGAGAGGGAAGAGTCGCGCAGTTTTCCCTATTCCCCTTGCCAGCGGCCGCCCGCTGGCGTTGATGCGCAATTGAGAAGCCGGCTCCGATAGCGCCGGTCGCGGAGCCGCTTGTTTCATGTTCAGCCTTCTGAACCTCCAGAGCCTGGTCGGGCTGTTCGTCATCGTCGTCGTCTGCTGGGCGATTTCCGAGAACCGCCGCGCCTTTCCGTGGCGGTTGGCGATCGGGGCGGTGCTGGTTCAGGCCGCTCTGGTGCTGGCGACCTTCGCCATCCCCGGCTCGCAGGTGGTGCTGGACGGCATCAACAACGCCGTCAGCGGCCTTGAGGCGGCGACTGAAGAAGGGACGCGCTTCATCTTCGGCTTCCTGGCGGGCGGGGAGCAGCCCTACGCCGTGGCCAACGAGGGCGCCCTGTTCACCTTCGCCTTCAAGGTGCTGCCGCTGATCCTGGTGATCTCGGCCCTGTCGGCTCTGCTGTGGCACTGGAAGATCCTGAAGTGGATCACCCTGGGCTTCGGCTTCCTGTTCCAGCGGACCATGGGTCTGGGCGGGGCCTCGGCGCTGGCGGTGGCGGCCAACGTCTTTCTGGGGATGATCGAGAGCCCCATCGTCATCCGCGCCTATCTGGACAAGCTGACCCGTTCGGAAGTCTTCCTGATGATGGTGGTGGGTCTGGCCACCGTCGCCGGTTCGACCATGGTGGCCTATGCGACCATCCTGTCGCCGGTGCTGACCAATGCGGCGGGCCATGTCCTGGTGGCCTCCATCGTCTCGGCGCCTGCAGGCATCCTGCTGGCCCGCGTCATCATCCCTGAAAAGCCGGGCGAGGGCGGGGCGGTGGCCGACTACAACTCGGCGCTGAAGTACGACAGCTCCGTCGACGCCATCGTCAAGGGCACGTCCGACGGCCTGATGGTGGTGCTGAACATCTCGGCCGTGCTGATCGTCTTCGTGGCCCTGGTGGCGCTGGCCAACATCATCCTGGGCGGCTTCGTCATCGCCGGAGACCCGCTGACGGTCGAGCGCATCCTGGGCTGGCTGTTCGCTCCGGTGGCCTGGCTGACCGGCGTGGAGTGGGCCGACGCCCAGAAGGCGGGCTGGCTGCTAGGGGTCAAGCTGACCCTGACCGAGTTCGTCGCCTTCATCGAACTGGGCAAGGTGCCCGCCGCCGAGATGAGCGAGCGCACCCGGATGCTGATGACCTATGCGCTGTGCGGGTTCGCCAACATCGGCTCGGTCGGGATTACCGTCACCGGCCTGTCGGTGCTGATGCCCGAACGCCGCGAGGAGGTGCTGGGCCTGGTGTGGAAGGCGCTGTTCGCCGGCTTCCTGGCGACCCTGATGACCGCCTGCATCGTCGGGGCCTTGCCCGCCGCCGTCTTCGCCTAGTAGCGTCGCCGAGGGCAGCCGAAGGGACCCTCTGATGAAGCTCTATGAAAGCCGCCGCGCGCCCAATCCGCGCCGCGTCCGCTGGGTCATGGCCGAGAAGGGCGTGACCGATGTCGAACGGGTCGAGATCGAGCTTCTGGCGGGCGAGCACCGCACCCCTGCCTATCGGGCCAAGTTCGGCGTGCCGCACGTTCCGGCGCTGGAGCTGGACGACGGGACCTGCCTGACCGAATCCATCGCCATCTGCCGCTATCTGGAGGCGCTGCACCCCGAGCCGAACCTGTTCGGCCGCGATCCGAAGGAGCAGGCGATCATCGAGATGTGGATGCGTCGGTGCGAGATGTATCTGGCCAATCCGATGATGCTGAACGTGCGTTTCACTCATCCGGCCCTGGCCGCGCTTGAGGCGCCCCAGCCCCAGGTCGCCGAATACAACCGCCTGGGCGCCGAGCGCTTCATGAAGACCCTGGACCGGCATCTGGCGGATCATGAGTTCATCGCCGCCGACCGCTTCACCATCGCCGACATCGTCGGGGTCGTGGGTCTGGATTTCGCCCGTCTGGTCAAATACCGCCCGCCCCAGGAGTTGACGCATTTGGCGCGATGGCTGGCGACGTGCCGGGCCCGTCCGGCGGCCTCGGCGGGGATGTGATCCGACCTTGCGCAGCCTGACCGCGCCGGACCGCTGGCTGGCCCTGCTGCTGGCCGCCCTGGCGGGCTATGTGGATAGTCTGGGCTTCCTGCATCTGGGCGGGGTGTTCGTCTCCTTCATGAGCGGCAACAGCACCCGGCTGGCCGTCAGCCTGGCTGAGGGGCGCTGGCAGGCGGCGGGGGCGGTGGCCGGTGTGCTGGCGCTGTTCGTGCTGGGCGCCATGCTCGGCGCCCTGGTCGCGGGCGGCGAGGGCGCGCGCTCGCGCAGCCGGGTGCTGGCGGTCGAGGCCTTCCTGCTGGCCGGCGCCGCCGTGGCGGCGGGGGCGGGCATCGCGCCCGTGGCTATCGGCCTGATGGTCATGGCGATGGCCGTGGAGAATTCCGTCTTCCTGCGCGACGGCGAGGTCGGGGTCAGCCTGACCTATATGACGGGAACGCTCGTCAAGACCGGCCACGCCCTGGCGGCGGCGGTGCGAGGCGGCGATCCGTGGGCGTTCCGGCCTTATATGGCGCTGTGGGCGGGCCTGGCAGGCGGCGCGCTGCTGGGCGCCGTGGTCTATGGCCGCCTGGGACTGGACGCCCTGTGGCCGGCGGCGGCCGTCGCGATGGGGCTGGCGCTGGGCGTGCGGTTCATTCGCGCGGCGTGAACTTCCGGATCACGCCCGAGAAGGTCATCAGCAGTCGTTCGCCGGTGACGATCTGGCCGCGCACGAAGATCAGGCTCTTGCCCGCCTTGGTCACCTGGCCCGTGGCCTCGATCAGTTCGCCGACATAGGCGCCGTCGATAAAGGTGGAATCCAGCTGCACCGTCACGCCCGAGGCGCCTTCCATCTCCTGATAGGCGATCTGGAACATGGCGATGTCGGCGAAGGTCATCAGGCAACCGCCGTGCATCCGCCCGCCCGCGTTCATATGCTTCTGCTCGGCGCGGAAGGCGCAGCGCATGTGGCCGTCGGGGTCAGGCTTGCCATAGAAGGGGCCGACGACCACGTCGAAGGTGTCGCGCAGATTATAGGTCTTCCAGCCGGCGAACTCGCCTTCGGTGACGGTGATTATCTCGGCCATGTCGGTTTTGCCTTCTTTCCGATCTCGCGGTGCAGCATATAGCGCCTATGAGCGATCCAATCGAAGCAGCCATTTTTGAAAAACTGGCCAAGGCCGATCCGAAAAACGTCGGCGGCAAGAGCATTGAACCGGCCGATGTGGCCAAGGAACTGCAGCCCGAGCAGTGGCAGCGGATGCTGCCCAAGGTGAAGGCCACGGCGCTGGGCCTGATGCGTCAGGGCAAGCTGACCATCACCAAGAAGGGCAAGGTCGTCGATCCCAACAACTTCCGCGGCGTGATCCGTCTGCGCCTGCCGACCGAGGCCGAGACGGCCGCCGCCCTTGCGGCCTTGCCGCCGGTCGAATCCTCGGATGACGACTTCGACTGATCCGGAAAACGGCCCGGAATCCGGCCTGGACGAGGTCCTGGCCGAAATCCGCGCCTGCCGGGCGTGTCTGGGCCAGTTGCCGCATACGCCGCGGCCGGTGGTCATGGTCACGCCGGAAACCCGGCTGCTGATCTGCGGGCAGGCGCCGGGGCGACGGGTGCACGAGAGCGGCCTGCCGTTCACCGACCCGTCGGGCGTTCGCCTGCGCGACTGGATGGGCGTGGACGAGACGACCTTCTACGGCGACGCGCGCCTCGGGGTCGCCGCCCAGGCCTTCTGCTTTCCCGGCACGGATCCGAAAGGCGGCGACTATCCGCCGCCGCGCCGCTGCGCCGAGTTGTGGCGGCCGCGCCTTCTGGCTGAACTGCCCAAGGTCGAGCTGACCCTGCTGGTCGGCGGCTATGCGCAGGTCTGGGCGCTGGGCGACCGCGCCAAGGCCAATATGACCGAGACCGTGCGCGCCTGGCGCGATTATGCGCCCGGTATCCTGCCCCTGCCGCACCCGTCCTGGCGCAATACGGCCTGGCTGAAGAAGAACCCCTGGTTCGAGGCGGAGGTTCTGCCCTACCTTCGCCAGCGGACAGCGGAGATATTGGCGTGACACATCGGTCTTTCCTTCTCCCCTCGGGGGAGAAGGTGGGCGCCGGAGGCGCTCGGATGAGGGGGCTCTATCGGCGCTTCAGACGGTTGATGGTCCGGGTGCAGCCGACAGCCCCCTCATCCGTCTCGCTTCGCAAGCCGCCTTCTCCCCCGAGGGGAGAAGGACGATGGATCGCCGCCGTGCTTCTCTCCCTCGCCCTATCCGCCTGCGCCACCCCCTACGCCCAGCCGCCCCTGACGCCGCCCGCAGGCTTCACCGGCCCTCGCGTCGAGGAAGGCGCCCTGGGGCGCGGCGCCTTCGTGGTGCAGGACGGGGCGCGGCTGCCCTATCTGCGCTGGAGCCCCGAAGATCAGGCGCCGTGGGCCGTCGTCATCGCCCTGCACGGGTTCAACGACCACTACGCCTCCTTTCGCCTCGCCGGCCCGTGGTGGGCGCAGCGGGGCATCGAGACCTGGGCCTATGACCAGCGCGGCTTCGGCCTGGCGCCCGGACGGGGCGAGTTCGCGGCTGAGAGCCTGACCAGCGCCGACCTGCGCACCATCGTCGCCCTGGTCCGGGCCGAACGGCCGGGCGCCTTGATCGTGGTGGCCGGCGAGAGCATGGGCGGCTCCTCGACCATCGCCGCCTTCGGCTCCGACGCGCCGCCCGACGCCGACCGCGTGGTCCTGCTGGCGCCGGGCGTCTGGGGCTGGTCCAGCCAGAGCGCCTTCAACCGCGCGGGGCTCTGGGCCGCCGCCCGCCTGATGGGGGCCAAGCGAGTCGAGCCGCCATCGTTCGCCGTGCGCGACATCCGCGCTTCGGACAATACGCTGGAGCTGATCCGCAACGGCCGCGATCCCCTGTCGATCCTGTCGACGCGGTTTGATTCTCTTTATGGCCTGGTCGATCTGATGGAGACGGCGACTCTGCGTCTCGGCCGCGTCGAGAAGCCGACGCTGCTGTTGTACGGCGCCCACGACCAGATCATCACCCCGCGGCCGATGCGCCGCGCTCTGGAGCAGGCGGGCGAGCGGCCCAACCTGACGACGGCCTACTATGCGGACGGCTGGCACATCCTGAACCGGGACCTTCAGGCCGAGGTCGCGTTCGCGGACATCGAGGCCTGGCTGCGGGACCCGGCTCAGCCGCTGCCGTCCGGGGCGCCGCCGGTCCTCCCGGCGCTGCGGGCCGATCCCAGGGCGCGCTGAACGAAAAATATGCGGAAAATCAGACCCTAAGCCGCATCGTAGCCAGAACTGATCCGACGATCACGGTGATGCTTGCCGTTTGGTCAGGGGGCGCGTATGTCCATGCGCACAAAAAATACCCCAGGAAAGGCCTGTCATGGGCAAGACGCTGTTTGAATCTCCTTCTTTCGCAAACCATGAAGGCGTCCACGCCTTCTACGACGAGAAAACCGGCCTGAAGGCTATTGTTGCGGTGCACTCCACCGCGCGCGGCCCGGCTGTCGGCGGCACCCGCATGTGGAACTACGCCTCGTCGGCCGAAGCGCTGGAAGACGTGCTGCGCCTTTCCAAGGGCATGAGCTACAAGAACGCCGTGGCCGATCTGGAGATGGGCGGCGGCAAGTCGGTCATCATCGGCGACAGCCGCACCCAGAAGACGCCTGAGCTGTTCCACGCCTTCGGCCGCTATCTGAACGGCCTGGGCGGCCACTACTACGCCGCCGAAGACGTCGGCACCTCGGTCGAGGACATCGCCGAAGCCCGCAAGGTCACTGAATTCGTCCTGGGCCTGAAGGACGGCCCGGAAGCCTCGGGCGACCCCAGCCCGGTCACCGCCGAGGGCGTGTTCCGCTCGAACCTGGTCGTCGCGCGGCGCCTGTTCAACCAGAACGACATGACCGGCCTGACCGTCGCCATCCAGGGCGTGGGCCACGTCGGGGCCTATCTGGCCGAGAAGCTGCACAAGGCCGGCGCCAAGCTGATCATCACCGACGTCAACCAGGCCAACCTGGAAGCCGTCGCCGCCAAGACCGGCGCTGAGATCGTCGCCCCGGACGCTATCTATGACGTCGCCGCCGACATCTACGCACCGTGCGCCCTGGGCGCCACGCTGAACCCGCAGACGCTGGACCGCCTCAAGGTCAAGGCCGTCTGCGGCGCCGCCAACAACCAGCTGGCCACGGCCGACATCGGCGACGAGCTGTTCAAGCGCGGGGTGCTGTATGCGCCCGACTACGTCATCAACGGCGGCGGCATCATCAACGTCGCCTCGGAAATGAACGCGCGTCAGACCGGCGGCGCCTATGACCCGTCGTGGGTCGAGGGCAAGCTGTCGCGCCTGATGGAGACCTTCGAGGAAATCCTCGAGCGCTCGGTCGCCGAGAACAAGCCGACCCACCTGATCGCCGACGCCATCGCCGAGGCCCGCATCAAGGCCGCCGCCGACAAGAAGGCCGAGGCTCAGAAGGTCTAAGGCTTTCGACCAGACAGCCTGCCTCCCTTGAGGAAGCGGGCGGGCGCCGGGGGGCGCCGAAGGGGGTGTGGGGCGTCATGGTCCCGCAGCCCCTTTTTCTTTTGCGCGCGAGTTATCCCGCTCGCATCGGGAGCGGGGGCTGCAGATCTCCAGCTCTTTAACGCCTCTTAACGCCGCATTTACCATCCAGGCGGCAGTTTCTGCCTAGCGGGTTCGGTTCGTCCCGCGTGTGCAGGGGCGGTTGCGCGTGGGCGGCTTCACGGAAGCTTTGAAGAAGTTCGGCATCGGACGCCTGGCCGCCATCCTGGGCGTGGCCGCGGGCGTGGCCGCCGTCCTGGTCGCCGTCATGCTGCGCGTGGGCCAGGCCCCGGACGCCTTGCTCTATTCCAACCTGGACCTGCGCGAAGCCTCCGAGATCAGCGCCGCCCTGAGCCAGGCGGGCATCAAATACTCGTCCAAGGGCGACGGCTCGACCCTGTTCGTCAGCCGCGACGAAGTGGGCACGGCGCGCCTGATGCTGGCGGGCAAGGGGCTCGTGACCTCGGGCAGCGTCGGCTACGAAATCTTCGACAACCAGTCGGTGCTGGGCCAGACCGAGTTCCAGCAGAACCTGAACGAACAGCGCGCCCTGCAGGGCGAACTGGCCCGCACCATCATGTCGATGCGCGGCATCGCCTCGGCCCGCGTCCACATCACCATGCCTCGGCGCGAGATGTTCCAGGCGGCCGCCGTCGATCCGACCGCCGCCGTGGTCGTGGGCCTGTCGGGCCGTGACCTGACGTCCGACCAGGTGCGCGCGATCCGCAACGTGGTCGCCTCATCCGTCCCGAACCTGAAGCCGGACAAGGTCACCGTGACGGATCAGGCCAACCGCACCCTGGCGGCGGGCTCCGAGGAGACCGGCTTCACATCGGCCACCGCCGACGCCGCCAAGGCCTCGACCGAGGCGCAGATGCAGGCCCGCATCAAGGACATCGTCGAGGGCGTCGTCGGCGCCGGTGCGGCGCGCGTCCAGGTCACGGCCGACATCGACCACAGCCGCTCGACCACTCAGGAGCAGAAGTTCGACCCTGACGGTCAGGTCGTCCGCTCGACCTCGACCAACGGCAGCCAGTCGCAGGACACGACCGGACAGCAGGAAGGCGCCACCGCCACCGCCAATATTCCCGGCGGCGAGGCCCCGCCCGCCAATCCCATCGGCTCGACCCGCGCCGAGAACACCGAGACGACCAACTACGAGATCTCCAACACCACCACGACGACGGTGAAGGAGCCGGGCGAGGTCAAGAAGCTGTCCGTCTCGGTCGCGGTCGACGGCAAATACACCCCGGCCGCCGACGGCAAGGGCGAGCCGACCTACGCCGCCCGCACCGCCGAGGAAGTGCAGCAGATCAAGGCCCTGGTCGCCGCCGCCGTCGGCATCGACGAGGCGCGCGGCGACAAGCTGGAAGTCGTCAACGTCCGCTTTAACCGCGAACCCTCCGTCGCCCCGGGCGAGGAAAAGGGATCGTCGCTGTTCGCCTTCGACAAGAACGACATCATGCGCGGGGTCGAGCTTCTGGTCCTGCTGGTCACGGGCCTGCTGCTGATCTTCTTCGTCCTGCGCCCGCTGCTGAAGACCGCCTCGGGACAGGGGCGCGCAGGCGTTCCCGCCCTGGTCGGGGCCAATGGAATCCCCGTCACCGCGCTGGACACCCAGCTCGTCGGCGGGACCCTGCCGGGCGGCGCCCCCATGCTGGCCGGCCCCAGCGACATGGAGCAGCGCATCGACATCGCCCGCATCGAGGGCCAGGTGAAGGCCTCCTCCATCAAGAAGGTCGCCGATTTCGTCGACAGCCACCCCGAGGAGTCCACGGCGATCCTGCGCGCCTGGATGCATGAAACCTGATGGCGGCGCGGTTGATGTCAAAAGGCGCGGCGGTCGACGACGCCAAGAAGCTGACGGGGCCTGAGAAGGCGGCCGTCGTTCTTCTGTCTCTGGGCGAAGAGCATACGGCCCTGTGGCAGCAGCTCGACGACGAAGAGATCAAGGAAGTCTCTCAGGCCATGGCCGGCCTGGGCACCGTCACCGCCGCCGTGGTCGAGGAGGTGCTGGTCGAGTTCGTCTCCGGCATCGGCGGGTCGGGCTCGCTGATGGGCTCCTACGAGCAGACCCAGCGTCTGCTGGCCTCCTTCATGCCCGGCGATCGGGTCGAAGCCCTGATGGAGGAAATCCGCGGCCCCGCCGGCCGCACCATGTGGGACAAGCTCGGCAATGTGAACGAGGCCGTGCTCGCCAACTATCTGAAGAACGAATACCCGCAGACGGTCGCGGTGGTCCTGTCCAAGATCAAGCCGGACCACGCCTCGCGCGTGCTCACGGCCCTGCCCGAGGACTTCGCCCTGGAATGCGTCCAGCGGATGCTGCGCATGGAGCCGGTGCAGCGCGACATCCTCGACAAGATCGAACAGACCCTGCGCAGCGAGTTCATGTCCAACCTGGCGCGCACGTCCAAGCGCGACAGCCATGAGCTGATGGCCGACATCTTCAACAGCTTCGACCGTCAGACCGAGGCCCGTTTCATCGGCGCGCTGGAGGAACGCAACCGCGACGCGGCCGAGCGCATCCGCGCCCTGATGTTCGTGTTCGAGGATCTCTCGCGCCTCGATCCGGGCGGGGTGCAGACCCTGCTGCGCTCGGTCGAGAAGGACCAGCTGGGGCTGGCGCTGAAGGGCGCCTCGGACTCCTTGCGCGAAATGTTCTTCTCCAACATGTCCGAGCGCGCCTCGAAGATCATGCGCGAGGACATGGAATCCATGGGGCCTGTCCGCCTCAAGGACGTCGACAACGCCCAGATGGCGATGGTCCAGGTGGCCAAGGATTTGGCGGCGCGTGGCGACATCATGCTGGCCGGCCAGGGCGGCGACGACGAGTTGATCTACTGACATGAGCGCCCTTCCTTTAAACGCCGTCCCCTTCGCCTTCGACACCGAGTTCGGGGCCGACGGCGCCGTGCTGCGCGCCTCGACCTGGCAGCCGACCAAGCGCGCCTTCGCCCCGGCCGAGGTCGAGGCCCTGGTCGCCCAGGCGCGGCTTGAGGCCCGCCAGCAGGCGTTGAACGAGGTCGAGGCCCTGCGCGCCGAAGCCCTGTCCATCGTGGCGCAGACGGTGTCTCAGGCGGCGACCGCCCTGCGCGGCGTGGCCGAGGCGCACCGGCGCGAATCCGCCGAACTGGCCTTGGCCGCCGCGCGTGTGATCGGTTCGGCCGCCTTCGAACGCTTCCCGCGCCGTCCGCTGGAGGCCGCCCTCGAGGCCCTGGGGCAGGAGATGGACGCCACGCCGCGCCTTGTCGTCCGCGCCTCGGGTCTGGACGAGGACGGCCGCGCCCAGATCGAGGCCCTGTGCGCCCAGGCGGGCTTCTCCGGGCTGGTGGTGTTCCGCGACGAACCGCATCTGCCCGCCGCCGCCTTCGCCCTGGAATGGGCGGACGGGCGCGCCGAGTTCGACCCGGCCGAGGCCGAGGCGCGCGTCGCCGCCGCCCTTAACGCCGCATTGGCCGCTGAAGCCGGCCACGCTGAGCCGCCCCTCGAAGGCGGCGCTCATGACAGGAGGGGCTTCTGATGGCCACCGACGATCTCTCGCTTGAGGAATTCGGCGATTCCACCGCCCTCAACCTGGCCGATGACGGCGGCGAGAAGTCCGCTGTCGACCTAGCGCCGGTCTTCGACGTGCCGGTCAACATCTCCGCCGTGTTGGGCAAGGCGCACATGTCCGTCGCCCAACTGCTGAAGCTGAACAAGGGCTCGGTGCTGGAGCTGGACCGCAAGGTCGGCGAGGCCATCGACATTTTCGTCAACAACCGCCTGGTGGCGCGCGGCGAGGTCGTCGTCGTCGAGGACCGCCTGGGCGTGACCATGACGGAAATCATCAAGACCGAGGACAAGGGCGCCTGATCGGCCGCCCCGTCACGGACAGGATTTGAAGGAGTAGGGCGATGCGTCTTCTGGTGGTGGGTCGTTTAAGCGGCCAACTGGCGACGGCGGTGAAAATGGCCATGGCGCACGGCGCCAAGGTCCAGCACGTCGAGCGCGCCGATCAGGCGACCGAGCAACTGCGCCGGGGGCAGGGCGCCGACCTGCTGATGGTCGACTACCGCATCGACATCGCCGCCCTGATCGCCGCCAACGACGCCGAACGCATCCATGTGCCGGTCGTGGCCTGCGGCGTCGATGCTGACGCCAAGGAAGCGGCGGACGCCATCCGCGCCGGGGCCAAGGAGTTCATCCCCCTGCCGCCCGATGCGGAGTTGATCGCCGCGGTGCTGTCGGCCGTGGCCGACGATGAGCGGCCGATGATCTCGGCGGATCCGGCGATGAAATCGGTGATCCAGCTGGCCGATCAGGTGGCGCGCTCGGAAGCCTCCATCCTGATCACCGGCGAAAGCGGCGTCGGCAAGGAGGTGATGGCCCGCTATCTGCACAGCAGCTCGCGCCGCGCCGACAAGGCGTTCATCAGCGTCAACTGCGCCGCCATCCCGGACAACCTGCTGGAATCCGAGCTGTTCGGCCACGAGAAGGGCGCCTTCACCGGCGCGGTCGCCCGCCGCATCGGCAAGTTCGAGGAGGCCGACGGCGGCACGCTTCTGCTGGATGAAATCAGCGAGATGGACGCCCGGCTTCAGGCCAAGCTGCTGCGCGCCATCCAGGAGCGGGTGATCGACCGCGTCGGCGGCTCCAAGCCCGTGCCGGTCAACATCCGCATCATCGCCACCTCCAACCGCGACCTGGCCAAGGCCGTGGCCGAGGGGACCTTCCGCGAAGACCTGCTGTATCGCCTCAACGTGGTGAACCTGCGCCTGCCGTCTTTGCGCGAGCGCCCCGGCGACATCGCCGTCCTGGCCGACCACTTCGTCAAGAAATACGCCGCCGCCAACGGCGTGCCGCCCCGCGCCATCGGCCCTGAGGCGCGGCGCGCCCTGGTCGCCCACCGCTGGCCGGGCAACGTGCGCGAGCTGGAGAACGCCATGCACCGCGCGGTGTTGCTGGCGTCCGGATCCGAGATCGACGTCGACGCCATCCGCCTGCCGGACGGCCGCCCTCTGCTGGGCGGGGACGGAGCCTCGACGCCCGCCGCCTCGACCTATGACGCCGGGGTCGCCGGACAGGCGGCCCAGGCCGCCGACGCCGTGACCCGCAGCTTCGTCGGTCAGACCGTAGCCGAGATGGAGAAGACCTTGATCCTGGACACGCTCAGCCACTGTCTGGGCAACCGCACCCATGCGGCGACCATCTTGGGCATCTCCATCCGCACCCTGCGCAACAAGCTGAACGAGTACGCCGACCAGGGCACGCCGATCCCGGCGCCCCAGTCGGGCGTGGCGGCCGCCTACGGCGCGGCGGGCTGATCCGGTGCGCGCCGACCGCCGCACCCTGCTGATCGGCGCCGGCGCCCTGATGTCCGGCGGCATGGCTCTAGGCGCCTGCACGCGCGCGACGCCGCCAGCGGCGCCCGAGCCCGGCGGCATCGACCTGGACCTGTCGGCGCTGGAGGCCCGGCACGGCGGACGCCTGGGCGTCTCGGTCCTGACCGAGGGCAAGCGCGCCGATTGGCGCGGCGACGAGCGGTTCCTGTATTGCTCGACGTTCAAGATGTATCTGGCCGCCGCGACCCTGCTGCGCGTTCAGGCCGGGCAGGAGCGGCTGGACCGGGCGATCCCGGTGACGCAGGCCGACATGATCGCCCACGCCCCGGTGACGGCGCCGGCGGTTGGTTCGACCCTGACCATCGAGCAGTTGATGAAGGGCGCGGTCGAGGTCAGCGACAACCCCGCCGCCAATATCCTGATCCGCGAAATGGGCGGACTGGACGCCTTGCGCGCCTTCTATCGCGGCATCGGCGATGAGACGACCCGCGTGGATCGGCTGGAGCCGGAACTGAACCGGGCGGACGGCGACAAGGACACCATCCAGCCCGCGCAGTCGGCCCGCAACATCGAGCGGCTGATCCTGTCAGAGGCCTCGCCGCTCGAGTCGGCTTCCAAGCGGTTGCTTCTGGAGTGGATGGTGGCGTCGCCGACCGGGCAGGCGCGCCTGAAGGCGGGCGTCCCTTCCGGCTGGACCGTCGCGAACAAGACCGGCACGGGCGGCGGCGGGCCGGTGAACGACATCGGCGTCGTCTATCCCATCGAAGGCGCTCCGATCATTATGGCCGTCTATTTCCATGCAACGCCGGACTCGACCGACGCCCAGCGCGAGGCGGTCATCGCTGACGCCGCCCGACTGGCGCTCAAGGCGCTGGGGCATGGCTGACATGGATGAGATCTGGCGAATCCTGTCATCAGGCGGCATGACCTTCGCACGTCGTCATGGCTGACGCGCCGTACCTGATGAAGGACGGCATGGCGCGCCCTACGGGGCGTGATGCGCTCGGCTGGTTGATGCGCGGCGAAGTCGGCATGGCGGTCGGCGTCATCGGCGTCATCATGCTGCTGATCCTGCCGGTCCCGAAGATGCTTCTGGACCTGTTGCTGGCGATCTCGCTCGTCTCCAGCGTCCTGATCCTGATGACGGCCGTGATGATGAAGCGGCCGCTGGACTTCGCCATCTTCCCCACGGTGCTGCTGGTCTCGACCCTGTTCCGCCTGGGGCTGAATCTGGCCTCGACGCGGCTGATCCTCAGCAACGGCCAGGAAGGTCACGACAGCGCCGGCAAGATCATCCAGGCCTTCGGCGAGCTGATGATGGGCGGCAACTTCATCATCGGGGTGATCATCTTCGCCATCCTGCTGGTGGTGAACTTCGTCGTCATCACCAAGGGCGCGACCCGCATCGCCGAGGTCTCGGCCCGCTTCACCCTGGACTCCATGCCGGGCAAGCAGATGGCCATCGACGCGGACCTGTCGGCCGGGCTGATCAACGAGGAGCAGGCCAAGCTGCGCCGCAAGGAGCTGGAGCAGGAATCGACCTTCTTCGGCGCCATGGACGGCGCCTCGAAATTCGTGCGCGGCGACGCCGTGGCGGGCCTGATCATCACCTTCATCAACGCCATCGGCGGCCTGCTGATCGGGGTGGTCCAGCATGGCATGCCGGCGATGCAGGCGGCCAACACCTATGTCCAGCTGACGGTCGGCGACGGTCTGGTGACCCAGATCCCGGCCATCATCATCTCAGTGGCGGCCGGCTTCCTCGTGACCAAGGCCGGGGTCGAGGGTTCGGCCGACAAGGCTTTCGTCAGCCAACTGGCCACCAACCCCGTGTCGCTGGGCGTGGTGTCCGGCACGGCGGGACTGATCGGCCTGATCCCCGGCATGCCGCTGCTGCCGTTTGCGGCGCTGGCGCTGGGGACCGGCTTCATGGCGTGGAAGCTGGGCCGCGACCGGCTGAAGCCGCCGCCCGCCGAGCCGGTGGACCTCAAACCCAGGGAGGATGTCGAGGAGCCGATCTCCACCGCCCTGACCATCGACGAGGTGAAGATCGAGCTGGGCTACGCCCTGCTGGCGCTGATCAACGACCTGGAGGGGCGGCGCCTGACGGACCAGATCCGCGCCCTGCGCCGTTCGCTGGCTCAGGAATACGGCTTCGTCATGCCCAGCGTGCGCATCCTCGACAATATGCGCCTGCCCAATCAAGGCTACGCCATCCGCATCAAGGAGATGGACGCCGGATCGGGCGAGGTGCGCCTGTCCTCCCTGATGGCGATGGACCCTGCGGGGCGTCAGGTCGAACTGCCCGGCGAGCACACGCGCGAGCCCGCCTTCGGCCTGCCCGCCACCTGGATCGACGAGTCGCTGAGGGAAGAGGCGACCTTCCGCGGCTACACCATCGTCGACCCTTCGACGGTGCTGACCACGCACCTGACCGAAATCCTCAAGGAGAACATGGCCGAGCTGCTGTCCTACGCCGAGGTGCAGAAGCTGTTGAAGGAGCTGAAAGGCGAGGAGCAGAAGCTGGTCGAGGAGCTGATCCCCTCGGTCGTCACCGTGACGACCCTGCAAAGGGTGCTGCAGGCCCTGTTGCGCGAGAAGGTGTCCATCCGCGACCTGCCCGCCATCCTCGAAGGCCTGGCCGAGGCCGCGCCGCACACCACCAGCGTCTCCACCCTGGTCGAGCATGTCCGCAGCCGCCTGGCGCGTCAGCTGTGCTGGCAGCACAAGGCCGACGACGGGGCCCTGCCCATCGTCACGCTGTCGCCCGAGTGGGAGCAGGCCTTCGCCGACAGCCTGGTGGGCCCCGGCGAAGACAAGCAGCTGGCGATGGCGCCCAGCAAGCTTCAGGACTTCATCCGCGCCGTCCGCGACGTGTTCGAGCGCGCCGCCATGACGGGCGAGAACCCTGTCCTGCTGACCGGGCCGCAGGTGCGTCCCTATGTGCGCTCCATCATCGAACGCTTCCGCGGACAGACGGTGGTGATGAGCCAGAATGAGATTCACCCCAAGGCCCGCCTGCGCACCGTCGGCTCGGTTTAGACGACTTCACGGTTAATCGCTGGACACCGCGCAGGCGGCGAATATGGTTCCGGCCATGAAACGCATTCGGCCGGCCCTGCGCACCTTCGGAACCTTCCTGCGCACCCCGACCCTCAGTCGCTCCATCATCGCGCTTCTGGCCCTGGCCATCCTGCTGCTGATGGCGGTCAACGCCGCGACCTTCGTCATGATCCAGCGGACGGCGGCCTATAACGACACCGTCGATCACAGCCAGCAGGTCCGTCTGGCGGCCAAGGACATGCTGATGCTGCTGACCGAGGCCGAGACGGGTCAGAGGGGCTTCATGCTGACGGCCCGGACCGAATATCTGGGGTTGCACGAGAACGCCGTGGCCAAGCTGCCGGGCGTGGTCGAGCGGATGGAGCAACTGGCCGTCGGCGATGAGGATCAGGCCCGCCGGGTGGCCAAGGTGAAGGGGCTTTATCGCGAGCGCCTGAAACTGATGGCGGACACGATCGAGCTGACGCGAACGGGGCGCATCGGCGAAGCGGTGTCCTTGATCCGCAACGGTCGCGGCAAGTCTCTGATGGACCAGATCCGCGTCGAGCTGTCTGCAGTGGATGTGGTCGAGGCGCAGCGTCTGACCGAAAGGACGCGTCAGTCCGAGCGGGCGCAGACGGTCACGGTCGCGGTCAACGCCCTTGCGGCGATCCTGGTGCTGATCCTCGCCGGCATCAGCGTCTGGATGGTTCGGCGCTATGTGGCCGAGATCGAGGAGGCGCATTTCGAGCTCGACCGGGTCAACGCCGGGCTAGAAAACGAGGTGCGCGACCGCACCGCCGAACTGACCCGCGCCAATGAGGAAATCCAGCGGTTCGCCTATATCGTCAGCCACGATCTGCGCGCGCCCCTTGTCAACGTCATGGGCTACACGTCCGAGCTTGAGCAGGTCAGCAAGGCCCTGGAGCAGCAGCTGACCGCGCTGGAGGCGACCCACCCGGAGCTTGTGGACGCCGAGGCGCTGCGTTCGGTGCGCGAGGATGCGCCCGAAGCGGTGGGCTTTATCCGCACCTCGACGGCCAAGATGGACCGGCTGATCAACGCCATCCTGCGCCTGTCGCGCGAGGGGCGCCGCGCCCTGCAGCCCGAGACGCTCGAGATGACGGCCATGGTCCGCGCCATCGCCGACACCGTCAGTCACCAGGTCGCCGAAACGGGCGGCGAGATCACGATCAGCGACCTGCCTGCGATGGAGAACGACCGTCTGTCGATCGAGCAGGTCTTCAGCAATCTGATCGACAACGCCGTCAAGTATCAGCAGCCGGGCCGACCGATCCATATTGAGGTCAGCGGCCGGCAGGAGCCGGACGGCTGGGTCTCCTATGCGGTGCGAGACAACGGCCGGGGCGTCTCGCCTCGCGATCACGAGCGTATTTTCGAACTGTTCCGTCGCTCTGGCAAACAGGACACGCCCGGCGAGGGGCTGGGCCTTGCGTTCGTGCGCAACATCGTTCGCCGCATGGGCGGCACGATCGAGGTTGAGTCCGAATTGGGAGAAGGCTCGACTTTTTACCTAAAATTTCCGAAGCGTCTCGTTATGCTGGGTGACCATCAAGGAGACCGCCTGTGAGCCACTCGGTGAAGATCGTCATGGTCGAGGACGACCACGGCCACGCCAAGCTCATTGAGAAGAACATCCGGCGGGCGAATATCGCCAATGACATCGTCCATTTCGACCATGGGGATGCGGCGCTGGATTATCTCTTTCAGGAAGAGGTTCGCCGCAGCGGGCCGCTGCTGATCCTGCTGGACCTCAATCTGCCGGACATGTCGGGCACGGACATCCTGGAGCGGGTCAAGGCGGACGAGCGTCTGCGCCGCGCCCCGGTGGTGGTGCTGACCACGACGGACGACAAGGGCGAGATCCAGCGCTGCTACGACCTGGGCTGCAACGTCTACATCACCAAACCGGTCGACTATGAAGCCTTCGCAGGCGCGATCCGCCAGCTGGGTCTCTTCCTCTCCGTCATGCAAGCCCCCGAGATCTGACGCGTGGATCAGGCCCGGCCCCCCATACGGCTTTTGTACATCGACGATGATCGCGGCCTGTCGCGCCTGGTTCAGAAGGAGCTGGAGCGCCACGGCTATCAGGTGGTCTGCGCGCCAGACGCCGATGCAGGCTATGAGGCGCTGAAGGCTGAAACCTTCGATGTCTGCGCCTTGGATCACTATATGCCGGGTCGCGAGGGTCTGGACGTTCTGCCCGACATCCTGGCGCTGCCGGAACCGCCGCCGGTGGTCTATGTGACGGGCGCGCAGGACGGGCGCATCGCCGTGGCCGCCCTGAGGGCCGGCGCGGCCGACTATGTCATCAAGGACGTGTCCGAGGACTTCACCGCCTTGTTGCGCTCGGCCATCGAGGACGCCCTGCTGCGTCGCCGGCTGGAGCGCGAGAACGAGCGCGCGCATGACGAAGTCCGTCAAGAGCGCGACCGCGCCGAGGCCCTGCTGCGCGAGGTGAACCATCGCGTCGGAAACTCGCTGCAACTGGTCTCCAGCTTCATCTCCCTGCAGCTGCGCCAGCTCGCCGACGAAGGCGCGCGCGCCGCCCTGCGAGAGGCCCAGGTCCGCATCGAGGCCGTCGCCCATGTCCATCGCCGCCTCTACACCTCGGCGAACGTCGAACGGGTTCAGATGGACGAATATCTGGCGGGCTTGGTCGAGGAGCTGAGCAAGTCGATCGGTCCCAATGGTGACGGCTCGCGCCTGACCCTGTGCGCTGAACCTCTTCAGGTGACCACCGACCAGGCCGTGTCCCTGGGGGTGATCGTGACCGAACTGGTCACCAACGCCGTGAAATACGCCTATGAACCCGGCGCCGCCGGCGAGATCCGCATCCTCCTGCAAAAGGCCGAAGACGGCAGTCGGGCCCTCTTGACGGTCGAGGATGACGGCCCCGGTCTGGGCGACGGCGCGCCCAAAGGCACCGGCCTGGGCTCCAAGATCATCTCGGCCATGGCCAGCGGTTTGCGCTCGGCGATCGAGCTGGATTCCGCCCACCACGGCGTGCGCGCCCGTCTCGCCTTTGATCTCTGACCGTTTTGGGCTTCCGTCGGGCGTCCCGGCGGGTTTAAGCTCGGTGAAATGAAGCTTCAGTTCGGCACGGCGCGCCCCGGCCTCGACTATATCCACCGCCCTGCTGTTTTCGGCATCGCTGAGCGCGACGGCCGTCTGGCCTGCGTCCGCGTGGATCGCGGCGAAGGCGGCGTCTATTACGACCTGCCCGGCGGCGCACTGGACGGCGACGAGACCGAACAGCAGGCTCTGGTCCGCGAGTTCGCCGAGGAAACCGGCCTGATCATCCAGCCGGTAGACCGCCTGACCGAGGCCGGACAATATTTCCTCAAATCGGACGGCGCCGCGGTGAACAACGTCGGCGGCGTCTGGGTGGTCAGCGTGACCGGCGCCGACCCTTCGACCAAGCAGGAAGCCGACCACGAGCTGGTCTGGATGGAGCCGCTGCGCGCCTTGTTCAGCCTTCGCCACGAGGCCCACAGCTGGGCCGTCGCCCGCTGGCTGCGGGACCGTCATGCTGCAGCTTCGGAACCGCAGCGACGATAGGGGGTTGTTTTCCCTGAGAGACCGCCATTTCCGGCGGTCGCTGTACAGGGAGTCCAACATGGCCGATCACGACCGCATTGAAGGCGCCGCCAAGAACATGGGCGGCAAGATCAAGGAAGCCGCCGGCAGGGTCACCGGCGACGAAAAACTGAAAGCCGAAGGCCGCGCCGATCAGGTCGAAGGCAAGGTCCAGAACGCCGTCGGCGGCGTCAAGGACGCCCTAAAGGGCAAGTAAGGACGGAGGCTACCCTCATCCAAACGACCGCCGCCCTTGCCAGGTGGCGGTCGCGGCCACAGTCCTGCCGAAATCTGTTTTAAGTATCGTCGTCATGTCAATCGCTGCTGGGGGCAAGCGGATGTGGTCGCGCCGTTCGATCTTGTTAGGGGCCGCCGGGGCGGGCGTAGCGCGTGCGACTCCCGTTTGGCCGCAGGAGGCGCTGTCGAATGACGAACTTCTCTTTAGCGAAGGCCGCTATCTGCCGACCTATCTGGACCTGAAAGCCCAGTCCGAAGCGGGCGACGAGGCCGCGCGCTAGATGCTGAGCCAATTCGCGTCCTTTCTGGGCGATGAGGAGACCGCTATCGGTCTGGACGAACGACCGCCTCGGCCATCCGTCGTTCCGCCGGACCTTGAAGGCGCCGTGGCCCGTGATGCGATCGAGGCCATCACCGAGGCCGCCCGCGACACCCGCATCGTAATCCTGAACGAAGCGCACAATGTTTCCGCGCACAGGGCGTTCGCCGCGCGGGTCATGCGGGCGCTGCGCCCACTGGGCTACGATTGGTTCGCCGCCGAGACCTTCACCCAGCCCCAGCCTGTGCCGCTTGTCCGGATCGGCGCCTATACGAAGGGCGCGCCCTTCCTAGCCAGCTACGGCTACTACACCCACGATCCGGTCTTCGCCGAAATGGTGCGCGAGGCGGCCCGGCTGGATTACCGCTTCTCGGACTATGAGCAGCGTTTCGACCAGAGGACGCCCGAGGGCGCGGACAGCGCCGCGCAGATCGCCGCGCGTGAAGAGGCGCAGGCCGACAACCTGATCGCCAACATCCTGTCGACCCACCCCGAGGCGCGCGTCTTCATCTACGTCGGCTACAGTCACGCGATGGAGGTTGAGGGACGGGGCGGGCTATGGTTTGCCGCGCGTCTCAAGGCTAAGGCGGGCATCGACCCCTTGACCATTGAGCAGTCGAGGAACTGGCCAGCGCTCGCGCCTGAGAACGATGCCCCGCACGTGGCGGCCGTCCTGGCCCGTTTTGCGCCCGAGGCCCCGATCGTGGTGTCAAAGGATGGCGAGAGCATCGCCACGCCCAACTATGCCGGAAAGATGGATCTGTCGGTCTTCCATCCGCGCATGACTCCCGTGGCGGGCCGCCCCGGGTGGCTGGCGGCGGATCCCGAGCGGCGGCGCGTGATGATTAAGGTTCCGCCGCTGGACGAGCAGGTGCTGATCCAGGCCCTGTCGATGGCTGAAACCACGGCCGGGCCGCCCTCGGATCATTATCTGCTGCCGCCCGGCGCGCCGGAGGCGACCTTCTTCCTCCACCCCGGCCGTTACTTCTTCCGCCAGGAGACGGTGGCGGGCATTCAGCCCGCCTTCGGCGCGCTCAGGGTAGATTAGCGCGCCAGCGTCCGCATCGCCCGTTCAAGCCCCTCCAGCGTCAGGGGGAACATGCGGTGCTCCATAACCTCGCCGATCAGGTTCACCGAAGGCGTGTAGGACCAGTGGCGTTCGGGCACGGGGTTCAACCAGACCGACTTGTCCCACTGTTCGCGGGCGCGTTTCAGCCAGACGGCGCCCGCTTCCTCGTTCCAGTGCTCGACCGAGCCGCCGGGCATGGTCACTTCATAGGGCGACATGGTCGCGTCGCCGACGAAGATGGCGCGCCAGTCGCCGGGATATTTATGGATCAGGTCCCAGGTCGGGATGCGTTCGCTGTGGCGGCGCCGGTTGTCCTTCCACACCCCTTCGTAGAGGCAGTTGTGGAAGTAGAAGAACTCCAGGTTCTTGAACTCGGTCCGCGCGGCTGAGAACAGCTCTTCACATAGCTGGATATGGCCGTCCATCGAGCCGCCGACGTCGAGGAACAGCAGCACCTTGATGGTATTGCGCCGCTCGGGCCGCATGTGGATGTCCAGCCAGCCCTGACGCGCCGTGCCGTCGATGGTGCCGTCGATGTCCAGTTCTTCGGCCGCGCCCTCGCGGGCGAAGCGGCGCAGGCGGCGCAGCGCCACCTTGATGTTGCGCGTCCCCAGTTCGACCGTGTCGTCCAGATTGCGGTACTCGCGCTTCTCCCAGACCTTGACCGCGCGGCCGTGACGGCCGGGGCCGCCGATGCGGACGCCCTCGGGGTTGTAGCCGCCGTGGCCGAAGGGGCTGGTTCCGCCCGTGCCGATCCAGCGGTTGCCGCCCTGATGGCGCTCCTTCTGTTCCTCGAGCCGTTGCTTCAGCGTCTCCATCAGCTGCTCGAAACCGCCGAGGGCCTCGATCTGGGCCTTCTCCTCGTCGGTCAGGTATTTTTCGGTCAGCAGCCGCAGCCAGTCCTCGGGGATGTCGGCGGTGATCTCCTCGCCGGCACTGACGCCTTCCAGCCCCTTGAACACCTTGCCGAACACCTGATCGAAGCGGTCGTAGTGCTTCTCGTCCTTGACCAGGACTGCGCGCGACAGGTGGTAGAAGGCTTCGACGTCGCGTCCCGCCACGCCCTTGTCCATGGCCTCCATCAGATGGAGCCATTCCTTGAGCGACACAGGCACCTTGGCCTCGCGCAGGGCGGTGAAGAAGGGCAGCAGCATGGGCTTAAGACTGGCCTCGGCCTAGCCGCGCCGCAAGATGAACTCGTCGTCCATCCAGGCGCCGACCGGATACTGATACTCGCCAGCCTTCTCGAACCCGTAGGCGGCGTACAGCTTCTGGGCCTTTTCGTTGCCGCTCCAGACGCCGATCCACAGGGGGCCGTCGGTGTAAGCCTCCATCCACTCCAGCGCGACCTTCAGCAGTTGCGTGCCCAGTCCCAGGCCCTGCGCCGGCTTGCCGACATAGAGGCGGCGCAGCTCGGCGTGGCTGGCGCGGCCGTCGGGGTGGGGCAGGGTGTTCGGCCCGGCGTTGGCGAAGGCCAGCAGTTCGCCGTCGCGCTCGGCCACCCACCAGGCGGCGCCCGGCTCGGCCAGTTTGGTGGTGATGGCCTCGGCGTTGAAGCTGGCGTCCAGGAAGGCCGTCAGATCGGCGACCGGGTAAGGAATGCCGAAGCCGGTGACGAAGGTGTCGATAAAGGTCTGGCGCCCCAGGACGGCCAGGGCGGCGGCGTCGTCAGGACGGGCGGGGCGGATCACGGGGGCGCTCATGGCCGACGCATAGCGCCGGGCGGGCGTCGGGTGAAGGCGTGTCGAGACCGGCTTGGCGACATCATCGCAGCGTCGTCATCTTTGTGTGGTTGCAGGGGCGCGCGACGGGGGCTACCACCTTTGTCCAAGGTGCGCCGTCCGCGGCGCCCGTCAATGCTCGGATGGGGAGGTTAAGGGACGCCAAGGCCTTGGTTTCACAGGCCGATCCCCGTGCTATGACTTCTCCTGCACTCATGACTCATTCCGAATCTGCAACTCAGACGCCGGTCGCGGCCGCCCGCTCCGCGGGGGCTGAAGCCGCCTATGGGGCCATTACGCTGGCGCGCCACGGCGAGCCGGCCCTGTCGCGCAAATGCATGATCACCTCGGACCAGTATCGCGACTGGTGGGGCCGCTATGAGATCGGCGGCCTGCGCGCGGGCCAGACGCCGCCTCAGGCTCTGCTGACGGCCGCCGAGGGCGCCGGGGCCATCTACGCCTCGACTCGACCCCGCGCACAGGAGACCGCGCGCGCGGTGGCGCCGGATCGCGACGTGCTGGTCGACGCCCTGTTCATCGAAGCGCCCCTGCCGCCGCCGCGCTTCCCACGCTGGATCAAGCTGTCGCCGCGCTATTGGGGCGTGATCTCGCGCATCTGGTGGCACGCCTTCAATCACCACGAAGGCCAGGAAACCCGCGCCGAGGCCGAGGTCCGCGCCGATCAGGCCGCGCGCGTGCTGATCGCCCGCGCCTCGGAGGGCCACGACGTGCTGGTTCTGGCGCACGGCTATTTCAACCACATGGTCGGCCGGCGGCTGAAGGCGCACGGCTGGCGCCTGGTGCATAATCAGGGCTTCAAATACTGGTCCCAGCGCCGTTTCGAGAGGCGCTGAGGTCGCGGTCTGAGGAAGGCCGTTGAAGCGGCGCGCGCGCCTCTCTAGGTTGCGCCCATCATGACCGACGCATCCGTTTCCCCCGCCGTGCCCGCCGATCTCAGCTTCGAGGACGCCCTGTCGCGTTTGGAGGGCATCGTTTCGCGCCTGGAATCGGGTCAGGCGCCGCTCGAAGAGTCCATCGCCCTGTACGAAGAGGGCGCGCGGCTGAAGGCCCACTGTGAGGCGCGGCTGAAGGCCGCCCAGCTGCGGGTCGAGAAGATCGTCGTCGGCGCCGACGGCCAGGCCAAGGGCGTCGAACCGGCCGAGTTCGGCTGATGTCCGCGTCCGACCTGGCGCCGCAGATCGGCTTCGACGACTTCATGAAGGTCGATGTGCGCATCGGCCGGATCATCAAGGCCGAGCCGTTTCCCGAGGCCCGCAAGCCCGCCTATAAGCTGACCATCGACTTCGGCGACGCCATCGGCGTCAAGAAGTCCTCGGCCCAGATCACCCATCACTACACCCTGGACCAGCTGGACGGCCGCAAGGTCGCCGCCGTCGTCAACTTCCCGCCGCGCCAGATCGGCCCGATGATGTCCGAAGTGCTGACGCTCGGTTTCCCGGACGCTGAGGGGAACGTCGTCCTGGTCGGCGTCGATCGCGACCTGCCGCTGGGCGGGAGGCTGTTTTGAAGGTGCTGGCCGCCAACTCGCCCGAGCAGGCCGTCATCGATCGCGTCGCCGAGGTCGCTGACGTCGTCACCGTGGCGCTGGATGAACTGTTGCCGCGCGCCGACGGACCGGAAGTGCGCCTGACCGAGGCCATGCGTTACGCCGCCCTGGGGCCGGGCAAGCGGCTGCGTCCCTTCTTCGCCATCGAGGCGGGCCGGATGCTGGAGGCGGACGACCGCGCCGTCCTGCGCGCCGCCTGCGCGCTGGAATGCGTCCACGCCTATTCGCTGGTGCATGACGATCTGCCGGCGATGGACGACGACGACGTGCGGCGCGGGCGCCCGACCCTGCACATCGCCTATGATGAGGCGACGGCCATCCTGGCGGGCGATGCGCTCCAGACGGCGGCCTTCGACATCATTCTGGACGAGGACACCCACGACGAGGCGGCCGTGCGCTGCGAACTGGCGCGTCGTCTGTCTTTTGCGTCTGGCGCGCGCGGCATGGCGGGCGGTCAGATGATCGACCTGATGGGCGTCCGCGACGATCTCGGCGGCGTCGCCCGGATGCAGCGGCTGAAGACCGGCGCCCTGTTCGCCTACGCCTTCGAAATCCCGCTGATCGTCGCCGACGCCAATGAAGCCGCCTGGCACGCCCTGACCAGTTTCGCCCACGACATCGGCCTGGCCTATCAGATCGTCGACGATGTTCTGGATGCGGAAGGTTCGGCCGAGGAGATGGGCAAGGCCGCGGGCGGCAAGGACGCGGCCCTGGGCAAGACCAACTTCGTCACCCTGCTGGGGGTCGAGGCGGCGCGACAGAGGGTCGCGCACCTGGCCGATCAGGCCCGCTCGCACCTTGACCTGTTCGGCCATGACGCCGAAATCCTCAAGGCCAGCGTGGACTTTGTGCTCAAGCGCCGGTCCTGATAGGAAACGCGCCCGCCCTCAGCGGGTTACTGTTTGACGCCTCGTCGTCTGAAGGCCCCCGATTCCCATGTCCAACACCCCGCTTCTCGACACCGTCAAGTTTCCCGCCGACACGCGGGGCTTCGACATTCCCCAGCTGAAACAGCTGGCGGACGAGGTGCGCGCGGAAACCATCGACGCCGTATCGGTGACCGGCGGCCACCTGGGCGCCGGTCTGGGCGTGGTCGAGCTGACGGTCGCCCTGCACCACGTCTTCGAGACGCCGCAGGACATTCTGATCTGGGACGTCGGCCACCAGTGCTACCCGCACAAGATCCTGACCGGGCGGCGCGACCGGATTCGCACATTGAGACAGGGCGGCGGCCTGTCGGGCTTCACCAAGCGGTCCGAGAGCGAATACGACCCCTTCGGCGCGGCCCACGCCTCGACCTCCATCTCGGCGGCGCTCGGCTTCGCCGCCGCGCGGGACGCCAAGGGCGGGAACAACCGCGTCGTGGCTGTCATCGGCGACGGCTCCATGTCGGCGGGCATGGCCTATGAGGCGATGAACAACGCGGCCGAGGCCACCAGCGGCCAGCTGATGGTCATCCTGAACGACAACGACATGTCGATCGCCCCGCCCGTCGGCGGCATGAGCGCCTATCTGGCCAAACAGGTCTCGGGCGGGACCTATCAGAACATCCGCAAGGTCGGGAAGAAGTTCGTCGACCATATGCCGCGCCCCTTCCGCGACGCCGCGCGCAAGGCCGAGGAATACGCTCGGGGCATGATCGTGGGCGGCACCTTCTTCGAGGAGTTGGGCTTCTACTACATCGGGCCGATCGACGGCCACGACATGGAAAACCTGGTCCCCATCCTGAAGAACGCGGCCGCCATCACCGACCGCCCGGTGCTGGTCCACGTCGTCACCCAGAAGGGCAAGGGTTACGCCCCAGCCGAGAGCAGCGCCGACAAGCTGCACGCCGTGGTCAAGTTCGACGTGGTGTCGGGCAAGCAGGCCAAGGCCGTCTCCAACGCCCCCAGCTACACCAAGGTGTTCGGCACCGAGCTGATCAAGCACGCGCAAGCCGATCCGACCATCATGGCCGTCACCGCCGCCATGCCGTCGGGCACGGGGCTGGACCTGTTCGGCCAGGCCTTCCCGGATCGCACCTTCGACGTCGGCATCGCCGAACAGCATGCTGTAACCTTCGCCGCCGGCCTGGCCGCCGACGGCATGAAGCCGGTCTGCGCCATCTACTCCACCTTCCTGCAGCGCGGCTATGATCAGGTCGTCCATGATGTGGCGATCCAGTCCCTGCCGGTGCGCTTCGCCATGGACCGCGCCGGTCTGGTGGGCGCGGACGGCGCGACCCACGCCGGGTCGTTCGACATCGGCTTCATGGGGGCTCTGCCCGGCATGGTGCTGATGGCCGCCGCCGACGAGGCCGAACTGGCGGCCATGATCTCGACCTCGCTGGCCATCGACGATCGCCCCAGCGCCTTCCGCTATCCGCGCGGCGAGGGCGTGGGCGTGGACATCCCCGAACTGGCCGCCCCGCTGGAGATCGGCAAGGGCCGCATCGTGCGCGAAGGCACGTCGGTCGCCATCCTGTCGCTGGGCACCCGCCTGCAGGAATCGCTGAAGGCGGCCGATCTGCTGGCGGCCAAGGGCGTCTCGGCCACCGTCGCCGACGCCCGCTTCGCCAAGCCGCTGGACGCCGATCTGATCCTGCGTCTGGCGCGCGAGCACGAGGCCCTGATCACGGTCGAAGAGGGCGCCATGGGCGGCTTCGGCGCCTTCGTGCTGCAACTGCTGGCCGAGAAGGGCGCGCTGGACGCCGGGCTCAAGGTCCGCACCCTGCACCTGCCCGACATCTTCCAGGACCAGGACAAGCCCGAGATCATGTACGCCCAGGCCGGCCTGAACGCCGAGCACATCGCCGCCGCCGCCTCTACGGCGTTGGGCGTCGACGCCAGCCGGGCCGTGCGGGCGTAGACCGATTTTCCTTCTCCCCTTGTGGGAGAAGGTGGTCCGCCAGGACCGGATGAGGGGTGTCGCCGCGGCGACTTGCCGTTTTCACTGGAGCTCGAACAGTGGATGAGGGCGTAAGCACCCCTCATCCGAGCGACTCCGGCGCCCACCTTCTCCCACAAGGGGAGAAGGGCAGGGATCGCAACGCAATCGACCATCCCCCCTTGGCCCCTGTGCTAGACTGCGCGCGGGCCGAGGGGAGATTTCAGGCGATTCAGACGAATTGGACTCTCTTTTTTCCTTCTCTCACCAGAGGCGGAAAGGGGTCACAGCACCCCGATCATGCTGGCGACCAGCGGGTGGCGCACGATGTCGCGTTCGGCCAGGCGCACCACGGCGATCTCGGGCACGGCCTCCAGCCGCTCAGCGATGTCGGAGAGCCCCGACACGCCGGGCAGCAGGTCCGACTGGTGCGGGTCGCCCGTCACCACCATGGTCGAGTGCCAGCCCAGCCGGGTCAGCAGCATCTTCAACTGGACGTAGGTGCAGTTCTGCGCCTCATCCACGACGATGAAGGCGTTGTTCAGCGTGCGGCCGCGCATATAGCCGATGGGGGCGATCTCGATCAGACCTTCGGCCATCAGCGCCTTGACCCGCTTCATGCTGAGCCGGTCCGACAGGGCGTCGTAGAGCGGGCGCAGATAGGGGGCCAGCTTGTCCTCCATGTCGCCGGGCAGGAAGCCGATCGATTCCCCGGCCTCGACGGCGGGACGGCTCAGGACGATGCGGCCGACCTTGCCCGCCTCCAGCGCCTCGACCGCCTTGGCGACCGCCAGATAGGTCTTGCCCGTGCCCGCCGGACCCAGCGCCAGCACCAGATTGGCGTGGTCGACGGCCTCCATCAGCGCGGCCTGGCCGTCCGACTTGGGCTTGAGCGTCTTCAGGTAGCCCTGATCGCGCTCGTCGTTCGAGGGCAGGGGCGACCAGCCGCCGACCCGGGCGGGCAATCGCCGGACTTTGGCGTCCTGAAGGAATTCGGGCGAATCCAGCACGCCTTCGCGCAGCTGACGCTTGATGGCCGATCGTTTGCTCATGGACGCCTCCAGGGCATGAAAAAAGGCGAGCCCGGCTGGGTCTCGCCTTGGTCGTCGGTGGGGGAGGTAGGGGCCGAAGTCGCGCAGCCGTCCCGAACGGTCGAAGGGTCTTCGCCGCAGCAGGTGCGCCGCCGTCCCCGAACTGGTCGCGAACACGCCAAGCGCATTCTCCAGCGTCTGACCGGACCGGGCTTGATCCGGCTTCGGATCCGGGGGCGAATGGGGCCGACCGAATCGCATCAACAGATTGATGCTAACGTGGTTTCTGAAGGGTTAAAGCCTTCATTTTAAGAAGAATAGGCGGTGTGCGGATGAGTGTTTACAGTCTGGGCGACAGCAAGCCTCAGCTTCCAGCGGAAGGCGAATACTGGATTGCGCCCAGTGCGACCGTCCTAGGGAATGTGATTCTGCATCCGGGCGCCAGCATCTGGTTCAACGCCGTGCTGCGCGGCGACAACGATCCCATCGTCATTGGGGCCGACAGCAATATTCAGGACGGCAGCATCCTGCACACCGACCTGGGATCGCCTCTGACGATCGGCGCCGGGGTCACGGTGGGGCACAAGGTGATGCTGCACGGCTGCGAGATCGGCGACAACAGCCTGATCGGCATCGGCGCGGTCATCCTGAACGGGGCGCGTATCGGAAAGAACTGCCTGATCGGCGCCAACGCCCTGATCACCGAGGGCAAGGTCATTCCTGACAACAGTCTGGTCATGGGCCAGCCCGGCAAGGTGGTGCGGGAATTGGAAGAGGGTCAGATCGAGGGCCTTCGCATGTCGGCGCAGCACTATGTCCAAAACTGGCGGCGCTATGTGACGGACCTGAAGCGGATCGACTGACCCGTCGCCCCACAATGGCACGGGTCACAATGGGACAGGCGCTGCGGCTAAGGGGCCGGAACGGCGCAAACTCGCGCAGGAGGGGATGAAACAGCCCATTGGCGGACACTCGAAACGGCCCGGCGCTTGCATTGGTCCTGCTGACGATCAATGCAGGAGTCCGATCCCATGCGGATAGGGATTACGAAAATGCTGGCGGGCGCTGTGGCCTTTGTGGGGCTGATGGCGGTTGCTGATGCGGCTGCGGCGCAGTGCGGGCCGTCCAGTTGCCTGCCGCCGCCGCCGCCCACGCCGATCTTGCCTCCGCCGACGCCGATCACCCCGCCGGTGACGCCGCCGGGCGGCGGTTGCGGCCCTAGCGGCTGTCTGCCGCCGCGCCCGCCGGTGACCCCGCCTTGCGGCGGCGGCGGATGCCTGCCGCCTCCGCCCCCTCCGTGCTGCGGCTCGGGCGGGGGCAATGTGAACGTCAACGTCAATGTCAATGCGAACGCCAGCGCCAACGCCTCGGCGCGCGCCTGGGCCGGATCGCGCGCGGCGTCGACAGTGATCGTGGCGGGCGGCGGCGGAGCCTATTTCAACGTCGACCAGCCCTATCCGACCACCATTCAGGGCCTGAACGTCCAGGGCGGGATGCAGATGGTGCGGGTGCCCTTCACCGCCTCGCGCCGCATCGAGAAGCAGGTCGTGCTTCAGGCCGTCTGCATCGATGACCGCAATGTGCCCCACCCGGCGTCCCAGGTCGTTCCCGGCCGCGACGTCGCGGACAGCTACGACGGCGAACTGTACCGCTGCCTGGCGGGGACCAAGCTGCAGTGGACCGTCAGCGAAGCGGAAGGCGCGGCCGGCGAAACCACGGCCTGCAACAAGGGCGACGCCCTGTGGCACGGCGCCGGCGGCCGTCTGGAATGCCGTCCTGAAAAGCAGGCGCGTCAGTGTAATGAGCGCTCGCTGCTGCGCCGTTACGGCGCCGGCGTGAAGGTTCTGACCATGATCCGCGAAGAGACCTACACCGAGTATCGCGAGGAGATGGTCGAGGGCGCCGCCTCCACCGGCATGATCATGATGGACGGCGGGGTCGGCGGCCGGGTTTTCTGAACCCGCTGTTCAGCCTGGCGACAGACGCGATCGTCTAGGGTCAGGCATCGACTCTCCGTCGATAGGCCAAACGACTGGGCCCCGTTCCTTTCGGAACGGGGCCCCTTCTTTGTTACTGGGCGTTGACGGAGACGACCTCAGCCTTCCACGCCGCATCCGGTTTCAGATACTGGCGCGCGGCCGCCTGAATGTCGGCGGCGGTGAAGGATTCCAGATCGCTGATATGCGTCTGGATCTGTTCCAGGGAGGCGGGCTTGGCGGCCAGATCCTCCAGTTGACCCAGCCAGTATTCATTGCCCGCCTGGCTGCGGCGCAGGCTTTCGATCACCGGCAGGCGCGCGCGGTTCAGTTCGTCCTCGCTGACCGGCTTGTCGCGCAGGTCGGCGATGATGGCGTCCACGGCGGCGAAGAAGGCGTCGAACTTTTCCGGAGCCGTGTCGGCGGTGATCGAGATGGAGCCGTAGCCCGCGAACACGTCGGACGACGAGGCGCGCACGCCCGGCGAGTAGGCCAAGGCCTGCTTTTCGCGGATCTCGTCCAGGACGCGCAGTTTCAGCACCTCAGCCAGGATGGAGGCCTTGCGCGCTTCGGTGCGGTCGTTGACGGCGTCTGTGGTCGGCCAGGCGATGTAGGCCAGGCCCTGCTCGGCCGGACCGGCGTGGGTCAGGCGGATCGGCTGGGCCGTCGGCGCCGGGAAGCGGCGCTGGTCCGACCCGGCCAGAGGCTGGGCGGCCGGGGCGCGGGCGGGCAGGGCGGCGAAGGTCGAGGCGACCGAAGCCACCGCGTCCTCGATCTTGACGTCGCCGACCATGACGATGTCGATCGGGCCCGTCGCCAGACCCTGAACCACGCCCTGCTTCAGTTCATCCAGGGTGAAGGCGGCGATTTCCGCGGGCGAAGGCATGGATTCGCGCTTGTCGCCGCTGGCCAGCAGACCCGAGGCCTGAAGGCCGAAGGCGCCGCCGGGGGTCGCCATCTGCTGCATGATCACCTGCGGCAGCACGGCCTTGATCTGCTCGAACGGCGCAGGGCGCAGGCCCGGATCGGTCAGATAGGCGGCCAGCACCTGCATCTGCAGTTGCAGATCGGCCGGACGGGTGGCGCCTGACAACTGATAGGCGTCGCTGTCGATGCTGAAACCGGCGCCGTAGATTTTGCCGGTCAGGACGCGGTTCAACTCGTCGGCCGTCAGCTTGCCGAGACCGCCGGCCGTGAAGACCATCGGGGCCAGGGACTGAGCGGTGAAACGATCGGCC
Source organism: Brevundimonas naejangsanensis (assembly GCF_000635915.2). NCBI lineage: Bacteria > Pseudomonadati > Pseudomonadota > Alphaproteobacteria > Caulobacterales > Caulobacteraceae > Brevundimonas > Brevundimonas naejangsanensis. The sequence goes on from NZ_CP015614.1 coordinate 407,209, forward strand.
GGCAGGCCCATCTCGCCGATGCCGGTGCGGACCGAGATCAGGATCTGCTGGTCCTTGAAGGTCGTCGGCTTGACGGTCAGGCGCACCCCGTTGGGGAAGGTGACGATGGTGGCGCCGACGGCGGCGACTTCGGTGGTCGAGGCGGGCGTGGCGGCGGCGCCGAAGTCGGCGTAGGGCCAGTCCAGAGCGGCCTGTTCCGCCGGGGCGGCGACCGGCGTGGCGCGGCTGGCTTCCAGCAGGGCCGTGACGCCGGCCTCGCCGCCTTCGATCGGCTCGGGCGTGACGACCAGAGCCAACGGACCCTGGCCTTCGAAGGCGCGCTTAACGGCTTCGCTGACCTGAGCCGCTTGAAGGTCTTTCACCGTAGCTTCAAAGAGCGCCAGGTTGGTGGCGGGGGAGGAGAAGACCTTGTCGTCGTTGGCGGCGCCCAGCAGGGCGTTGGCCAGGGCCGGGGTGCTGCGCGTGGCGGCGGCCTGGACCGCCGTTTCCAGCGCGGCGCGGCTGTTGGCGATCTCGCGATCCAGTTCGATCTGGGACACGCCGAACTGAACCAGGCGGCGCTGTTCCTGCTCGATGGTTTCCAGCGCGCGCTGGATGCCGCCGGGATTGAAGGCGGCCGAGACGCTGGCGAGGTCCAGGGTCTTGAACAGGGTTCCCTGTCCGCCGCCCGCGCCGATGAAGGGCGGGTTGTCCGCGCGGGCCAGTTCACCCAGACGGCGGTTCAGCACGGCCATGCCCAGGCCTTGCAGCATGGCGTCGCGGCGTTCAGACGCCGTATCGGGATCGAGGTCGGGGTTGCGGATCCAGTTCAGCTGAACCGACGACTGCACGCCCGGCTCGACTAGGATGCGGGTCTCAGGCTGACGCGGGGCGACCTGTCCCAGATCGGGCTCGGGACCGTCGGCGGCCTTGGGCGTCCAGTCCGAGAAGGTCGCCTTGATCTTGGCTTCCATCTGATCGACGTCGAAGTCGCCGACGGCGATCATGGTGGCCCGTTCGGGGCGGTAATAGGCCTCATAGAACTCGACGAAGCGTTCGCGCGGCGCGGTGCGGATGATGCTGAGGTCGCCGATCGGCAGGCGATTGGACAGCCGCTGGCCGGGCGCCAGCAGGGCGATCTGCGCTTTCAGCGAGCGCAGGGCGGGGGTGTTGCGCAAGCGCTCTTCACCCTCGATCACGCCGCGTTCGGAATCGATGTCCTCGGCCTTCATCAGGGCCTCGGAGACCTGTTCGCGCATGATCCGCAGCGAGGTGTCGACGGTCTCGTCGTTGGTGCGGGGCAGCTCCAGCGTATAGGCGGTCTGGTCAAAGCTGGTGAAGGCGTTGGTGTCGGCGCCGAAAGCCAGGCCCAGACGCTCCAGAATCCGCAGCAGCTCGTTCTCGGGCACGTTCGTCGTGCCGTTGAAGGCCATGTGCTCCATGAAGTGGGCCAGACCCAGCTGGTCTTCGTTCTCCATCAGGGAACCGGCCGCGATCCGCAGGCGCAGCGACGCCTGACCCGGAGGAGTGGCGTTCTTCATGATGGCGTAGCGCATGCCGTTGGGCAGGACGCCGAAGCGCACGGCCGCGTCGGCCGGGATGTCGCTGGCCGCCTGGGCCCAGGGTTTGGAGGGTTGGGCGTTCTGCGCCGCGACGGCCGAAGGCGGCGTCAAGGCGACGGCAGGGAGGGCCACGCCGCCCATCAGGGCGAGGCTGGATGCGGCGAGCAGAAGCAGGCGGCGAGGGCGAGGGGATCGCATTCGGTGGTCTCCGCGACGTGCGAGCGGGCGGCCCCCGGGACTGATTGCGGCCCTGCACGTAAGACAGGCGCGAAGCTTCTTCAGCCTCGCGCCTGTTTACGGTGACAAACGAGCTTGACTAGCTCAAGTTACCGAAAGTTAATTTCCCGGTCGAGCGACGTAGAAGGTCGCCGTGTTGCCGACGGCGTTGGCGCCGGCGACGACATTTCGGCCCCAGCCGTTGACGGTGGCGGTCGCCGTGGCGCGCACGTCGCCTGCGTTGGTCTGGCTGTTGCGCACGTTCAGGTCGCCGCCGCAGGTCGAACACGCAAAGCCGGTGACGGCGTTGCCCGCCGCATTGGCGCCGACATAGGCGTCGTAGCCGTTCTGGCCGGTGAACCCGGCGCTGGCGGTGACGCCGCCGGTGTTCATCTGGGTGTTGTCGATGCTGACATAGATGTCGTTGTTGCCCGCATGAACCTCATTGCCGACAGCCTCGGCGGTCGAATAGGCGGCGCCGAAGTCGTAGGAGCTGAGCTCGGTGCGCGACAGTACTTCGGCCGAGTTATGCTGGTCCACGTCGACAACCAGAGAACCGCCCTGATTATAGAAGGCCGCCTGGTTGGAGGCTGCGCGGCTGCGCGCGGCGATGTCCCAGGCGTTGCCCGCCCACACGCCGGTCCAGGCGGTGACCCCGGCGCCGGAGGCGGTCTGGCTGACCGACAGGTCCTGGTGCGAGTTCGGGGTCGAAGTCGCCTGCACGGCGTTGGCCGAAGCATGGCTGCTGAAGACCGCCGGGGCCGGGGCGTAGGTGAAGCGGGCCTCGTTCTCGGCGTAGATCTGACCAGTCGAGTTCTGATCGGTGCGGCCGGTGATGGCGCCGCGCTGATCGCCCGTGCCGCTGGCGCCCAGGGCGACGGTGTTGCCGATCGCGTCGGCTGAGACATGGCCGCCGTAGTTCAGGCGGGCGCCGGTTTCCTCGATCCGAGTCCGCGCGGTGACGTCGCCATCCAGATTCTGACCGGCGTCCACGTCGATGCCGGTGTTGACGGCGGTCGCGGCCAGATAGTTGCCGCGCGCCTGGGTGACGCTGTTCACATAGCCCGTATCGCCGCGCAGGGTCAGGGAGGTGTCCGCCACTGCGGCGCCCTGCATGTCCTGGGTCGAACGGATGTCGGCGGCGCGGCCTTCGGCGCCGCCGGACAGGGCGTTGCCCATGGCGGCGTTCGACACGGCGACGTTGTCGCTGACGTTGACGACGTTCAGGCGCTGACCGCTGATGACGTCGCCAAGGTTGAGCTGCTCATTCAGGACCAGCCCGCGATCTTGAGCGGAAGCCTCAGCGGCCGCCGCTACGCACAGCGCTGTCGCGGCGATCGTGCCAGCGAGACGGGTCGGCGCGAGTCTGGCCATTGTTCGTGTCCGTGTTTGCGTAAGCGGGATAATAGCCGCCCGTCGGGCCGACAGGGCTGTCGGCCAGCGGGTCGTTGGCGGGGTTGAGGCAGATTTCCGGGCCGGGGGCGCCGTACAGATTGGCCATGAACTCGACCGTGGCGCGTTCGACCAGGGCGCGGACGGCCAGTTGAACCGGCTCCAGGCCGCTGGACCCGGCGGAAATGTCGAAGACGTTGCCGTTCAGGAAGTCGAACACGCCGGCCGACACTTCGCGGCCGACGATTTGCTTCTGATAGGAGACGACATCCACGACTTCGAGGGTGGTGGTCTGCACCAGACGAAGGTCGATCGCGACGTTCATCACGAACACCTTGCCGGTGATCAGGCCCGAGCCGCCGTTCTGTTTCACTTCGCCGCCGGCGACGTCGAAGCCGCCCGAGCGGATGTTGTAGTTCACCTCGGTGATGCCGCCGACCACATAGAAGTCCGAGCCCGGCACCTGACCGGCCAGGATGCGGCGGAAGGCGGCGTCCTGCGGTCCGCCGTTCGGCACGTCGTCGCCGATCAGCTTGTTGTTGGCGTAGCGCAGCTCAAGCTCGGACACCGAGGTGTCGTAGCGCTCGACGATGCGGGCGCCGGCCTTGGCCAGGGCGGTGTTGGCCATCAGGGACGCGCCCTGGGTGATCTGGCGGCCGCCGTCCGAAGAGATGGAGCCGGTGTAGTCGCTGATCCGACCCACGGCCATGCGCGGCGAGGGCAGGTTGTAGCGGCGCGCATAGTCGGCCAGGCAGTAGAGCGCGGTCGAATAGGGCGTCGGGTTCGACGTCACCGGCGCGTTGCCGATCGGCTTGGCGTACTGGCCCGACGGCCCGGCGGAGGTGCTGACGCAACCGCCCAGCAGGGCGGCGGCGGCGGCGACGCAGCCGAGGGCGCGCACAGGCGAGCGACGGATGGCTGGGATTTTCATGGACGCGGCCCGTTCAGGGTGGTGCCGGCGTTGATGTCGCCGGTGTTGGTCTGGTTGGAGTTGACGACGACCGTGTTGCGGTTGCCCTGGACCACCACATTCAGGTTGTTGCCGATGGCGGTCGAGCCGCCGATGTTGGTCCCGCCGCTCGAGCCGACGCCGCCGTTGAAAATGCTAGACGACGCATTGCTGTCGCTTCGCGAATAGGCGCTGCCGTTCTGCTGGATGAGGCCGTCGACGACCAGGCGGTTGCCGTTGGCGTCGCGGGTCGTGCCGCGGCTGGCCTGGGCGGTGGTGTAGCGCGAGGCGCCGTAGCCGGCCTGGAACTGGCCCGCGCCGGCCGAGCCGGTCGACTGCGCGACGGCCGAACCGGCAGGCAGGCCCGCCAGCACGACGGCGGCGGCCGCAACGGTCATGAGTGTCAGTCTATGAGACGGCATCAGGCGCTCCCGAGAACTTCTGGAAGGCCCCTCGCAATGACCATGCCAGCCCATATCAGTCTCGGAATGGCGCAAAACGACGGCTTGAGCTGGAATGCGACTGGCCCCATCAAGGACGAATGTCCCAATCTGACGCCCGTTCGCCGCGACCGCCGCGCGAAAAGATGTTCAACGCGCCCTTCCTGCCCCTGCTGATCGCAGCATCCATGCCGGTGCTCTATTATCTGCAGGAGCGGCTTCCCGATCTGGGAGTGTCGATGGCCTTCGTCCCGGCAAGGCTGTGGGCGGGCGACTGGCAGGGCCTGTTCACCTCCATGCTGCTGCACGGCGGCTGGGCTCATGTGACGATGAATGCGGTGGGCGCCCTGGCCTTCGGCGCGCCTGTCGCGCGTTTGATGGAGCGCGGACCGGGACCGCTGGTCTTTATTCTCTTCTATATAGCCGCCGGCGTCGTGGCGGCCCTGGGCTATGGCCTGGTGCATCCGTACAGCATGGGGCCGCTGGTCGGCGCCTCAGGCGCGGTCTTCGGCCTGATCGGAGCCGCCACCCGGTTGATGGGCGGGCATGGGCGCGTCCTTCCGCTGTTTCATCCGATGGTGTTGCGCGCCTCGGCCGCCTGGATGGCGGTGAATCTCATTGTGGGTCTGATCGGTCTGGCGCCGGGAGCGGAGGGCGCCCGCATCGCCTGGGAGGCGCACGCCGTCGGCTTCGTGTTCGGCATTCTCGCCATCGGGCCGATCGGGGGCTGGTTCGCCGCGCGCCGTGATTTGCC
>NZ_CP015614.1:2692500-2971535 GCF_000635915.2 Brevundimonas naejangsanensis
CCGGTCAAGGGCACCGAGTTCATCGACGTGCTGGAGATGTTCCTGGCCGACGACGCCACTGAGTCCATCATCATGATCGGCGAAATCGGCGGCGCGGCCGAAGAAGACGCCGCCCAGTTCCTGATCGACGAAGCCAAGAAGGGCCGCAAGAAGCCGATGGCCGGCTTCATCGCGGGCCGCACGGCGCCCAAGGGCCGCACCATGGGCCACGCCGGCGCCGTCGTCTCGGGCGGGAAGGGCGATGCAGAATCCAAGATCGCCGCGATGGAGGCTGCGGGCATCCGCGTCTCGCCGTCGCCCGCGCGTCTGGGCACGACCTTGGTTGAAGTGCTGAAGGGTTAAACCCTTCAGCAGCGCCTCTTTGGAGGCGCGGCGCTAACGCTCGCGACGCGGTCGCTCGCTGCTTGAGCGCCGGATTCACTCAAGGGTGGGTTCGGCGTCGGGCGGGGGCGGATTGGACTAAAGTCTAGTCGATCCGCGTTCCGGGGACGTTTTTCGCGCCGTGTGACCTTTTGTAACGCCTCCGGAATCGTCCGGAGGCGTTTTTTCTTGCGGAATCGACCAAATTCCACCCGCTCCGCCTCCCTTCGGTCATGACCAGTAAGGAAACAGGGCCTATATGAACGGCGCTGCTCTCCGCGCGGCTGTGCGCGGGCGGTTGTAAAGGGACGATTGAAAGAAAAATGGCGGACGATGCGGGTCGGCTGAACCAGGTCTTTGCCGAGACCTCCTTCCTCTATGGCGCGAACGCGGCCTTCATTGAGGACCTGCACGAAAAATGGGCCTCGGACCCCGGCTCGGTGTCGGGGGAATGGCGCGCCTTCTTCGATCAGTTGAAGGACAACGCCGACCTGGTGAAGCAGTCGGCCGCCGCCGGCTCCTGGGGCCGTTCGGGCGCGACCGAGCCGACCGAAGAGACCGCCGTGTTCGATGGTCGCTGGCCCGCCCCCAAGGTCGATCCCAAGGCCGCCGGCAAGCCCGGCGCGCGCCCGGCTCCGGCTGCAGCTGGCACCGGGGTTTCGGCCGCCGATGTGCGCGCGGCCGCCCACGACTCCATCCGCGCCCTGATGCTGATCCGCTCTTATCGCGTGAACGGCCACCTGCAGGCGAACCTGGACCCGCTGGGCATTGAGCCGCCGGTTCAGAACCCGGAGCTGACGCCCGAATTCTACGGCTTCACCGAAGCCGACATGGACCGTCCGATCTATCTCGACGGCGTGCTGGGTCTGGAGACCGGCTCGCTGCGCCAGGTGATCGAGCTGCTGCGCCGCACCTACTGCGGCAATATCGGCGTGCAGTTCATGCATATCGCCGAGCCGGAAGAAAAAGCCTGGTTGCAACAGCGCATCGAGGGCCCGGACAAATACGCCCAGAACGCCTTCACCAAGGAAGGCAAGCTGGCCATCTTCAAGAAGCTGGTCGAGGCCGAGGGCTTCGAACGCTTCCTGCACAAACGCTTCCCCGGCACCAAGCGTTTCGGTCTGGACGGCGGCGAAGCCATGGTCCCGGCGCTGGAGCAGGTGATCAAGCGCGGCGGCGCCCTGGGCGTCGACGAGATCGTTCTGGGCATGGCGCACCGTGGCCGCCTGAACGTTCTGGCCGCCGTCATGGGCAAGCCCTACAAGGCCATCTTCCACGAGTTCCAGGGCGGTTCTTCCGTCCCCTCGGACATCGAGGGCTCGGGCGACGTCAAATACCACATGGGCGCCTCGTCGGACCGTGAGTTCGACGGCCACAGCGTCCACCTGTCGCTGACCGCCAACCCCTCGCACCTTGAGATCGTCAACCCGGTCGTCCTGGGCAAGTCGCGCGCCAAGCAGGCGTTCGACATTCGCGAGGCCGAGGTCAACCTGGGCAAGCCGGACGCCGAATGGGTGCTGGACCGCTCCAAGGTCGCGCCTCTGCTGATCCACGGCGACGCCGCCTTCGCCGGCCAGGGCGTGGTCGCTGAATGCTTCGCCCTGATGGGGCTGAAGGGCTACCGCACCGGCGGCACCCTGCACTTCGTCATCAACAACCAGATCGGCTTTACGACGGCGCCGCGCAACTCGCGCTCTTCGCCCTATCCGTCGGATGTGGCCCTGATGGTTCAGGCGCCGATCTTCCACGTCAACGGCGACGACCCCGAAGCGGTCGTCTTCGCCGCCAAGGTGGCTACCGAATACCGCCAGAAGTTCCACAAGGACGTGGTGGTGGACATGTTCTGCTACCGCCGCTTCGGCCACAACGAAGGCGACGACCCGACCTTCACCCAGCCGCTGATGTACGCCAAGATCAAGAACCAGCCCTCGACGCTGGAGATCTACGCAAAGCGCCTGATCGCCGAGGGCGTCATCACCCAGGCCGAGGTCGACGCCGAGATCGCCCGCTTCGAGGCCTTCCTCGACGCCGAGTTCGACGCCGGCAAGACCTTCGAGGCCAAGAAGGCCGACTGGCTGGACGGCGAGTGGAAGGGCCTGGGCGTCGACGCCGGCGACGACCAGCAGCAACGCGGCAAGACCGCAGTCGCGGCGGACAAGCTGCGCGACTACGGCCACCGCCTGACCACCATTCCGAACAGCGTCGACGTGCACAAGACGCTGAAGCGCGTCATCGAGACCCGTCGCGAGACGGTGTCGGCCGGCGAGAACATCGACTGGGCCACGGCCGAGAGCCTGGCCTTCGCCAGCCTGCTGGACGAGGGCTACAACATCCGCCTGTCGGGCCAGGACTCGGTGCGCGGCACCTTCTCGCAGCGCCACTCGGGCATCACCGACCAGACGACCGAGCAGCGCTACTTCCCGCTGAACAACCTGCGCGAAGGCCAGGCCCATTTCGAGGTCATCGACTCGGCCCTGTCGGAAGAGGCGGTGCTGGGCTTCGAGTACGGCTATTCGCTGGCCGACCCGAACACCCTGACCATGTGGGAAGGCCAGTTCGGCGACTTCGTGAACGGCGCCCAGGTGGTGATCGACCAGTTCATCTCCTCGGGCGAGCGCAAGTGGCTGCGCATGAGCGGCCTGGTGATGCTTCTGCCGCACGGCTATGAGGGCCAGGGCCCCGAGCACTCCTCGGCGCGTCTTGAGCGCTTCCTGCAGCAGTGCGCCGAGAACAACATGCAGGTCGCCAACTGCACGACGCCGGCCAACTACTTCCACATCCTGCGTCGTCAGCTGCACCGCTCGTTCCGCAAGCCGCTGATCCTGATGACGCCCAAGTCGCTGCTGCGTCACAAGAAGGCCGTCTCGACCCTCGCCGACATGGCCGAGGGTTCGTCCTTCCACCGCGTGCTGCGCGACGACGCCCAGCTGCGTCCGGACGTGGCGGGCGTGACGCTGAAGGCCGACAAGGACATCCGCAAGGTCATCGTCTGCTCGGGCAAGGTCTATTACGACCTGCTGGACGCGCGCGAGAAGGCCGGTCGCGACGACATCTACATCCTGCGTCTGGAACAGTTCTATCCGTGGCCGATCAAGTCGATCTCGGCGGAACTGGCGCGCTTCCCCAACGCCGACCTCGTCTGGTGCCAGGAAGAGCCGAAGAACATGGGCGGCTGGACCTTCGTCGATCCGTGGCTCGAGCTGACGCTCGAGAAGCTGGACGTGAAGGCCAAGCGCGCGCGCTACGTCGGTCGTCCGGCCTCGGCCTCGACCGCTGCGGGCCTGATGAGCCGACACCTGAAGGAACTCGAGACCTTCCTCGCCGAGGCCATGGCCTGACCGCCGCGCCTGACCTAAGAAACACGTTAAGTTCAGACACGAAAAGACACTGAAGATGGCCGATATCCTCACCCCCGCCCTCGGTGAATCCGTCGCCGAAGCCTCCATCGCCAAGTGGACCAAGAAGGTCGGCGACGCCGTCAAGAAGGACGAGGTCCTGGTCGAGCTGGAAACCGACAAGGTCTCGCTGGAAGTCGTCGCCCCCGCCGACGGCGTGCTGTCGGCGATCAACGCTGACGAGGGCGACACCGTCGTCCCCGGCACGGTGCTCGGCGCTGTGACCGAAGGCGGCGCCGCCGCCGCCTCGGCTCCGGCTTCGGCCGCTGCTGTGGCGCCCGCCGCCGCTCCGGCTGCTTCGGGCGGCGCTGGCGTCGACATCGCCGTGCCGACGATGGGCGAAAGCGTCGCCGAAGGCTCGATCGGAACCTGGCTGAAGAAGTCGGGCGACACCGTCGCCAAGGACGAACTGCTGGTCGAGATCGAGACCGATAAGGTGGCCGTGGAAGTCTCGGCCCCGGCCGCCGGCGTCTTGACCATCACCGCCGCCGACGGCGCCACCGTGACCCCGGGTCAGGTGATCGGTTCGGTCGCCGCCTCTGGCGCTGCGGCTGCGGCCGCCGCCCCGGCCAACACGGGTTCGGCCCAGGTCCAAGGCCAGGACAAGGCCTCGGCGCACCTGTCGCCCGCCGTCCAGCGCGTGGTTTCCGAGAACAACCTGAACCCGGCCTCGCTGTCGGCCTCGGGTCCGAAGGGCAACATCACCAAGGCCGACGCCATCGCCGCCATCGGCGCCGCCGCCCCGGCTGCGCCCAAGGCTGCTGCAGCTCCGGCCGCTCCGCGCGCCGACCAGCCGCGCGAAGAGCGGGTGAAGATGACGCGCCTGCGTCAGACCATCGCCCGTCGCCTGAAGGAATCCCAGAACACGGCCGCCCAGCTGACCACCTTCAACGAGGTGGACATGACCAACGTCATGGCCCTGCGCGCCCAATACAAGGAAGTGTTCGAGAAGCGCCACGGCGTGAAGCTGGGCTTCATGTCCTTCTTCACCAAGGCGGTGGTGCAAGCCCTGCACGAAATCCCGGCCGTCAACGCCGAGATCGACGGCGCGGACATCATCTACAAGAACCACTACGACATCGGCATCGCCGTCGGCACCGACAAGGGCCTGGTGGTTCCGGTCCTGCGCGACGCGGATGCGCTGTCGCTGGCCGGCATCGAGAAGGGCATCGCCGCCCTGGGCAAGGCCGCCCGTGACGGCGCCCTGACCATGGATCAGATGCAAGGCGGCACCTTCACCATCACCAACGGCGGCACCTATGGCTCGCTGATGTCGACGCCGATCCTGAACACGCCGCAGTCGGGCATCCTGGGCATGCACAACATCGTGCAGCGTCCGATGGCCATCAACGGCGAGGTCAAGATCCGTCCGATGATGTACCTGGCCCTCAGCTACGATCACCGCATCGTCGACGGCAAGGAAGCCGTGACCTTCCTGGTCCGCATCAAGGAACTGCTGGAAGACCCGGCGCGCGCCCTGCTGGACCTGTAAGGTCGGCGCGACGCGAACGAGTGACGACGGCGGGATCTTCGGGTCCCGCCGTTTTCATTTGCGGGCGGCGCCGGCGTGCTAGGCTGACGCCATGAGCCTGGTCGAGATCGCCCGCTTTCAAGATGTCTACGAGGCCGATCTGGCGGCGGCCTTCCTGTCGGCGCACGACATCGAGGTGTCCGTGACCGAGCGGTTCCAGACCACGGTCGACCCCTTGATGCAGCGCGCGCTGGGCATCCGCCTGATGGGGCGGGCGGATCAGGCCGATCAGGCGCGCGACCTGCTGAAACGCGCGCGGGCCGGGGAGTTCGCCACGGAGGAGGGCGATGACCTGAACGCGCCCGAAGCGACCGTCCGTGCGGCGTCGCGCGGCTTGGCCCTGTTGGCGTTCGCGTCGGGCGCAGGCTTTGTCGGCACAAGCCTGCCGCGCCGGTTCAGCGCCTTTCAGTGGACGGGGCTGGCGATCCTGGCGGCGGCAGCGCTGCTGAGCCTGGCACTATGGGTGGTCGCAACCCTGAACGCCTAGAGGCCGACGTCCCAGACGCCCGCGTCGCGCATCCGGCATTCGCGGGCCTCGGCGGCGCGGCCGCCCATGTCATGGGCCATGCCGCGAATGGCGTCGGACACCGTGGTCTTGTGACGGCCCGGCACGACAGCGTGGATGAAGGCGCAGCCGGCCAGACGCAGCAGCTTGAAGCCGAAGCGCGACGAGGCGGCCATATGCTCGAAATAGGTCTCGTTGACCTCACGCGGGTGATCGCGGAACAGACGATTGAAAGCGTTCGACATGCAGCCAGCCTAGCGTGTTCGCGCCGGTCCCTCTACCCGGCCGCCGCATTCTGGCCTAAACCCGCGCAAGGAATAGAGGGCGCTTCGTCACGCCGCTTCAACCCCGCGTGAGGCGGGCGCGGACGAATCTTCCTTTTCAAGCTCAAGAGGACGACCCATGGCCGACGGCACTACCCCTTCCGCCCAGAAATCTTCGGGCCAGACGTTCCGCTGGGATGATCCGTTCGACCTGACGGGGCGTCTGACCGACGAAGAGCGGATGGTTCAGGACGCCGCCCGGTCCTATGCGCGCGAGGCCCTGCTGCCGCGCGTGGTCGCCGCCTTCCGCGACGAGGTCTTCGATCGCGCCATCATGACCGAGATGGGCGAGATGGGCTTCCTGGGCGCCATGCTGCCCGAGCAATACGGCGGTTCCGAAGCGTCGCACGTCGCCTATGGCCTGATCGCGCGCGAGGTCGAGGCGATCGACAGCGGCTACCGCTCGGCCATGAGCGTGCAGTCGTCGCTGGCCATGTATCCGATCTACGCCTTCGGCTCGGACGAGCAGAAGGCGAAGTTCCTGCCCAAGATGGCGGCCGGCGAACTGGTCGGCTGCTTCGGCCTGACCGAGGCCGACGGCGGGTCGGACCCGGCCTCGATGAAGACCACGGCGGTGGCGGTCGACGGCGGCTATCGCCTGAACGGCGGCAAATACTGGATCACCAACTCGCCCATCAGCGACCTGGCCATCGTCTGGGCCAAGCTTGACGGCAACATTCGCGGCTTCATCGTCGAGCGCGACTTCGACGGCTTCACCACGGGCAAGATCGGCGACAAGCTGTCCTTGCGCGCCTCGATCACCGGCGACATCGGCCTGAACGACGTCTTCGTGCCGGAAGCCAACATCCTGCCGGGCGTGCAGGGTCTGCGCGGGCCGTTCTCCTGCCTGAACAAGGCGCGTTTCGGCATCGCCTGGGGCGCGATGGGCGCCGCCGAGTTCTGCTTCCACGCCAGCCGCGACTATGTGGCCGAGCGCACCCTGTTCGGCCGCCCGCTGTCGGCGCGCCAGCTGGTGCAGAAGAAGCTGGCCGACATGCAGACCGAGATCTTCCTCGGCTTCGAAGGCGCCTATGCCTTGGGCCGCCTGCTGGACACGGGCGCCTGGGTTCCGGAGGCCATCAGCCTGATGAAGCGCAACAACTGCGGCAAGGCCCTGGCCGTCGCGCGCGAGGCTCGCGACATGCACGGCGGGGCCGGGATCACCGGCGAACTGCACGTCATGCGCCACGCGATGAACCTGGAAACCGTCAACACCTATGAAGGCGCCCACGACGTCCACGCCCTCATTCTGGGCCGCGCCATCACCGGCGAAGCCGCCTTCTGATCCAAGCGTTGCAGAAAACGCGCGGCGGGCCGATCTTTTGCCGTCGTCGCGCGTTTGTCTCGCCTGCGGGGCGGCGGTCCTCGGCAGTCTGTCGGTCCAAGGCGGTCGGCGCGTGAAGGAAATCGGAATGACCAAACACAGCCTGCTGGCCGGCGCCGCCCTGGCGATCTTCAGCGTCAGCGGCATGGCCCAGGCGGCGCCCATGACGGCCGCCGGCGCGGCGGTGCAGTCGCCGGTCGCCGCCATGCCCTATGACGCCCGGCGCGGCGTCTTCACCTTCGCCGCCGGGCTGGAGGAAAGCCTGCCCGCCGTGGTGCAGGTGACGACCCTGGGCCAGTCGCGCGGTCCCAGTTCGGCGCGCAACCCCAAGCCCTCCCAGGGCGGATCGGGCGTCATCATCGACGCGCGCGAAGGCATCATCGTCACCAACCACCACGTCATCGAGAACGGCCAGAAATTCACCGTCGACCTGATCGACGGGCGCTTGTTCGACGCCACCCTGATCGGGGCCGACAAGGCGACCGACATCGCCGTGCTGAAGATCGACGCCCCGGGCCTGTCGCAGGTGACGACGGTGGACTCCGACACCCTGCGCAGCGGCGACTTGGCGTTCGCCGTCGGCTATCCGCTGGGGTTGGACCAGACCCTGACGATGGGCGTCATCTCGGGTCTGAACCGCTCGGGCATGGGCGACGCCATCGAAGACTATATCCAGACCGATGCGGCGGTGAACTCGGGCAATTCGGGCGGCCCGCTGCTGGACAGCCGGGGACGGCTGATCGGCATCAACACCGCCATCCTGTCGGGCGGCTTCGGCGGCGGCAACGACGGCATCGCCTTCGCCGTGCCGACGCGCATCATGATGTTCGTGGTCGACCAGCTGCGCGCCTCGGGCGAGGTCAAGCGCGGCCGCGTCGGTCTGGGCCTGGGCTCGTTGACGGCCGAGCGCGCGCGAGAGATCGGGCTCAACATCGTGCGCGGCGCCGTGGTCTATGATGTCGAGCCGGGCTCCTCGGGCGAGCAGGCGGGGCTGAAGCCGGGGGACGTGCTGACCCGCATCCAGGGCCGCCCCGTGGCCAACGCCGGGTCGGTTCAGGCCACGGTCGGCATCGCTCAGGCCGGCACTCAGATGCCCGTCGTCTATCTGCGCGACGGCCGCGAGGCCTCGACCCAGCTGACGGTCGAGCCGTCTGATCCGGCCGCCGTGCGTCTGGGGACGCAGGCCGCCATCGCGCGCGGCCTGACCCTGCGCAATCCCACGTCAGGCCGGGGGGCCCAGATCGCCGTGGTCGAGGCCGGGTCTTCCGCCGCCGCGGCGGGGTTCCAGGCCGGCGATGTGGTGGTCCAGGCGGACGGCGTCGAGGTCGCCGACATGAAGGATTTGGCCCAGCGCCTTCAGGCCGCAGGCGAGGCGGTCGTGCCGATCATCGTCCTGCGCGACAACGAACGCGTCGAGATCGACCTTCCGGCCTGATCGGGGCCGTCTGAAGCTCTACGGCGTCGCCCGCGTGACCTTGTCGTCGCGCGGGCGAAGTCTTTTGCGCGGAGGGGAAGCAGACAGCAAAACGCCCGCGCTGCCGGGAGGGGGAGGGGAGGCAGGCGCGGGCGTCGCTTGGAGGAAGCATCGACCCGCCGACGCCCTTTACGCGGAAAAATCCGGGGGGCTGGGGGGGCTGTTCAGGATCCGGGACTTCTCCAGGCTCCGACGGGCCGATGCTGCTTTTGTGAGCGCCCTTCCGGGCGGACGAAGGACCGAATGGGGGCGTTTTCGTGTCGCTTCAGATTTTTCCGATCGGTGAAAATCAGACCTTGGAGAGGATAAGCGAGGCGTTGGTGCCGCCGAAGCCGAAGCTGTTGGACATGACGTGCTTCAGCTCGCCGTCGTGGCGCTGGCGCAGGATCGGCATGCCCTCGAACTCAGGGTCCAGGTTTTCGATGTGGGCGCTCTCGGCCGCAAAGCCGTGCTTCATCATCAGCAGGCAGTAGATGGCCTCCTGCGCGCCCGCTGCGCCCAGCGAGTGGCCCGTCAGCGACTTGGTCGAGGAAATCATCGGCAGGTCGTCGCCGAAGACGTTGCGGACCGCGCCCATCTCCTTGCTGTCGCCGACCGGCGTGGAGGTGCCGTGCGGATTCAGGTAGTCGATCTTGGGATTGCCGGCCATTTCCAGCGCGATCTTCATGCAGCGCTCGGCGCCTTCGCCCGAGGGGGCCACCATGTCGTAGCCGTCCGAGTTGGCGCCGTAGCCGGTGACTTCGGCGTAGATGGTCGCGCCGCGCGCCACGGCGCGTTCGTATTCTTCCAGCACGACGATGCCGGCGCCGCCGGCGATGACGAAGCCGTCGCGGGTCGTGTCATAGGCGCGGCTGGCCTTGGCGGGCGTGTCGTTGAAGTTGGAGGACATGGCGCCCATGGCGTCGAACATGTTCGACATGGACCAGTCGATATCCTCGCAGCCGCCGGCGAAGACCACGTCCTGCTTGCCCCAGGCGATCTGCTCGGCGGCCGCGCCGATGCAGTGGGCGCTGGTCGCGCAGGCCGAGCTGATCGAATAGTTGATGCCCTTCAGCTCGAACCAGGTGGCCAGCACGGCCGAGGGGCCGGACGCCATCGCCTTGGGCACGGCGAAGGGGCCGACGCGCTTGGGCGAGCCCTTTTCGACGGTCGTCTGGGCCGCCTGCAGGATGACCTGGGTCGAGGGGCCGCCCTCGCCGACGATCAGGCCGATGCGCTCGTCCTTGATCTCGTCGGCGCTCAGGCCGCTGTCCTTCAGGGCTTCTTCAAAGGCGATGTGCGCCCAAGCCGTCCCGTTGGCCAGGAAACGGGCGGCGCGGCGGTCGACCAGCGGCGCCCAGTCCTCGGCCGTATGACCCAGGGCGGGCGGCGCCCAGACCTGGGAGCGGAAGCCGTATCTGGCGTGGTCGGCGGCGTGCTGGACGCCCGACTTGGCGTTGCGCAGCGAGGCCGCGACCTCGTCTTGGCCGGTGCCGATGGAGGAGACGATGCCCAGTCCGGTGACGACGACACGCCGCATGGTGTTTCCAATCCTACAAAGTCTGCGGACGCCGCGTGGGCCGCGGCTGTCCATCAAGTGGGGTCAGGCGGCGCTCGGTTCCACCGGAGCCGCGCCGCCGAACAGGCCGACGCGCATATCCGCGCAAGTATAGATGACCTCGCCGTCCGCTTCGAGCACGCCGTCGGCGATGCCCATGACCAGCTTGCGGTTGATGACGCGCTTCAGGTGGACCTTATAGACCACCTTCTTGACGTCGGGGGTCACCTGGCCGGTGAACTTCACCTCGCCGACGCCCAGCGCCCGACCCTTGCCGGGGCCGCCGATCCAGCCCAGGTAGAAGCCGACCAGCTGCCACATGGCGTCCAGGCCCAGGCAGCCCGGCATGACCGGATCGCCGATGAAGTGGCACTGGAAGAACCAGAGGTCCGGGTTGATGTCGAGTTCGGCCTCGACATAGCCCTTGCCGTAGTCGCCGCCGTCGGCGGTGATGGTCTTGATGCGGTCGAACATCAGCATCGGCGGCGCCGGCAGCTGGGCGTTGCCCGGACCGAACAGCTCGCCCCGGCCCGAGGCCAGCAGGCCTTCGTGATCGAACGACGACGGATATTGCGACGACTGGCTCAAGATTGATCAGCTCCGAAAGGTGTTGCTGGCGGGTTACACGACCCGAAGGCCGCGCTCAACCGTGCCGTCGATATGGGGATCAGGAGGCGCGGCCGGTTCCGGCGGGGCGGGCGGCGTTGCACAGGGCGCGTTCCTGGGCGCCGAAGACGGCCCTTTGCTGCACCCAGCCGCGCAGCTTGCGCGCCCGCACGCGGCACCAGCCGTCCTCGCACTCGTCCAGCGACACCAGGGCGTGCGGCGACAGCAGGGCGCGGACCGAGGCGGTTTCCGACCGGCCCGATCGGATGGGCACAGCCTCGTCCGAACGGTTGAACACGCTGCGGCGGCCCGAGGCGACGGTGCGGTGGATCCAGGCCACCGAGCCGTCGGGGTCGCAGATCTTTCGCCACTCGCGCGTCTCGGCGATCACCTGCACCGGCAGGCCGGCGGCGCGGTATTCCCACAGAATGCGGTAGTCGAGGCCCGGCCCCTGGCGCGCCCGCACCTGCGAGGATTTCAGCGTCACCCAGCGCGGCACCTCCAGCCCGGTCGGGGTGGGGCGGCCGTCCGGCATGGTGGCGCCCGCCGACAGCAGAACGCCGGTCACCAGGACAGCGGCGAGGGCCGCGACGCGAGGCGCCCTTTTGTTCCTGACCGCAGCTTTGCTAGACACCGAATATCGACCCGTTCCGAACGGGCGCCGCCCGTGGAAAACCCAGGTCCCCTATGTCCGCTCGCAAGCTTAAGGTCGTATTAACCAGACGCCTGCCTGACGCCGTTGAGACGCGGATGCGCGAACTTTTCGACGCCGAGCTGAACCTGACCGACCGGCCGATGTCGCGCGACGAACTGGCCGCCGCCCTGCAGCGGGCCGAGGTGCTGGCGCCGACCATCACCGACCAGCTGGACGCCGAACTGATCGCAGGCGCGGGCGAGCAGCTGAAGATGATCGCCAACTTCGGCGCGGGCGTGGACCATATCGACATCGACGCCGCCGTCGGGCGCGGGATCATCGTCACCAACACGCCCGGCGTCCTGACCGAGGACACGGCCGACCTGGGCATGAGCCTGATCCTGGCGGTCAGCCGCCGCATCGTCGAAGGCGCCGCCGTCGTCGAGGCCGGGCGCTTCGAGGGCTGGAGCCCGACCTGGATGTGCGGCCGCAAACTGTGGGGCAAGCGTCTGGGCATCGTCGGCATGGGCCGCATCGGCCAGGCCCTGGCCCGCCGGGCCAAGGCCTTCGGCATGCAGGTCCACTATCACAACCGCAAACCCGTCCCGGACATGATCGCCGAAGAGCTGGGCGCGACCTGGTGGGACGATTTGGACCAGATGCTGGCGCGGATGGACGTCATCTCGCTGAACTGCCCGGCGACGAAGGAGACGCACCACCTTCTGTCGGCCGAGCGTCTGGCCCGGCTTCAGCCGCACGCCATCGTGGTCAACACCGCGCGCGGCGAACTGATCGACGAGGCGGCCCTGGTCGAGGCGCTGGACCGCCGCGCCCTGTTCGGCGTCGGTCTGGACGTGTTCGAGCACGAGCCGAAGGTCCACCCCGGCCTGATCGGCCGCCCGAACGTGGTGCTGCTGCCTCACCTGGGCTCGGCCACCATCGAGGCGCGCCAGGACATGGGCGACCGCGTCATCGCCAACATCATGACCTATCAGAACGGCCACCGCCCGCCGGATCGGGTCATTCCGGCGATGCTCTAGAGCGAAATCGGTTGAGTTGGACGCAGGTCCAACTCAACTCAGATATTCGCTCAGGACCAGTGTTTAGGCGTGACCTGACCCGCACACCGGGCAGGCGGGGTCGGCGGCGATCTTCGCCACCCGGCTGGTTCCGGCCAGCCCGTCATAGAGCATCAGGCGGCCGGTCAGCGGTTCGCCCGCCCCGGTGATCAGCTTGATCGCCTCCAGCGCCGCCATCGCCCCGATGACGCCCGCCAGGGCGCCGACCACGCCGACGCGGGCGCAGGTCTCCGCGTCGGGCGGAACCTCGGACACCAGGCACTGATAGCAGGGACGTCCCTCGAACACCGACACCTGCCCCGACCAGCGGCCCAGGGCGCCCGACACCAGCGGCTTGCCCGCGGCCACGCAGGCGGCGTTGACGGCCAGACGCGTCTCGAAATCGTCGGTCCCGTCCAGCGCCAGGTCGAAGTCCTGCATCAGGACCGCCGCGCTGTCGGGCGTGACGCGCTGATTGAAGGTCCGGACCGTGACGTGCGGGTTCAGGGCGTTGAGGCGTTCGGCGCCCGCCTCGACCTTGGCGCGGTCGGGGTCGTCGGCAGTGAAGGCGATCTGGCGCTGCAGGTTGGACAGGGCCACCGTATCGTCGTCAATCAGCCCCAGCGTGCCCACGCCGGCGGCGGCCAGATAGAGGGCGGCCGGGTTGCCCACCCCGCCCATGCCGACGATAAGCACGCGGGCGCGCTTCAGCGCCTGCTGGCCGGGGCCGCCGATCTCGGACAGCACCAGCTGGCGGGCGTAACGCTCGACCTCTTCGTCGGAAAAGCGAACCGGGGCGGCGGGGGCGGAAGGCTGGGTCACGCCGGACTGTCTAGCGCAGTCCGGCCGATGCGTCAGGCGGGAAGCGCCAGGACCTGCGACGCCGTGACCAGCAAGGCTTCGGCCTGGGCCGCGCTCAACTGATCCAGGGAGGGGCGGCTTATGTGCGGCCAGACGGGACGAGGCATCTCAACCAGCGTCATCGGCCACTCCTCGAACAGGCGCACTGTGGTGTTCTGGTCCGACAGCAGGCGGATGTTCTCATGGCGCGGGTCGGCGCGCAGCCGGTCCATCAGCCTGTCCACATCGGCGCGGCGTCCTTCGATGGCCTGAAGGAAGCGGCCGTCGTGGCGCATCAGCACCCCCGTGACGCGGTCCCGGCGATTGTTTCTGATCGAGGCGCCGAGAATTTCGGCGAGAACCAGCAGGCTCGTCGCGGCGTCGCCGACGGCGTCGCTGACGTAGATGGCGCGGTGCAGGGGCAAGACGGACTCAGGTGATCGCGTGCGGGGAGGGGCTCCTGTCACGCGGGCGCGCCAGAGGCAAGCGGAGCCATGAGCATGGCGAGCGGTTCTCTGCGGCGCCGGGTCGTCTTGCGGCGACGCCGGTTCCTCGCCATCTGACCCGCCATGAACACGACCGCTTCGAACTTTCCCGACTGGCACGGCACCACCATCCTGGCGGTGCGCAAGAACGGCCGCACCGTCATCGCCGGCGACGGCCAGGTCTCGATGGGACCGACCATCGTCAAGGGCGCGGCGCGCAAGGTGCGGACTTTGGCGAACGGCAAGGTGCTGGCGGGCTTCGCCGGGGCCACGGCCGACGCCCTGACCCTGATCGAGCGTCTGGAGGCCAAGCTGGAGCAGTATCCGGACCAGTTGGCGCGGGCCTGTGTCGAGCTGGCCAAGGACTGGCGCACCGACCGCTATCTGCGCCGGCTGGAGGCCATGCTGCTGGTCGCCGACAAATCCCAGATACTCACTGTCACCGGCGTCGGCGACGTGCTGGAGCCGGAATACGGCGTGGCCGCCGTCGGCTCGGGCGGCAACTATGCCTTGGCCGCCGCGCGCGCCCTGATCGACGAGAACAGCGAGCTGGACGCCGAGCAGATCGCCCGCAAGGCCATGAAGATCGCCGCTGATATCTGCGTCTACACCAACGGCAATCTGACCATTGAAAGTCTGTAGGGCGCTACCGCTCGCCGCGCGGCGGCTTGCTGCTTGAGCGCCTGATGTGCGTATTTCTGGACCGTCTGAACCATGACCGACCTTTCTCCCCGCGAAATCGTCTCTGAACTGGACCGCTTCATCGTCGGTCAGGACGACGCCAAGCGCGCCGTGGCCGTGGCCCTGCGCAACCGCTGGCGCCGCAAGCGCGTGCCCGACGACCTGCGCGACGAGGTCACGCCCAAGAACATCCTGATGATCGGCCCGACGGGCGTGGGCAAGACCGAGATCGCCCGGCGTCTGGCGCGGCTGGCGGGCTCGCCCTTCCTCAAGGTCGAGGCGACCAAGTTCACCGAGGTCGGCTATGTCGGCCGCGACGTCGATCAGATCATGCGCGATCTGGTCGAAAGCGCGCTCGTCATGGTGCGCGACAAGCGCCGCTCGGGCGTCAAGGCCAGGGCCGAGGGGATGGCTGAGGAGCGCATCCTCGACGCCCTGGTCGGGCCCGGTTCGCAGCCCGCCACGCGCGAGGCCTTCCGCAAGAAGCTGCGCGCGGGGGAACTGGACGACAAGGAGATCGAGATCGCCTTGGCCGACACCGCCTCGCCGCTGCAGGGGTTGGACGTGCCGGGCGGCGGCAACGTCGGCCTGCTGAACCTGTCGGAGATGCTGGGCAAGATGGGCGGCGCCCGCACCAAGACGGTCAAGCTGGCCGTCAAGGACGCCCTGACTCCCCTCGTCACCGAGGAGAGCGACAAGCTGCTGGATCAGGAAAGCCTGACCAAGGAGGCCCTGTTGCTGGCCGAGAACGAAGGCATCGTTTTCCTGGACGAGATCGACAAGGTCGCCGCGCGTCAGGATCGCGGCGGCGGCGCCGACGTGTCGCGCGAAGGGGTGCAGCGCGACCTGCTGCCCCTGATCGAGGGCACGACCGTCTCGACCAAATACGGGCCGGTGAAGACCGACCATGTGCTGTTCATCGCCTCGGGCGCCTTCCACGTCGCCAAGCCGTCGGACCTGCTGCCGGAGCTTCAGGGCCGTCTGCCGATCCGGGTCGAGCTGAAGGCCCTGACCCGCGACGACTTCAAGCGCATCCTGACCGAGCCCGAGGCCAATCTGATCCGTCAGAACCAGGCCCTGCTGGCGACCGAAGGGGTCGAGCTGGTCTTCACCGACGATGCCGTGGAGGCCATGGCCGACGCCGCCGTAGCCGCCAACTCCACCGTCGAGAACATCGGCGCGCGCCGTCTTCAGACGGTGATGGAGCGGGTGCTGGAAGAGACCAGCTTCAAGGCCTCCGACCTGTCCGGCCAGACCCTAACCTTCGACGGCGACAAGGTGCGCGAAAAGGTCGGCGACCTGGCCAAGAACGTGGATCTCAGCCGGTTTATTCTGTGACGGCCTGAGCTTCTCCTCCCCACGTCGTGGGGAGGTGGATCGGCGGCGCAGCCGCCGAGACGGAGGGGCCGTCTGGTTCTGCTGGCCGAGGCCCCTCCACCGCTACGCGGTCCCCCTCCCCATTGCATGGGGAGGAAATCAGCCCCGCATCGCCTCCACCGCGTCGACCAACCGCTCCAGCTCCGCCGGGCTCGACAGGCGGTGGTCGCCGCCTTCGATCAGGTCGAGCCGCAGGTCGCCGCCGCTCAGGCGTTCGGCCAGCTCGACCTGATGGCGCCATGGCACGACGTCGTCGGCGCGGCCCTGCAGCACGTGCACCGGGGCGGTGATGTCGATGCGCCCGTCCAGCAGCAGCCAGTCGCGGGCCTCCTCGAACATCCGCCGGGTCAGGACGTAGGAGCCGAGGCCTTCTTCTGTGATGACCGTCTCGCCGTCGCGCAGGATGGCCTGGCGTTCGTGGTCGGCCAGCCCCGGCCACATCAGCTTTTCGGTGAAGTCCTGCGCCGGGTTGACCAGCACCACCCCCTTGACCCGCTGCGGCCTCGCCAGCGTCGCCAACAGCGCCACCCAGCCGCCCATGGACGAGCCGACCGGGATCACCGGCCCCTCAAGACTGTCGATCAGGGCGATCGCGTCCTCGCGCCAGCGGCCGATGGTGGCCTGTTTCCAGTCGCCGGAAGACACGCCGTGGGCGAAGTGGTCGTAGCGGACGTAGTTCCAGCCGCGCTCGCGGGCGGCGGCGTCCAGCGCCAGGGCCTTGGTTCCCTCCATGTCCGAGCGGAAGCCGCCGATCCAGATGACCGTCGGGCCGTCGCCCGTGACCGCCTTATAGGCCAGGGTCTCGCCGTCGGGGCGGGCCAGCGTGTCGAAGTCGGACATGGAAACTCCTCGGACTGTCATTCCTCGCGGAATGGCTTTAGCAGAGACGACGATTGTTCACAGAGGCCGCGAGGCGCCCGCTTGTCTGCTCCCAAAGCCCTGTTCGTCAGCTCCAACCGGATCGGCGACTGCGTCATCTCCTCGGGCGTGATCCGCGAGATCGCGCGCCAGCTTCCGGGGGTTCAGATCACCGTCGCCTGCGGCCGGCCGCCCGCGCCCTTCTTCCGTTCGGCCCCGAACGTCGAGCGCGTCATCATCCTCGACAAGAAGAAGGCCGCCGGACACTGGCTCGATCTGTGGAAACAGGTGCGCGGCACGCAGTGGGACATGGTCGTGGACATCCGCGGCTCGGCGCTCGCCTATCTGATCCCGGCCAAGCGCCGCATCGTCTACACCCGCCGCTGGGAGACCGGCCTGCGCAAGGTCGAGATGGTGTCGGCCCTGATGGGCTCGTCCACGCCGCTGGACCCGGAAATCTTCCTCGACGATCAGGCGCGGGCCGAGGCCGCCGCCGTCATCGACCCGCAGCTGGCAGGCGGCGCCGGTCCCGGCCCGATCATCGCGCTCGCCCCCATCGCGCACCAGCCCGGCAAGTCGTGGCCCGCCGAGCGCTGGGGCCAGCTGGTGGAGAAGCTGAAGGCCGAGCCGCGCTTTGACGGTTGGCGCTTCATGCCGGTCGGCGGCCCCGGCGACCGACCGCCCGCCACCCCGGCGCTGGAGGCGGCGGGACCGCGCGGCATCGACTGCGTGGGCAAGGGCGACATCCTGTGCTCGGCCGCCGCCATCGACCGCGCGACCCTGTTTGTCGGCAACGACAGCGGCCTGATGCATGTCTCGGCGGCGCTGGGGCGGCCGACGCTGGGCCTGTTCGGTCCGACCGAGTGGTGGCTCTATGGACCCTGGGGGCCGAAGACGCGCACCGTGGCCTCGAACGAGACGCGCGGCCAGTTCGCCCCGATCGAGGACCTGAGCGTTGATCATGTGTTCGATGGGGTGCTGGCGCTGCACGACGCCTATGTCGCGAACGGGTTTAACCCCGAGAAGCCTTGAAATCCGGGCCTTCTATCGCCATATTCGCGGCGCTCGAAGAGAATGGCGCCTGGCGCCGTCCGCCTTCGTCCGCTCATTTCGCCTATCTTCTGATCACATAAGGAAACGACGCCCATTCGCCGTCCCATGCAAGCGCCGCCCGTAAAGGACGGGCCGCCCATCAACCAGGATATCCGCGCCGCCCGCGTTCTGCTCATCGACCAGAATGGGGAAAAACAGGGCGTCATGCCTTTGTCCGCCGCGCTTGAGGCCGCCGAAGAGGCTGGCCTGGACCTGGTTCAGATCGTCGCCAACGCCGAAACGCCGGTGTGCAAGATTCTCGACTACGGCAAGCATCGTTTCCAAGAACAGAAAAAGAAGGCTGAGGCGCGCAAGCGTCAGAAGGTCGTCGAGCTGAAGGAAATCAAGCTCCGCCCGAACATCGACAGCCACGATTACGATGTGAAGGCCAAGGCCATGCATCGCTTCTTCGACGACGGCGACAAGGTCAAGGTGACCATCCGCTTCCGGGGCCGCGAAATGGCCCACCCCGAACTGGGCATGAAGCTGATGCACAAGGTCCAGGCCGATTTCGAGGAAGAGGCCAAGGTCGAGTTCCATCCCAAGATGGAAGGCCGCCAAATGATCATGATCCTGGCGCCGCGCTGATCGCGCACTGAACGACAAGACTATGGACGCCCCGGCCTAGCGGCCGGGGCGTCTTACTATCCGGCGGGAAAAACACGAATGACGGCGCAGACGATCAAGGCTCCCGGCGGGGGCGCTCCGACCCTGGCGGTTCTGTTCGCGGTGGTCTTCATCAATCTGGTCGGGTTCGGCCTGGTGGTGCCCCTGCTGCCGTTCTTCGCCCAGAGCCTGCAGGCCGAGCCGTGGCAGATCACCCTGATGTTCTCGGCCTATTCCCTGGGTCAGTTCTTCGCCGAGCCCTTCTGGGGGCGGCTGTCGGACCGGATCGGGCGCAAGCCGGTGCTGCTGGTCACCTTGGCGGCCAACGCCCTGGGCTATCTGTTGCTGGCGTTTGCGCCGACCATCTGGGCGGCGATCCTGGTGCGGCTGTTCACTGGGCTGGGCGCGGGCAATATCTCGACGGTCCAGGGTTATATCGCCGATGTCACCCCGCCCGAGCGCCGGGCCGGACGCATGGGGATGATCGGCGCCGCCTTTGGTCTGGGCTTCATCGTCGGGCCAGGCTTGGGCGGGCTGCTGGTCCAGCCGCAGATGGGCCATGTCGGCTATCAACTGCCGATCTTCGCCGCCTCGGGCGCTGCCGTGCTGGCGGCGCTGGGCGTGATGTTCTTCCTGCGCGAGAGCCGCACGCGGACGGATCCGGCGGCGCCGCGTCCGGCATTCCTGTCGGGCGTCAGCTTCGCCCGCACCGATGAGGTGATCTCGCGCGTCCTGGTGGTCAGCCTGATCTATCTGGCGGGCTTTTCGGCGATGGAGGCCGCCTTCGGCCTGTGGGCCGAGCAGCGCTACGCCTGGACGGCGCGCGAGGTGGGGCTCAGCTTCATGATCGTGGGGCTGATCTCGGCGGTGAACCAGGGACTGGTGGCCGGGCGGCTGGCGCGGCGCTTCGGCGAGGCGCGGGTGCTGGCGGCCGGGATGCTGCTGTTCGGCCTGTCGTTGGTGCTTCAGGTGGCCGCGCCGGTCGCCTGGTTCCCGGCGGGGCGGATCGACCTGGGCCTGTTCAGCCTCCCGCTGGTCGCCGGCTGGATCATTCCGGTCATCATGGGGATCGGCGCATGCGGCATGTCGCTGGCCATGCCCAACATCTCGGCTCTGATCAGCCGTTCGTCGCCGCCGGACCGGCAAGGCGCCATGCTGGGGCTGAACATGGCGGCGGGCTCGATGGCGCGGATCGTCGGCCCCATCGTCGCCGGGGTGCTGTATTCGGCGGTCGGGCCGGACTGGCCCTTCCTGGTCGGCGCCGCTCTGACCCTTCCCGCAGCGGCCATGGCGATCAACGCCGGGCGCGCCGTGCGCCGTCGTTCGGCCCGGGCGTGACAAGGCCAGCGCGGACTCTTCTTGCCTCTGCGCGGCTCTTGGCGTAAAAGCCGCGCCTTCGCGTACCGGACCGCCGGGCGAACAGGCATGCCTGGGCGGTCTTGAATCAGGCTGGCGCTGGTCGGGCTCAAGTAGCTCGAAGAGCGGTAGCCCTCTAAAAGACAGAGAGTGAAAATGCCGAAGCTGAAGACGAAGTCGGGCGCCAAGAAGCGCTTCAAATTCACCGCGACGGGCAAGGTCAAGGCTGGCGTGGCCGGCAAGCGCCACCGCCTGATCAGCCACAACTCGAAGTACATCCGCCAGAACCGCGGCACTTCGGTCATGGCCGACGCCGACGCCAAGAAGATCAAGTCCTACATGCCGTACGCCTGATCGGCGCACGCAGACACGATCTCTCAACCGCTTAGAATTTGAACTAAAGCCTCTCATGCAGTGAGCCGCCGCGCGGCGAACGTCAGAGGCTTCCCGAAGGGAAATTTACAATGGCTCGCGTCACCCGGGGCGTCACCGCCCACGCCAAGCACAAGAAGATCCTGAAGCAGGCCAAGGGCTTCTACGGCCGCCGCAAGAACACCATCCGCGCCGCCAAGGCCGCGGTGGATCGCGCCGGTCAGTACGCCTACCGCGACCGTCGCAACAAGAAGCGCTCGTTCCGCGCTCTGTGGATCCAGCGCATCAACGCCGCGGCCCGCACCGAAGGCTTCACCTACTCGCAGTTCATGCACGGCCTGAACAAGGCGGGCATCGAACTGGACCGCAAGGTCCTAGCCGCCATCGCCGCCGATGAAGCCGGCTTCAAGGGCATCGCCGACAAGGTTCGCGCGGCCCTCGCTTAAGCCTTTCTCCCTCACGGGATGAAGCAAAAGCCCTCCGGTTCGCGCCGGGGGGCTTTTTGCTTTCGTTCCTAACGGCTAGACGAACCCCCATGACCGATCTCGCTCAACTGGAACTGGACCTCATCAACGCCATCGGCTCGGCCGAGAGCGTGGCGGGTCTGGAGGACATCCGCGTCGCCGCCCTCGGCAAGTCCGGCTCGATCTCGGGCCTGCTGAAAGGCATGGGGGCGCTGAGCCCGGATGAGCGCCGCGAGCGCGGCCCCGTCATCAACGGCCTGCGCGACCGGGTGTCGTCGGCCCTGAGCGCCCGTAAGGCCGAGCTGGAAGCCGCCGAACTGGACGCTCGCCTGCTGGCCGAACGCGTCGACCTGACCCTGCCCAGCCGCCCTCGACGCAAGGGCGGGGTGCACCCGACCATGCAGGTCATGGACGAGATGGTCGCCGTCTTCGCCGACATGGGCTTCTCGGTCGCCGAGGGGCCGGACATCGAGGACGACTTCCACAACTTCACGGCCCTGAACTTCCCGCCCAAGCATCCGGCGCGCGAGATGCACGACACCTTCTTCCTGAAGCCCGACCCGGAAACGGGCGAGCGCAAGGTGCTGCGCACCCACACCAGCCCGGTGCAGGTCCGCACCATGATGTCGCAGAAGCCGCCGATCCGCATCATCGCGCCGGGCCGCACCTTCCGTAAGGACAGCGACGCGACCCACACGCCGATGTTCCACCAGATCGAAGGCCTGGTGATCGACCGCGACATCCACATGGGCCACCTGAAAACGACGCTGGAGACCTTCATCGCCCGCTTCTTCGAGCTGGACGACGTGCACGCCCGTTTCCGCCCGCACCACTTCCCCTTCACCGAGCCCTCGGCCGAGATGGACATCCGCTGCGACCGCTCGGGCGGCAAGCTGACCCTGAACGAGGGCGAGGACTGGCTGGAGATTCTGGGCTGCGGCATGGTGCACCCGAACGTGCTGCGCAACTGCGGCATCGACCCGGACGAGTATCAGGGCTTCGCCTTCGGCATGGGCGTTGATCGCCTGGCCATGCTGAAATACGGGGTGCCGGACCTGCGCCCCATGTTCGAGGCCGATACGCGCTGGCTGGCGCACTACGGCTTCTCCGCCTTCGCCGCGCCGAATCCGGCGTCGGGCCTCAGCTGAACTGGAACACGCCCATGACCGACCAGACCGAGATGTCGCCCGATGAAAAACTGGGCCGCGAGATCGTCGCCCGCACCACGTTTGAGAAGGAAGCCGTCTGGCTGCCGTCCCTGGCCGTCCATCACATGAACGCCGGACAGGTCTTCATCGACGGCAAGACCTTCACCGAATGCCTGATCGAGGGCCCGGCGGTGATGGCGATCATGAACGGCACCACCTTCGACGGCTGCAACATGGGCGTGGCCGAGGACCCGCGCACCCTGTTGCTGGACCCGCGCGGCTCCATGATCGCCGGCGCGATCGGCATGTCCAACTGCCGCTTCGTGCGCTGCCGCTTCGTGCAGGTGGCCTTCACCGGCGCCAAGGAGGCGCTGGACGAACTGGAGCGGGGCCTGCTGAGCGCCCGCGCCGAGGCGCAAGCCAAGGGGTGACGCCTGCGGGCGCCGGGAGCGGCGCCGCTCGCCCCCTTCAGTGTTCTTTGAAAGATTCTCATGACTGACACTCCCATCACCCTCGAAGCGCTCGGCCCCGGCCCCACCTATGTCGGCAAGAACGTGTGGCTGCCCCAGCTGTTCATGGAGACGGCGCGCGCCGGCCTGCCCGTCATCGAGAACCGTCGCTTTGAGAACTGTCTGATGGAAGGGCCGGCCGTCCTGCTGCCGCTGGAAGGCTGCAATTTCGACGGCTGCAACATGGGCGACGCCAAGGGCGATCCGCGCAACCTGATGCTGACGCCGATGGGTCCGCAGCGCGTCACCGGGCCGATCCCGTTCAAGAACTGCCAGTTCATCAACTGCAACTTCCTGGGCGTTGGCTTCACCGGCCCGTCTGAGTTCCTCGACAATATGGCAGCGGCGCTGTCCCAGTCAGGATCGGCCCAATGAAGTTCACGCTTTCCTGGCTGAAGGCCCACCTCGATACCGAGGCGCAGGTCGATCAGGTCGCCGAGGCCATGACCATGGCCGGGCTGGAGGTCGAGGAGGTCCACGACCCCATCGCCGCCCTGGCCCCCTTCACGGTCGCCAAGATCGTCTCCGCCGAGCGTCATCCAAACGCCGACCGCCTGCAGGTCTGTCAGGTCGAGACCGTGGACGGCCTGAAGGAGATCGTCTGCGGGGCGCCCAACGCGCGGGCCGGGCTGACCACCATCTACGCCCCCATCGGCGCCTATGTGCCGGGTCTGGGCGTGACCCTGGTCGAGAAGCCGGTGCGCGGCGTGGTGTCCAACGGCATGCTGTGCTCGGCCGCCGAGCTGGAACTGGCGGACGACAGCGACGGCATTCTGGAGCTGTCCGACGACCTGCAGGTCGGCGCGCCTGCTGCGGGCGTCTTCGGCGCCGAGCCGGTCATCGACTTCGAGGTGACGCCGAACCGTCCCGACTGGCTGGGCGTGGCGGGCATCGCCCGCGACCTGGCCGCCGCCGGGCTGGGCAAGCTGACGACGCCGGAGATCGCGCCGGTCGCCGGGGCTTTCAACAGCCCCGTCTCGGTGACGCTGGAGGCGCCCGAACTGTGCCCGGTCTTCGCCGGTCGCGTGATCCGGGGCGTGCGGAACGGCCCGTCGCCGCAGTGGCTGCAACAGCGGCTGACGGCCATCGGCCTGCGTCCGATCAACCGCCTCGTCGACATCACCAACCTGATTTCCTACGACCGCGCGCGGCCGCTGCACGTCTATGACCTGGCGAGCCTGTCGGGCGAGGGGATCGTCGTGCGCGCCGGTCGCGGCGAGGCTGATCAGATCGAGGCGCTGGACGGCAAGACCTATGCGCCGGGCGCCGCCGACTGCGTCATCGCCGACGCCGGGGGCCAGCGCGCCATCGGCCTGGGCGGCGTCATGGGCGGCGTCTCGACGGGGTGCTCGGACGACACGGTCGACGTCTTCGTTGAAAGCGCCTGGTTCGACCCCATCGCCACGGCCCAGACCGGGCGCTCGCTGGGGATCAACTCGGACGCCCAGTACCGCTTTGCGCGCGGCGTCGACACGGCCTCGGTCGTGCCGGGGCTGGAGCTGGCGACGCAACTGATCCTCGACCTGTGCGGCGGCGAACCGTCGACGGTCACGGTGGCGGGCGAGGCTCCGGCCGCCCCGGCCGCCTTCGCCTTTGATCCGTCCTATGTGAAGCGCCTGTCGGGCATGGACCTCAGCGACGACCGGATCTTCGAGATCCTGTTCGCCCTGGGCTTCACCGTCATGCGCGGTTCGCCCTGGTCGGTGACGCCGCCGTCCTGGCGACGCGACGTCGAAGGCCCGGCCGATCTGGTCGAAGAGGTCGCCCGCATCGAGGGCTACGCCGCCCTGCCCGACACGCCCTTGCCGCCCGTCGCCCCGGCCCCGGGCGGGGTGCTCAGCCCGCGTCAGGCGCGCGTGCGCACGGCCCGCCGCGCCCTGGCGGCCCTGGGCTATGCCGAGGCCGTCACCTGGTCCTTCACCAAACAGTCGATCGCGGCCCTGTTCGGCGGCGGCGACGAGCGCCTGGTGCTGGAAAACCCCATCGCGGCTGATCTGGACTGCATGCGGCCCTCGGCCCTGCCGAACCTGATCCAGGCGGCGGCGCGCAACGCCGCGCGCGGCCACGCCGACGTCGCCCTGTTCGAGATCGGCCCCATCTATCTGGACGATCAGCCGAACGGCCAGCGCACGGTCATCGCCGGGTTGGTCGCGCCGCACGCCGACCGGCACTGGGGCGGAGCGGATGAAGACCCCCTGTTCGCCTTGAAGGGCGACCTGCTGGCCGTGCTGGAGGAGATCGGCGCCCCGGTCGGCTCCCTGCAGCTGGCGCAAGGGTCGAACCGCGACTGGTGGCACCCGGGCCGGTCGGCCCGGCTGCAACTGGGACCCAAGAACGTCATCGTCGAGTTCGGCGCCCTGCACCCGCGCGTGCTGAAGGCGCTGGACGCGGACGGGCCCATGCTGGCGTTCGAGATCGTGCTCGATTCCGTGCCCGAGCCTCGCGGCAAGGGCGGCAAGGCGCGCGGCGCGGCGGATCTGCCGAACCTGATGCCCCTGACCCGCGACTTCGCCTTCCTGATGGACGAGGCCAAGGCTGTGGGCGACCTGACCCGCGCCGTGGCGGGCGCTGACAAGGCGCTGATCGCCGATGTCCGCGTGTTCGACGTCTATCGCGGCCAGGGCGTGCCGGAAGGCCAGAAGTCGGTGGCCATCGAGGTCGAGATCCAGCCTCGCGCCGCCACCCTGACGGAGGCCGAGATCGAGGCTCTGATGGATAAGGTCAAGGCCGCCGCCGCCAAGGCGGGCGGAACGCTGCGCGCCTGAAGACAGATAAATCCGGCGGCCTGAGACACGGGCCGCCGGAACTTCTGCGGCCAAGCAATCTTCGGTTAACCTTAAAGCCCCAAGGCTGCCGTAAAAGGCACGGACGGTAGGCCAAGCCCGCGACGACGGGCGGACCGTCCTTAGCCGGGAGCCTCGACCATGCACCGCCGCCAACTGATCCGCACCAGCCTCGGCCTCGCCGCCGCCGGCGCCCTGCCCGCCGGCCTGGGCGCCTGCGCCAGCCGCCCGCCGGCCGATCCCAACTATCCGATCGCCTCCGACAACAACGCCCAGGCCTATACCTTCGACGAGCTGGTCGCCGCCGGGTCGCGCGAGCTGGGCATCGCGGCCGAGGCCGTGGGCGGCGCCATCGAGCGCATCTTCGCCGAACAGGGCGACCGCCCAACCGCCTATATCGCCGGCGAAGAGGGCGCAGGCGCCGTCGTGGCCGGCCTGCGCTATGGTCGCGGCGCCCTGCACATGAAGGACCTGTCGGCCTCGCAGGAGGTGTTCTGGCAGGGCGCCTCCATCGGCTGGGACTGGGGGGGCAACGCCAGCCGGGTCTTCACCCTGGTCTACGGCCTGTATCACCCCGACATGCTCTATCGCCGCTATCCGGGCGTCGAGGGCTCGGCCTATCTGATCGCGGGTCTCGGCGTGAACTATCAGCGCGCCGACGGCATCGTCCTGGCCCCGATCCGCACCGGCGTCGGCGTGCGCCTGGGCGCCAATGTCGGCACCATGAGCTACAGCCGCCAGCGCAACATATTGCCTTTCTAAGGGACGCTATGCTCGGGTCGCGGACCCTCGCGGCTTGAGCGAAAGAAGGCGCGTCGATTTCGGTCGGCGCGCCTTTTGTGTGTCAGGACTGTTCCTCGGCGAGGATCGCTTCCAGCCCTTCGCGGTAGGAGGGATAGCGTGGGCGCCAGCCCAGTTCGGCCTTGGCGCGGGCGTTGGAGACGCGCTTGGAGTCCAGGTAGAAGCGGCGCATGGCCTCGCTGACTTCGGGGGCGGTCCAGTCGACTTCGGGCGGACGCGGCAGGCCCAGGCGCTCGGCGGCCCAGGCGGTGACGACGTCGGCGGAGGTCGGTTCGTCGTCGGTCAGATTGTAGACGCCGCCGGGGCGCGGTCGGGCCATGGAGGCGAACAGGCCCGAGACGATGTCGTCCACGTGAATGCGGTTGAACACCTGGCCGGGCTTTTTCACCAGGCGCGCTGTTCCGGCGCGCAGGCGGTCGATGACGCTGCGGCCGGGACCGTAGAAGCCGGGCAGGCGGAAGACCTGCAGCGTCAGCCCCATGCCCTGGGCGCCGTCCAGCCAGTCGCGCTCGACCCGCGCGCGGCGGGCGCCTTCCAGCGTGGCGGCGTTCAGCGGATCGCCCTCGAAGGCCCAGCCGCCCGCCCGGTCGCCGTAGACGGCGGTGGAGGAGGCATAGCCGATCCAGTCGGGCCAGGCGTCAGCCGCCAGGGGCGTCAGGGCGCGCAGCGCCGGGCAGCCGTGGGCGTCCGGCGGCGTGGTGATCAGCACCGCCTGCGCGGCGGCCAGAGCCGCGCCCAGGGCCGTGGCGTCGGCCGGATCGACCGGCGTCATCCCCTGCGCCGCCAGCGCCTGACGGGTTTCGGGATCGCGCGAGGTGGCGAAGGCCCGGCCGCCGCGCCGCAGGGCCTCGCGCCCCGCCGCCTGTCCCAGATAGCCGCCGCCGAAGACCAACAGGGACGGGGCGGCGGCGGGTTCAGTCATCAGGCTTCGGCTTCTCAGGCGGACAGGATGCGGACGGGGGCGGCGGCGAAGGCCGTTTCAGCCTCGTCGCGGAGGGCGTCGGCGCGGCCGGCGTTCCAGGCGGTGACGCAAGGGATTTTGCTGCGGTCGGCGCGATCGGCGTAGCGGCGGGCGATGTCGGTCACGTCGGCCATCAGCCCCTCGGCCAGGGTGATGGGCTTGAGCCCCAGCTCGCGGAACTGATCGTTGGCGACGACCAGTTCGTTCTCGTCGGCCTCCTGACGCGGGTTGGCGACGTTGTGGACCGGGGCGCCCGTCATCTCGGCCACCATCTGCGCCAGGTCGCGCACGCGGCGGCTCTCGGTCATCTGGTTGAGGATCTTGACCCGCTCGCCGCGCTTGGGCGGATTGTTCAGCGCCAGCTCGACGCAGCGCACCGTATCCTGAATGTGGATGAAGGCCCGCGTCTGGCCGCCCGAGCCGTGGACCGTGAGCGGATAGCCCAGCGCGCCCTGCATCAGGAAGCGATTGAGCACCGTGCCGTAGTCGCCGTCGTAGTCGAAGCGATTGATCAGGCGCTCGTCCTGCTTCGTCTCCTCGGTCTGGGCGCCCCAGACGATGCCCTGATGCAGGTCGGTGATCCGCAAGGAATCGTTCTTGGCGTAGAACTGGAACAGCAGGGCGTCCTGCGTCTTGGTCATGTGATAGATGCTGCCGGGGTTCGGCGGGAACAGGATTTCCTGCTCGGTCGGGCCGTGGTCGGTATCGACCGTGACCTTCAGATAGCCCTCGGGGATGCGCAGGCCCGCCGTGGTGTAGCCGTAGACCCCCATGGTCCCCAGGTGGGCCAGGTGGACATCGCGGCCGCTTTCGACGATGGCGGCCAGCAGGTGGTTGGTGGCGTTCAGATTGTTGTCGACGGTGTAGATCTTGTGCCGCGCCGACTTCATCGAATAGGGGGCGGCGCGCTGTTCGGCGAAATGGACGACGCTGTCCGGCGCCCAATCCTTGATCAGGGCGACCAGGCGGTCGAACTCCTTGCCGACCGTCAGATTGACGAAATCGATGGTGCGGCCCGACACCTCCTTCCACGCGGCGATGCGCTCGCCCATGGTGCGGATCGGGGTCAGCGAGCGGATTTCCAGCTCATTGTCGATGTTGCGGCGGCTGAGGTTGTCGACGATCAACACCTCCCAGCCGCGCGCCGACAGGTGCAGGGCCGTGGGCCAGCCGCAGAAGCCGTCGCCGCCCAGAATCATCACGCGCATCGGTCGAACCTCGTTTTCAACGTCCCCTCTTGCCTAGCCGAACGCGTGAGCGGGCGAAAGCGTGGCGCGCGGGGAGCGGCTAAAGCGACGCAGGACGAAAAAACAGAGTCCAATTCGTCTGAATCGTCTGAAATCGGAGGGATTGGTCCGGCGCAAACGGGATCATGAGGCGATGGGATAATGAGGCGGACTGAACAGGGGACGCAGAGGGCGGGGATTTGAAATCAAAGAGGTTTTCAAAGCCTGACGTGCAGGCGTCGTTCGTCCTTCTCCCCTTGTGGGAGAAGGTGGGCGCCGAAGGCGCTCGGATGAGGGGTGTGAGCGCGACCTTTAGACGACGAGGCGGAACACTAGCGGCAGGTTTGCAAACGCGCGCCACCCCTCATCCGTCAGGCTTCGCCTGCCACCTTCTCCCACAAGGGGAGAAGGGAGTTAAAGCAGGCCCTCAATGGCGGCGCGGGCGGCGTCGCCCAGGTCCGGGCGCTTCAGGGCCAGGGCGACGTTGGCGCGCAGCAGGCCGATCTTGTCGCCGCAGTCGTGGGTCACGCCCTCATACTCATAGGCGGTGAAGGTCTGCGACTGCATCAGCCGGGCCATGGCGTCGGTCAGCTGAATCTCGCCGCCCGCGCCGCGCTCCTGCGTCTCCAGCAGGTCGAAGATTTCCGGCTGCAGGATATAGCGGCCCGAGATCGACATGTTCGACGGCGCCGTGCCCTGGGCGGGCTTTTCGACCATGCCCTTCATGCCGTAGCGGCGGCCGTCGTGGGAGGCGGGGTCGATGATGCCGTATTTGTGGGTGTCGGCCTCGGGCACGGCCTCGACGCCGATGACGTTGCCGCCGACTTCGGCGTAGACCTGGGCCAGCTGCTTCAGCGCGCCGGGCTGCGAATCCACGATCACGTCGGGCAGGATGACGGCGAACGGCTCCGGCCCGATGATGTCGCGGGCGCACCAGACCGCGTGGCCGAGGCCCTTGGGCTGCATCTGGCGGGTGAAGCTCATCTCGCCGGCCTGGGCCAGCTCGGCGTTCATGGTCGCCAGGATCTCGGTCTTGCCCTTGGCCAGGAGCTGGGCCTCGAGCTCGATCTGGTGGTCGAAATAGTCCTCGATCGCCTGTTTGGCGCGGCCGGTGACGAAGACGATGTGCTCGATCCCCGCCTCGCGCGCCTCTTCCACGATGTAGGAGAGGATCGGCCGGTCGACGACGTTCAGCAGCTCCTTGGGCGTGGTCTTGGTGCCGGGCAGAACCCGCGTGCCGAGACCGGCTACGGGCAGGACCGCCTTGCGCAGAGGGGCTGGGCGAAGGCGGGCGGGGGAGGTCGTCATGGATCGTCCTGATCAGCCTTGGGGCGCCTGTCATAGGCGCAATTTGTGAAGCTTCCAAACGCCCCCGGGCCGATCGGGTTCGCCTATTCCACCGTCACCGACTTGGCCAGGTTGCGCGGCTGGTCGACGTCGGTGCCCTTCTGGACGGCGGTGTAATAGGCGAGCAGCTGCATCGGCACGGCGTAGACCAGAGGCGCGATCAGGGCCGGACAGTCCGGGGCGTGGACGCGGCGGACGCCCGCGCCGTGCAGGGCCGGCGCCGTCTCGGGCGTGATCATGATGACCGGTCCGCCGCGCGCGGCGACTTCCTGCAGGTTGGAGGCGGTCTTCTCGAACAGGTCGTCCAGCGGGGCCAGGGCGACGGTCGGGGTGGCCTCGTCGATCAGGGCGATGGGGCCGTGCTTCAGCTCGCCCGCCGCATAGCCCTCCGCGTGGATGTAGCTGATCTCCTTCAGCTTCAGCGCGCCTTCCATGGCCAGCGGGAACATCGGGCCGCGTCCCAGGAACAGCACGTCGCGCGCCTTGGCCAGGTCGAGCGTTAGGGCGTGGATGCCCGCGTCCATCTGCAGGGCCTCGGCGATCAGGCGCGGGGCCTCGAACAGGGCCTTGACCAGCTCGGCCTCCTGAACGGCGTCGATCCGGCCGCGCGCCACGCCCGCCGCCACGGCCAGCGACAGAAGGGCGGCGACCTGGGCGGTGAAGGCCTTGGTCGAGGCGACGCCGATCTCGGGGCCGGCGTGGGTGGGCCACAGCACGTCCGCCTCGCGCGCCATGGAGGAGGTGTGGACGTTGACGACGGCGGCGGTCTTCAGTCCCTGCGCCTTGCACCATTTCAGGCCCGCCAGGGTGTCGGCGGTCTCGCCCGACTGGCTGACGGCGACGGCGAGCGTGCCGGGCGACAGGGCCGGGTCGCGGTAGCGGAACTCAGAGGCGATCTCGACGTCGCAGGGCAGGCCGGCGTACTTCTCAAAGGCGTATCGGCCGATCTGGGCGGCGTAGAAGGCGGTGCCGCAGGCGACGATCTGGATGCGGCTCAGGGCGGCGAAGTCGACGGCCTGAACCTTGGCCTTGCCGGAGACCAGGTCGAGGTATTCCGACAGGGTGTGCTGGACGCTGTCGGGCTGTTCGTGGATCTCCTTCTCCATGAAGTGGCGGTATTCGCCCTTCTCGACCAGGGCCGAAGAGGCCGAGACCTGGACCACGGCGCGGTCGGCCGGGCGGCCCGAGGCGTCGACCATGCGCGCGCCGGTGCGGGTCACGGCGACGAAATCACCCTCTTCCAGATAGGAGATCCTCTGGGTGAAGGGGCCGACCGCCAGGGCGTCCGAGCCCAGGTACATCTCGCCCTCGCCCCAGCCGACGACCAGGGGGCTGCCGCGACGCGCGCCCAGGATCAGCTCGTCCTCGCCCTCGATCAGCACGGCCAGGGCGTAGGCGCCGGTCAGACGGTCCAGGGTGGCCTTGAAGGCGTCCAGCGGCGCCATGCCGGCGGCCAGCTTGTGGTCCAGCAGGTGGGCGACGACCTCGGTGTCGGTCTGGCTTTCGAAGACGCGGCCCTCGGCCTCCATCTCTGCCTTCAGTTCGGCGAAGTTCTCGATGATGCCGTTGTGGACCAGGCAGACGCGCCCGGCCTTGTGCGGGTGGGCGTTGCTGGTGGTCGGCGCGCCGTGGGTGGCCCAGCGGGTGTGGCCGATGCCGACGGTTCCGGCGACCGGCTCGGCGGCCAGCACGGCCTCCAGCTCGCGGATCTTGCCCTTGGCGCGGCGGCGCTCGATGCGGCCCTCGGACTGGACGGCGATGCCGGCGGAATCGTAGCCGCGATACTCAAGCCGCTTCAGGCTGTCGATCAGGCGAGAGACGACGGGGCCGGTTCCGGTGACGCCGATGATGCCGCACATGAGGTCTGCTCCGATGGGCAGGCAGCCGCCGCTTTTTGCGCCGCGCCGCGAAATTGAGGTAAGCGAGAGGGTTCAGCCTCCGCCCTGGATCTCAGCTCTAGGAAATCGCGGGGGCGGCGACATCAAAAAATGGGTTTCGGAAGGTTTCTTTGCAAACTCCGGGGCCGCCAGCGAAGGACGGCCTCTTGGGCGAGAGAAAATACTTCGGCACCGATGGCATTCGCGGCCGGGCCAACACCCATCCGATGACGGCCGAGGTGGCCCTGCGCGTCGGCCTGGCCGCCGGGCGTTTGTTCCGCACCGACGACGACCGGCGCCATCTGGTGGTGATCGGCAAGGACACGCGCCTGTCGGGCTATATGATCGAGCCCGCGCTGGTGGCGGGGCTGGCCTCGGTGGGCATGGACGTGCGCACCTTCGGGCCGCTGCCGACGCCGGGCGTGGCGATGATGACCCGCTCGATGCGCGCCGATCTGGGCATCATGATCTCGGCCTCGCACAACGACTACGCCGACAACGGCATCAAGCTGTTCGGCCCGGACGGCTACAAGCTGTCGGACGAGATCGAGCTGAAGATCGAAGCCATGATGGACGAGGCCCTGGATCAGGACCTGGCGCCGTCGAACAAGCTGGGCCGGGTCAAGCGGATCGACGACGCGCCGCCCCGCTATATCGAAATCGCCAAACAGGCCTTCCCCAAGCGGCTGAGCCTGAAGGGTCTGCGCATCGCCATCGACTGCGCCAACGGCGCCGGCTATCGCGTGGCCCCGACGACCCTTTATGAGCTGGGCGCCGAGGTCTTCCCCGTCGGGGTGGAGCCGAACGGTCTGAACATCAACGCCGAGTGCGGCTCGACCCATCCCGAGACCGTGTCGGAAGCGGTCAAGCGCTATCGCTGCGACATCGGCATCGCCCTGGACGGCGACGCCGACCGGGTCATCATCTGCGACGAAAAGGGCCATGTGGTCGACGGCGATCAGATCATGGCCCTGATCGGCCTGGACTGGGCCAAGCGCGGGCGGCTGAACGGCAACGGCGTGGTCGCCACCGTCATGTCCAACCTGGGACTGGAGCGCCGCCTGAAGGCCGAGGGCCTGACGCTGGAGCGCACCAAGGTCGGCGATCGCTACGTCATGGAGCGGATGCGCGAGGGCGGCTTCAACATCGGCGGCGAACAGTCGGGCCACATCATCCTGAAGGACCATGCGACGACGGGCGACGGCCTGATGGCCGCGCTGCAGGTGCTGGCCGTCCTCGTCGAGGCGGGCGCGCCGATGAGCGAGCTGGCGCGCCAGTTCGAGCCGGTTCCGCAACTGCTGCAGAACGTCCGCTACACGGCCGGCAAGCCGCTGGAGGACGAGAAGGTCAAGGCGGCGATGGCCGAGGCGGAAGCCGCCCTGAACGGCGCGGGCCGCCTGCTGGTCCGCCCCTCGGGCACGGAAAAGCTGATCCGCGTCATGGCCGAGGGCGATGACGAGGCCCTGGTCAAGCGGGTGGTCAACGAGGTCGCCGAGGCGGTGAAGGCGGCGGGCTGATCGCGCCCGCCGCTTGCGCCGTCAGATGGCGGACAGGGCCTGATCCAGGTCGGCCCACAGGTCCTCGACGTTCTCGATGCCGACCGACAGGCGCACCAGATTGTCGCCGATGCCGCTGCGGGCCTTGGCTTCTGGCGTGTAGTCCGAATGGGTCATGCTGGAGGGGTGCGAGGCCAGGCTCTCGGCGCCGCCCAGGCTGACGGCCAGTTTGAACAGGCGAAGCGCGTTCAGCATGCGGAAGGCCTCGGCCTCGCCGCCCGGAAGTTCGAGCGAGAAGGTCGAGCCGGCGCCGTTGCACTGGGCCTCGAAGATCGCCTGCTGTTCGGGCGAGGCGTCCGGCCCGCCGGCGGTCAGGACGGCGCTGACGCGCGGGTCGGCGCGCAGGCGCTCGGCCAGGATCAGGGCGTTGTCCTGCGCGCGCTCCATGCGGATGTGTAGGGTCTCCAGACTGCGCAGCAGCAGCCAGGCGGTGTGCGGGTCGGCGGTCGTGCCGCAGATGGTCCGCATCTCGCCGACACGCGCCATGATCTCGGCTCCGCCCATGCAGCCGCCCGCGATCAGGTCCGAGTGGCCGCCGACGTATTTGGTCAGGGAATAGAGGACGAGGTCGGCGCCGAGCTCCAGCGGGCTCTGCCACAGGGGGCCGAGGAAGGTGTTGTCGACGGCGACGGCGGGCGGTTCGGCCTGATCCAGCGCCTTGGCGGCGTCGACTGCGCGGGCGATGTCGACCAGTTGGTTGGTCGGATTGGCGGGGGTCTCCAGATAGACGGCGGCCAGGCGTCCGCCGGTGGTCTTGGCCTGGTCGGCCGCCGCGATCATGGCCGCGTCCAGGGCGTCGGCGCCCTCGGCGGCGGGGACGCTGATCGCCTTGACGCCGTAGCGGGGCAGGATGCGGTCGAACAGGTATTCGGTGCCCCCATAGGCCGGGGCCGTATAGAGGATGACGTCGCCGGGCCGCACCAGGGCCAGCATGGCGGTCGAGATGGCGGCCATGCCGCTGGAGAAGACCAGGGCCTTGTCGGCCTTGTCCCAGACGGCGAGGCGGTCCTCGAGGATCTCCAGGTTCGGATTGTTGATTCGCGAATAGATCAGGCCCAGCGCCTCGTCCGGATCGCGCTGGCGCAGGCCATAGGCGACTTCGAAGAAACGCTTGCCGTCCTCGGCCGATTTGAAGACGAAGGTCGAGGCCTGGAACAGCGGCGCCTTGATCGCGCCCTCCGACAGGGCCGGATCATAGCCGTAGCCCATCATCAGGGTTTCAGGCGCGAGGGTGCGGTCGCCGAGGACGCGCGTGCGGTGGCGGTTCATTATTATGTTTCCTCTCCTGCGCCGGTGATAGCCGACCCGGAAAAGGCCCGCCAGACGCTAAGTCATGGAGGAGAGGCGCAGCGCTTTGGAAATTTCGACCGCAGGGCGGCCGGCGGGGATCAGGCCGTCAGGACGCGGGCGAGGGCCTCGATGCGCTGGCGGATATCCGGCACGGCGACGGTCTCCCAGAAGGCGGCGCGGGCGGGCGGGCCGAGCATGAACAGGCCAGGATCGGCGGCGCCGTCGGCGTGGATCACGCGCCCCTCGGCGTCGAGGTCGAGGCCCAGGCCGACGAGATCGAGGCGGGCGCGGCCCTGCGCGATCAGGGCGGCGGTCAGGGGCGCGCGGGCGGCGTCATGGCCGGGGCCGGTGCAGTCGATCAGCCAGTCGGCCGTCAGGCGCTGATCCTCGCCCTTGCAAGCGCGGATGCTCAGGGCGGCGCCATGGTCGCCCGCCTCGACCTCCTGCACGCGACCGGCCAGAACCGCCAGGCGGCCCGCGGCGATCAGGGCGTCCAGGGCGGCGGCGATCTCGGGGGCGATGCGGTGGCGGTGGACATCCCACCATGGCCTCAGGTGGCGCAGGAAGCGGGCGCGCTCGGCCGTCGTCGCCGTCCGCCACAGCTCGGCGGTGACGGGGCGATAGCCCTCCATGACGCGGCGCCAGCCGTGCTCGCGCGCCAGCCGCCGCGCCGATGCCAGGCGCAGGGATAAGGCGCCGGTCAGGGCGTCCGAGGGCAGGTCGAGCGGGGCGTCGTGATGGGGGCCGTGGGCGCGCGGCAGCAGGCCCCGGCGCGACACCACCGTCGCCCGGCCGCGCCAGCCCTGGGCCTGAAGCGCCAGCGCCACGTCGACCATGGTCAGGCCGGAGCCGAGGATCAGGACGGAATCCTCGGCGCCGACGGCGGCCAGGGCGCCGGGCGCCCACGGATCGGCGAGGCGGCGGGGGCCTTCGCCCGCCACGGCGGGGCGCGGCGGCGGGTTGCCGGTGGCCAGCGCCACGGCACGGCCGGGGATGCGGGCGCTGTCGGCGAGGATGACGGTCTCGCCTTCGATGCGGACGGCCTCGCCCTTCACACGACGGATCAGGCCGGGATGGGCGGCCTCGGCCTCGGCCAGGCGGGCCTGCACATAGAGGCCGTAGAGGCGGCGCGGGGCGAAGCCGTTCGGATCGGCGTAGGCGGGGGCGTGGAGCGCCAGCCAGTCGGTGAAGTCGGCGGGCCGGTCGGGGCGGGCGCTCATCCGCTCGGCGCGGACGTTCAGCCGGTGGTCGTCAAGCGGCGTGGAATAGGCGACGCCGGGGCCGATCCGCTCGCCGCGCTCGATCAGGACCGAGGCCTGACCCAATCCGGCCAGGCGTGCAGCCAGCATGGCGCCGGAGAACCCGCCGCCGACGATGACCACGGGGAGGGAGGCGGCGTCGTTCATCAAGGGAAGACGCCAGAGGCGGGCCGGAAGGTCAATCTTCCCTGCCCCACTTTGTAGGAAGTTAGACAGGCCCGCGTTTCTCCCTCCCCGTCCCGGGGAGGGTGGTCGCGCAGCGACCGGGTGGGGAGGGCCGGGCGAGGCGGGGCTTGGCCTGTCTCGCCACCAGCCTGCCTGGCCCCCAGCGTATCTGGCCCCTGCGTCTACATCGCCTCGCCGCCCCCACCCGTCTTCGGCTTCGCCTCAGCCACCCTCCCCGGGACGGGGAGGGAGAGGCGCGGGCCTGGCCTTTCGCGGATCGCTCAGATTTCCTGGTTGAAGGCGCCGATTTCGGGGTGGGCGGCCAGGCGCGGCTTGATCTCCTTGCGGAACAGGTCGCGCATGTCGTCGGCGGAGCGCATGCTCTCGACCACGACGACCAGTTCAGGCTTGTTGGACGAGGCGCGCACCAGCACCCAGGAGCCGTCCTCGAGGTGGACGCGCACGCCGTTGACGGTGATGGCCTCGACGATCTTGCGGCCGAGAATTTCGCCGCCGGAGGCCGCCAGGTCCTCGTACTCCTTCACGATCTTGGCCAGCACGTCATACTTCAGCTCGTCGTCGCAGTGCGGCGACATGGTCAGCGAAGTCCAGGCGTCGGCCAGGGCGGTCTTCAGTTCGCTGAGGCTCTTGCCGGGATTGCGGTCCAGCATGGCCAGCACGGCGCCCGCCGCCACCAGGCCGTCGTCATAGCCGTGGCCCAGATCGCCCGACAGGAAGAAGTGGCCCGACTTCTCGAACCCGGCCAGAGCGCCCAGTTCAGCGGTCTTGCGCTTGATGTAGGAGTGGCCGGTCTTCCAGTAGACGGTGGTCGCGCCGTTGGCCTTGAGCACCTCGTCGGTCTTGTACAGGCCGGTCGATTTCACATCGACGACGAAGGTGGCGTTCGGGTGGATGGCCGACAGGTCGCGGGCCAGCATCAGGCCGATCTTGTCGGCGAAGATCTCCTCGCCCGTGTCATCGACCACGCCGCAGCGGTCGCCGTCGCCGTCGAAGCCCAGAGCCAGGTCGGCGCCCGTCTCCTTCACCTTGGCCGCCATCTGCATCAGCATGGCGTGGTCTTCCGGGTTCGGATTGTATTTGGGGAAGGTGTAGTCGAGGTCGGTGTCCATCTCGATCACCTCGGCGCCCATCAGGCGCAGAACCTCGGGGGCGAAGGCGCCGGCCGTGCCGTTGCCGCA
This sequence comes from Brevundimonas naejangsanensis, assembly GCF_000635915.2. NCBI lineage: Bacteria > Pseudomonadati > Pseudomonadota > Alphaproteobacteria > Caulobacterales > Caulobacteraceae > Brevundimonas > Brevundimonas naejangsanensis. The sequence continues at coordinate 2,729,500 of NZ_CP015614.1, forward strand.
GGCGGCCACGACCTTCAGCGGGCGGGACAGCTTCACCTTGGACGCCACGTCCTTGATGTAGGTCTCGCGGAAGCCCTCGACGCGCTCCAGCCGACCGCCGGGGCGGGCGACGCCCTGGCCGTTCAGCACGATCTCTTTCAGGCGGCCCATTTCGTCAGGGCCGAAGGTCAGCGGCGCCTGGGCGCCCATCTTCACGCCGGTCCAGCCGTTTTCATTGTGGCTGGCGGTGACCATGGCGACGCAGGGGCAATCTAGCGCGAACTGGGCGTAATAGGCCATCGGCGACAGGGCCAAGCCGATGTCCAGCACCTCCATGCCGCCTTCCAGCAGGCCCAGGATCAGCGCCTGCTTCACCGACAGGGAATAGCCGCGGAAGTCGTGGCCGACGGCGATCTTCGGCGTCTGGCCGATCTCATGGACATAGGTGGCCAGGCCCAGGCCCAGGGCCTGAATGCCCAGCAGGTTGATCTCTTTTTCCAGGATCCAGCGGGCGTCGTATTCGCGAAAGCCGGTCGGCTTGACCAGAGGCAGGGTTTCATATTCCGCAGTGTTGGGGCGGATGTCCTGACGGGGCTTTTGCATAAGTCTTCCTAGATGGTCCCGGGGGGAGCGGGGGCTGCTATCCTGCCTTGGCCTATAGCCTTCCCCCGCTCGAGAGGCCACAACGCGCGACCCTTGTTAGGGCTGCGCTTGCGGGGCGCTTATTCGCCGATGTGCGGCGAAACCTTGACCGCGCCCGCGTCGGGGGCCTAGCGAGAACCTCAAGATACGGATGCTCCCGGAGACCTTCATGACCCGCCTGATCCTGCTGCGCCACGGCCAGAGCCAATGGAACCTGGAGAACCGCTTCACCGGATGGGTCGACGTCGACCTGACGGCCGAGGGCGAGGCCCAGGCCCGGCGCGGCGGCGAGCTGATCGCGCAGGCCGGCTTCAAGCCTGCCGTGATGTTCACCTCGGTGCTGAAGCGGGCCAAGCGCACCGGCGCCCTGGCGCTGGATTCGGCGGGATTGAAGGATGTCCCGGTGATCGAGGACTGGCGCCTGAACGAGCGCCACTACGGCGGCCTGACCGGGCTGGACAAGGCCGAGACGGCGGCCAAGCACGGCGAGGATCAGGTCAAGGTCTGGCGCCGCAGCTATGACGTGCCGCCGCCGCCGCTGGCGCCGGGCGGCGAGTTCGATTTCGACGCCGACCCCCGCTATGTCGGCAAGGAAATCCCGGACACCGAGAGCCTGAAGACGACGCTGGACCGGGTGCAGCCCTATTGGGACGCCGAGATCGCCCCGCGCCTCAAGGCGGGCGAGGACGTGCTGATCGCCGCCCATGGCAACTCCCTGCGCGCCATCGTCAAACTGCTGTTCGCCGTGCCGGACGACAGGATCGTCGACGTCGAGATCCCGACGGGCAACCCGCTGGAGATCGATCTGGACGCGGACCTGAAGCCGGTCGCCGCCCGCTATCTGGACGAGGGGCGGGCGCAGGCCCTGCCCCCAATTGCGAGAGTGATCGCGTGAGCGGGGCGGCGGACGACGCCGTCTTCATGCGGCGGGCCATTGATCTGGCCCTGAGCCGCATGGGCGAGACCTGGCCCAATCCGGCCGTCGGCTGCGTTCTGGTCAAGGACGGGGTCGTGCTGGCCGAGGCGGCGACGGCGCCGGGCGGACGTCCGCACGCCGAGGAACAGGCCGTGCCCGAGGCGGGCGAGGCCGTGAAGGGCGCGACCGCCTATGTGACGCTGGAGCCGTGCGGCGCCCGCTCGTCGGGCCGCAAATCCTGCGCCCACTTCCTGGCCGAGGCCGGGGTCGAGCGGGTGGTGATCGCGGCGCTGGACCCGTCGCCTTTCGCCTCGGGGCGGGGGACGGAGCGGTTGCGCCAGTCGGGCCTGACGGTCGAGACCGGCCTGTTGTCGGATGAGGCCGCCGTCCTGTGCGAAGGCTTCCTGCACCGGCTGGAGACGGGCCGGCCTATGGTCCGCGTCAGCCTGGACGGCGCGGGCTTTGACGGGCGGTTCGCCGCCTCCGCACGCGCCGATCTGACGACCGAGCTGAACCGGTTGGGCGAGGCGGGCTACACCCGTCTTTGGACCCAAGAGGGCGACCTGGCCGCGGCCCTGCGCGAACAGGGGCTGTTGACGGAATAGGGCGGCCAGCGGCGGGGCGGAGGCGACGGAAAAACCCTTGTTTCCGCAAAGCTTCCTTAATCCGGCGTAAGCCATAAACGGCCCCATGAGCGAGGCCGTCGAACCCGTCCGCAGGAAACTGACTCAGGAAGAGGCCGACGCCGTCTGCCTGAAGCACGACCGGCTGTGGCAGGCGCGGCCGGGCGGGGCGCGGGCGGTGTTCGCCTGGATGGACCTGTCGGGCGTGTCCCTGCGCGGGCGCAATCTGGCCGACGCCGACTTCACCGCCGCCTGCCTGATCGGCTGCGACCTGACCGGGGCCAAGCTGGACAACGCCAACTTCTTCGGCGCGGACATGCAGGATGCGACCCTAGTCGACGCCAGCCTGCGCCGGGCCGATCTGCGCGGGGCCTGCCTGCGCGGCGCGGACCTGTCGGGCGCGGACCTGTTCGAGGCTGATCTGCGCGAAGGGACCATCGCCGCCAAGGACGCCAAGCTTGGTTTTCGCGTGGTCGAGGCGCGGAAACGGACCGACACCGAGGCGCAGGGCGCCGTGCTGGCCGGCGCCAATCTGCAGCGGTCGCGCATGACCGGCGTCATCGCCGTGGCCGCCGACTTCACCGACGCCATCATGAAGGACTGCAAGCTGGTCCGGGCCAACCTGAAACAGGCCAGCTTTCGCGGCGCCGATCTGGCCGGGGCGGACCTGTCGGGGGCCGACCTGTCGGGCGCGGACCTCACCGACGCCATTCTGGTGGGGGTCAAGGCGGCCATGTGGCGGACCGACGGGGCCAATATGGACGGCGCCCTGATCGACAACCGTCCGGCGGGCGAACCGGTCAGCCAGATGCCTGCGGCCGAAATGCTGCGCGAACACGCCCAGTGGTGCGAGACGGGCGGGGCCGAGGGCCAGCCTTCGGTGTTCGACGGCGTCGATCTGCGGCCGCTGGAGAGCATTCGCGGGCTGAACCTGACGGCCCTGTCGGCCAAGGGGGCGGTCTTCTACGGCCTGGACATGGAAGGGGTGCAGCTTCAGGGGGCGCAACTGGAGGGCGCTGACCTGCGCTCGGCCAATCTGCGCCGGGCGGACCTGCGCGGCGCGCGACTGACGCGGGCGCGGCTGAACGGGGCGGACCTGCGCGAGGCCCAGCTGGGGCCGTTGATGCTGACGGCGGACCGGCTGATGCCCGCCGACCTGAGCGGGGCGAACCTGCGCGGCGCGGACCTGACGGGCGCGGACATGCGCCGGGCGGTGCTGAGCGAGGCGGACCTCAGTCGCGCCATCCTGCACGGCGCCCAGACCCGGCAGGCCGACTTCACCGGCGCCCAGACCGGCGGCGCGCGCGGGCTGGACCTGTCCGACGCGGGCGCGGGCTGAGAGCTCAGATCGGGACGGGGCGTTCCCGGTGGTCCCGGATAAGGGCTGCGCCCTTTCCGGGATGACGAGCAAGGCCGCGAGAAACACATCGTCATCCCTGCCGGAGCCGTCAGGCGCAGAGCCGGGACCGCCCGAGGCGCCGGGGCGGGCCGGCTCCTACGAAAAAGGGGCGACGCGAACGCCGCCCCTTGAACGAGTCTGTCAGGGCCAGACGGTTCAGGCCGCCTTATTGGCCGCCTTATCGGCCGTGTCCTCGGCCTTGCCTTCGATCAGGGTCGAGCCGGTGGCGATCTCGATGCTGCGGGGCTTGAGAGCCTCCGGCAGTTCGCGCTTCAGCTCGATGGTCAGCAGGCCGTGGGCCAGGGCCGCGCCCTTGACCACCACATAGTCGGCCAGTTGGAAGCGGCGCTCGAAATCGCGCTCCGCCAGGCCGCGATGCAGGAAGGTCCGCTGGGCGCCCTCGCTGTCATTGGCGGCCTTCTTGCCGGTGACGGTCAGCAGGTTTTCCTTGGCCTCGATGTTCAGCTCGTCGGCCGAGAAACCGGCGACGGCGATCTCGATGCGATAGGCGTCCTCGCCGGTCGTTTCGATATTGTAGGGAGGCCAGCCGTTTTCCGGGCCGGAGCGTGCAGCGCTTTCCAACTGGCGAACCAGACGGTCGAAGCCGACGGCGGAACGGTACAGCGGCGAGAAATCATAGGTACGCATGGGTCATCCTTCTGACATTCAGCAAGGTTGAGCCGCCCGGCGGTTTGGCCCCGGACGACGGAGGGTTTCAGCCCCGGCGGTCCGCATTCGGCCCCGTCAGGTCTGGAGAGCCCGAGGATCGGCGCTCTCGGACGAAGAGGTAGGAGGCCGTTTTTCGGGCGCAAGGGGCCGCGCGAAATCGCCGCTCCGCCGCATCGACGCCTTGCGGCGGCCGCGAAGCGCCGTAAGGATTTTACCTTCATCTTTCCGAAGCGACCGGAGCCTCCATGCGAACCTTCGCCTTCATCGCCCTCGCCGGGGCCGTCCTCGGTTCCCCCGTCCCCGCGCTGGCGCAAGCCGCGCCGTCCGACGCCGCGCCCCTGCCGCGACGCGAGGGCCTGTCGATGGAGATGCCGACCCTCAGCGAGGACGCCGCGCTTCAGGCGGCCGTGGCCTCGACCAGCCGCCCTGAAGCAGACCGGGCGCGCGACGGCGAGCGCCATCCGTTCGAAACCCTGACCTTCTGGGGACTGCAGCCGGGCCTGACCGTCGTGGAGATCGAGCCGGGCCGCTCCGGGTGGTGGCGCAATATCCTGGAGCCCTATGCGGCGGCCACCGGCGGGCGCTACGTCCCGGTCAACCGGCCGACCGAGGGGATGGGCGTCGCCGATGGAACCGCCGACATGGTCGTGGTGGCCCGCGCCTTCCACAACTGGTCGCGCGACGGCCGGGCCGAGCCCTATCTGGCCGCCTTCTTCAAGGCGCTGAAGCCCGGCGGCGTGCTGGCGGTGGAGCAGCACCGCGCGGTCGAGGGGCTCAACGTCGCCGATACGGCGCCCAGCGGCTATGTGCCCGAGAGCTGGGTCATCCACGCCGCCCGCCGCGCCGGGTTCGAACTGGAGGCGCGCAGCGAGCTGAACGCCAACCCGAAGGACGACCGGGACCACCCCTTCGGCGTGTGGAGCCTGAAGCCGACGCGCACCTCGGAGCGCGACGGCCGGACGCTGACGCCCGACGAGCGCGCGGCGCTGGACGCCATCGGCGAGAGCGACCGCATGACCCTGCGCTTCCGCAAGCCCTATGCGGCCGACTGAAGTCTCTTGATGACAATGCAGTGCGTGATTTTGACCCTGGCGCAGAAGCGCCTTAAGCCCCAAGCGAAGACATTTGGCGGCAAGAGGAAGCGCGCATGACAGACCGATCGACGCGGCGATCCGTCCTGGCCGGCGCCAGCGCCCTGGCTCTGGTCGCGCCCCTGTTCGGCCTGGCCGGCTGCGGCCGCAAGGAGGAAGCGCCGACGCCCGCCGCGCCCGAGGCGCCCAAGGGGCCGCCCGAAGGCTCGCTGGAATGGGCGGTCGCCGGTTCGTGGCGCACGGCGGACGACAAGGCGCGCGACGTCTGGCGCCACCCGATCGAGACGCTGCGCTTCTTCGGCCTGCAGCCGAAGATGACGGTCGTGGACTTCTGGCCCGGCAGCGGCTGGTACGCCGAGATCCTGGCCCCCTATCTGAACCGGGGCGGCGGGACGCTGTATCTGGCGGGCTTTGTCGAGGGGCCGAACGCCGACCCGGCCCAGGTGGCGATCAACAATGCGCTGAAGGCCCGTATCCTGGGATCCAAGAAGCTGTACGGGCCGGTGCAGTTCACCGCCTTCGGGCCAGGCTCGGACCCGGTGGCTCCGGCGGGCACGGCCGACATGGTGCTGTTCATGCGCTATGTTCACGCCTGGATGGCGGCGGGGATCGCTGAAAAGGCCTTCGCCGACGCCTTCACGGCTCTGCGGCCGGGCGGGATCCTGGGCGTGGAGCAGCACCGGCTCCAGCCGGACGAGGATCAGGACCCGGCCGCCGCCAACGGCTATGTGCAGGAAGCCTTCGTGCGCCAGCTGGCCGAAGAGGCGGGCTTCGTCTTTGTCGAGGCGTCCGAGATCAACGCCAACCCGGCCGACACCAAGGACCATCCATTCGGGGTCGAGACCCTGCCGCCGCGCCGCCTGACGGCCCCGCTGGGCCAGCCCGCCGACCCTGAGTTCGACCGCACCAAGTACGACGCCATCGGCGAAAGCGACCGTATGACCCTGAAGTTCAGGAAGCCCGAGTGAGCCGCCCCGCCGCCTTCGCCGCCCATGCGCCGTTGATGGGCGTGCCGGGCGCCGCCTGTCCGCCGGGGGGAGAGGGCGACTGGTTCCGGGGCGCCGGAGGGCTGCGTCTGCGCGCCGCCTTCTGGACGCCGTCGAGCCTGCAGGCCAAGACGCCGCGCGGGACGGTGGTGCTGAGCCCCGGCCGCACCGAGCCGATCGAGAAATACTTCGAGTTGATCGGCAACTTCCTGGCGCGCGGCTTCTGCGTCCTGGCCCACGACTGGCGCGGGCAAGGGCTGTCAGCGCGGCTGTTGCCGGATCGGCTGCGCGGCCACGCCCGGGCGGTCGAGGAGTTCCTGGACGACTACGCCCGCCTGCTGGACGCCTATGAGGCGCGCGCGCCCAAGCCCTGGATCATGGTCGGCCATTCGATGGGCGGGTGTCTGAACCTGTTGACGCTGGAGACGGGCGAGAGCCGGTTCGGCGGCGCCCTGCTGTCCAGCCCCATGTTGCGGATCAAGACCGGCAAGCGGTCGATGTGGACGGTCAAGCTGGCGGTGCGCTGGGCGCTGCGCAACGGCAAGGCGGGCGACTATGTGCTGGACGACCCCGACGACCCCTTCGACCACACGTTCGACAACGACGCCCTGACCTCGGACCGGGCGCGCTATGATCTGTGGCGACAGCAGCTTTACGCCTGTCCGCACCTGGCGCTGGGCGGGCCGACCTGGGGCTGGCTGGCCTTCGCCCTGGACGCCGGCGAGCGGGTGTTGAAGCCCAGAGCGCTGAAAGGCGTGAAGATCCCGGTGTGCGTGGTTCAGGCGGCCGAGGACGACAAGGTGTGGAAGCAGACCAATCGCTGGGCGGCCCGGCGGCTGGGGCGCGGCCGTTACGTCGAGGTGCCCACGGCCAAGCATGAGGTGATCATGGAGGTCGACGAGCTGCGCGGGGTCTTCCTGCACGAGTTCGACGCCCTGGCCGACTATGTGGCGCCGGGGCCGCAAGCGGCCTCGACCTCTGCGGGCGCGCGGACGGCCGAACCCGCCTGATCGGTCAGGCTGGGGCCAGCAGGGGCAGGGCCTGATCGGTCAAACGCGCGTCGCCGACCGCCAGCACGCGGCCGTCGGCCTCATGCGGGGGCTGGCCGCGCCAGTCGGTGAACCGGCCGCCCGCCGCCTCGACCAGCGGCTTGAGCGCCGACCAGTCCCAGACCTGAAGCTCGCTCTCGGCCACCAGGTCGATGCTCCCCGCCGCAACCATGGCGTAGGCGTAGCCGTCGCAGCCCAGGCGGGCCAGGCGAGCCGAGGCGCGCAGCCGGTCCCAGGCGGCCCGGTCGGCGCCGGTGAAGATTTCGGGGTCGGTGGTGGCGATCAGCGCCTGATCCAGGCGCGCGCAGGCGCGGGTCCTGAGCGGGGTCTCGCTGGCGCCCTTCAGCAGGCGCGCGCCGGACGGGCCGCCGAGGAAAACTTCGCCCAGATAGGGCTGGCCGACGGCGCCGACGACCGGGGCGCCGTCCTGACGCAGGGCGATCAGGGTGGTCCACAACGGCAGGCCGGCGATGAAGGCGCGGGTGCCGTCGATCGGGTCCAGCACCCAGACGTGTTCGGCCTCGGGCCGATCCTCGCCGTACTCTTCGCCGATGACGCCGTGGTCGGGATAGCGGGCGGCGATCCGGCGGCGGATGGCGGCCTCGGCGGCGCGGTCGGCTTCGGTGACGGGGTCGAAGGCGCCGGGGACGCCCTTGTCTTCCTGAGCGAAGGCGCCCCGGAAGAAGGGCAGGGCGACGCGCGCAGCCTCACGCGACAGTTCGACGGCGAAGGATTCCAGCTCGGTCATAGGGCCCGGATACACGGTCCTGGGACGCGGGGCGAGGCTGGTGGCGCCGGGCTGGGGGCGAGCGTCAGGCGGCGTTGAGCGTCGGGTGCAGGGCGGAGGTCGGCAGAGCGGCGGGCTCGGCGGACAGGCCGTCGTAGAAATAGGTGACGGGGGTTTCCAGCGCTTCGGCCAATTCCCACAGACGGGCGGCCGACAGGCGGTTGGCGCCGCATTCATATTTCTGGATCTGCTGGAAACGGACGCCCACCCGATCGCCCAGCTGTTGCTGCGTCAGGCCCAGAAGACGGCGACGTCGGCGCAGGCGACGACCCAGGTGCAGATCGATCTCGGCGGCCATGACCTTCTCCCCATCTTTAGATGTTGTGCCGGTTCGGCACGTGGCGAGGGAGGTCTCGCAAACGGCGTGCCGACTTCCCCTCAGCGGGGAAGGCGTACGACATGAGGCAACCGCCGCGGCGTACGCGCATTAACGGCCAAGGCAGACAGCCTTTTCAGGAAGGAAGAAACATGGGTGGATTTGGATTCATCGCCTGGATCATCATCGGCATCGTCGCCGGATGGCTGGCGGAGAAGATCATGAAGCGGGAACACGGCCTGCTGACCAATCTGATCGTCGGCGTGGTCGGCGCGCTGATCGGCGGGTTCCTGGCCAATAATCTTTTGGGCGTGGACGCGGCCGGCAATTGGATCGTCGGCATCTTGGTCGCCACGATCGGCGCCGTGGTGCTGCTGTTCCTGCTGGGCCTGGTGAAGCGACGGGCCTAACCGCCGGTCGCACCATCACGGACTGAGGGGCGGCCCGACGGGCCGCCCCTCTTGTCGTGCGACAGACGCTTAGTCAGGACTGTCGGTCGGCTCCTCGCCAGTCGGCTGATCGCCGGTCGGCTCGTCGCCGGTCTGCGCATCAGCCGGGGCGGCGTCCGGCGTGGCGTCCGGCGTCGGCTCGGCCGTATCCGAAGCAATCGGCGCGGCCGACTGGACATCCGAAGCGCTGGCGTCGACAACGATGTCAGCGCCGTCCTGGCGGATGCCGGCCAGCGGCACCGGGCGGACCTGGCCGTCGGCGGTGCGGACCGTCAGTTCCTGGCCGTTGGCGCCGTTCTGAACGCCGACCAGCTTGCCGATCTCGGAGCCGTCGCCGCTCTTGACGGTGGAGCCCGGGGTCAGGGTCAGGCTCTGGGGTTGAGCCGCGGCCGCCTCAGCGGGAGCCGGCTCGGGCGTCTGCGGCGTCGTGGCGTCCTGGGCGAAAGACGGGGCGGCGATGAACAGGGCGCCGGCGATGCCGGTCAGCAGGGCGGTCTTGCGGATCATGAGAAACTCCTGGAATGGCGAGCTCGGCGCTCGCGAAAAAATGAACCCGCGTGATCCAGGATGGTTTCGCCTGCCCTGAAATGACCTTTTACCGGCCGCAAACGGCCGATTCTTGCTCGATGGAGGGCGGTTGACCAAGTCTGGCGCAAAACACGACCCCTTGCGCATAACGCGGCGACTGGGCGGGTTGGCCTATGAGCTGACCCCGCAAATCTTCGCGGCGGCCACCTTTCTGCTGGGGGCAGTGATGCTGCTGACCGCGGTGACCCCCGCCTTTAACGAAAAACTCAGCGCGCTGGGCCGGTTCTATCCGCCGCTGCTGATCGACTTGTCGCACTTCGCCGCCAGCGTGACGGGCTTCGTCCTGCTGCTGATCTCGGCGGGGCTGTGGCGACGGCGGCGCGGCGCCTATTACGCGGCGCTGGCGTTCCTTCTGGTCGGGGCGGTCTTCTCGCTGCTGAGAGGACTGGACTGGCTCCAGGCGATCGAACTGACGTTGGCGGCGGCTCTGCTGACGCCATGCCGGGCGGCCTTCAACCGCCGGTCGCGCCTGGGCGAGCCGCTGCGGCCGGGGTGGCTGCTGATGCTGGCGGCGGCGGTGGCGGCCATGATTTGGCTGGGCTTCTTCGCCTACCGCGACACCGCCTATACGGACGAGCTGTGGTGGACCTTCCTGGTCGACAAGCAGGCGTCGGGCTTCCTGCGCGCCGGGGCGGTGCTGGCGCTGCTGACCCTGGCGGTGGCCATACGCTCGCTGACGACGGCGCCGGGCGCCCGCACCCACGGCCCCGCCGCCCCGGAAGAGATCGAACGCGCCCGGCAGGCGTTGGAGAGCGCCGAGGCGGCCGCTCCCGAGGCGGAACTGGCCCTGTTGGGCGACAAGGCTCTGCTGTTCAGTCCGTCTGGCCGCAGCTTCATCGCCTATCGCGTGCGGGGCCGCCGCTGGATCGCCATGGGCGAGCCGGCGGGCCTGGCGGCGGAACGGCTGGAACTGCTGTGGGCCTTCGCCCAGCTGGCCGACAGCTACGGCGGGGCGGCGGTCTTCTATTCGGTCGGCGAAGGGCTGCTGGCGGACCTGGCGACCCTGGGGCTGGCGGTCCGCAAGGTGGGCGAGGCCGCCGTGATCGACACCGCTCGCTTCACGACCGAGGGCAAGGGCAAGCAGAACCTGCGCACCGCCGTCAACCGCGCCGAACGCGAGGGCGCCGGTTTCGAAGTGGTCCCGCCCGGCGCGGCGCGCGGGCTGGAGCCCGAACTGCGCGCCGTGTCGGACGCCTGGCTGAGGCATCACAACGGCTCGGAAAAAACCTTTTCGCTCGGCCGGTTCGATATCGACTATCTGGACCGCCAGCCCCTGGCCCTGGTGCGCGAAAACGGCCGCATCGTCGCCTTCGCCAATCTGTTGCGCGGGGCGGGCGGCGGCGAGGTGATGATCGACCTGATGCGCTATGATCCCGACGGGCCGAACGGGGTGATGGACTTTCTGTTCACGCGCACCGCGCAGTGGGCGCGCGACCAGGGGGTGGCGCGGCTGGATCTGGGCATGGCGCCCCTGTCGGGCCTCGAGGATCGGCGGACGGCCCCCGTCTTCGCCCGCGTCGGGGCCCTGGTGTTCGAGGAGGGCGGCGCCGTCTACGGCTTTCAGGGCCTGCGCGCCTACAAGGCCAAGTTCGACCCCGTCTGGCGGCCGGTGTTCATCGCCGCGCCGCCCAGCACGCCCTTGCCTCTGGCCCTGTTGGACGTGGCCCTGCTGACCAGCGGCGGCTGGCGGGGGCTGTTGGGGCTGAAGCGGTAGCGCCTCCGTCATCCCGGACGCCCCGCAGGGGTGGCTCGCAGGGCGATAGGCCCAAACTAAAAAAGGCGGCCCTTGCGAGCCGCCTTTCTCATTTCGACAATGTCGGCGCAGATCAGTCGGCGCGGACGCGCTTCTTGCGGAAGGAGGGGTTCAGGACCTCCTTGCGCAGGCGGATCGACTTGGGCGTGACCTCGACCAGTTCGTCTTCCTCGATATAGGCGATGGCCTGCTCCAGGCTCATCTTGCGCGGCGGGGTCAGGCGCACGGCCTCGTCCTTGCCCGAGGCGCGGACGTTGGTCAGCTGCTTGCCCTTGATCGGGTTGACGTCCAGGTCGTCGGAGCGGCTGTTCTCGCCGATGATCATGCCCTGATAGGTCTTCTCGCCGGCGCCGACGAACATGACGCCGCGGTCTTCCAGGTTCCACAGGGCGAAGGCCGCCGTGTCGCCGTCCGAGTTCGACACCAGCACGCCCTTCAGGCGGCCTTCGATGGCGCCCTTGTGCGGCTCATAGTGGGAGAAGACGCGGTTCAGAACGCCCGAGCCGCGCGTGTCGGTCAGGAACTCGCCCTGATAGCCGATCAGCGAGCGCGACGGGCACTTCAGCTGGATGCGGGTCTTGCCGGCGCCCGAGGGGCCCATGTCGGTCAGCTCGGCCTTGCGGGCCGACAGCTTCTCGATGACCACGCCCGAGAACTCGTCGTCCACGTCGATGACGACGTCTTCGATCGGCTCCATGCGCTCGCCGTTCTCGCCGGTCTGATAGACCACGCGCGGCCGGCTGATCGACAGCTCGAAGCCTTCGCGGCGCATGTTCTCGATCAGCACGCCCAGCTGCAGTTCGCCGCGGCCGGCGACTTCATAGGCGTCGGAGTCCGGCGTCTGGGTGATGCGGATGGCGACGTTGGCCTCAGCTTCCTTCAGCAGGCGGTCGCGGATGACGCGCGACTGCACCTTGTCGCCTTCGCGGCCGGCCAGGGGGCTGTCGTTCACGCCCACGGTCATCGAGATGGTCGGCGGGTCGATCGGCAGGGCGTCCAGCGGGGTGTCGACGTCCAGCGCGCAAAGGGTGTCGGCCACGGTGGCCTTGGACATGCCGGCGATGGCGACGATGTCGCCCGCCTCGACGCCCTCGTCGATCGGCTGGCGCTTCAGGCCGCGGAAGGCCAGCACCTTGGTGATGCGGCCCTGTTCGATGGTCTTGCCGTCACGCGACAGGGCCTTGATGGCCATGCCCGGAACCGCCTTGCCCGAGTGGATGCGGCCGGTCAGCAGGCGGCCCAGGAAGGGGTCGCTTTCGATCAGGACGTTCAGGATCTTGAACGGCTCGTTGACGCGCGCCTGGGCCTCGGGAGCCGGGACGTGGTCGACGATCAGGTCGTACAGCGGGTGCAGGTTGTCGTTCGGCTGGGCCAGGTCCAGCGTCGCCCAGCCCGAACGGCCCGAGGCGTAGATGACCGGGAAGTCCAGCTGCTCGTCCGTGGCGCCCAGGGCGGCGAACAGGTCGAAGGTCTCGTTCAGCACCCGGTCCGGATCGGCGTGGGCGCGGTCGACCTTGTTGATGCACAGGATGGGACGCAGGCCCATCTTCAGCGCCTTGGTCAGCACGAACTTGGTCTGGGGCATGACGCCCTCTTCGGCGTCGACCAGCAGGACGCAGCCGTCCACCATGCCCAGGATGCGCTCGACCTCGCCGCCGAAGTCGGCGTGGCCGGGGGTGTCGATGATGTTGATGCGCGTCTCGCCCGCCTTGCCGTTCCACTGGATCGACGTGCATTTGGCCAGGATGGTGATGCCGCGCTCGCGCTCCTGATCGCCGGAGTCCATGACGCGCTCGGTCGTGGCCTCATTGGCGCGGAACAGGCCCGACTGGGCCAGCAGGGCGTCCACCATGGTCGTCTTGCCATGGTCGACGTGGGCGATGATAGCGACGTTACGAAGGTTCATATCGGGCTCGGGCGGACTGTGTTCGGTCACGGATAGGCCGCGCCGCTGCAAGAAGATTGCAGAAAAGGGAAGGGTTCGGGGCGCCTCTTACAGGGATGCGGGCCAAAACGCCAGTCCGGTGCGCGTTCAGCCGATCAACCCAGCGGGATGAGGGCGATCACCGCCAGCGCCAGCAAGCCGATCAGCAGGGCCGACAGGGCGGCGACGGCGGCCACGCGCGGCCCGGCCCGGACCACGGCGCGCGGGTCGACCATCAGCCCCAGCGCGGCCATGGCGCTCAGCGTCAGGGCCGAGACCGAGACCTGCAGCGGCTGCAGGATCGCCGCGGGCAGCCAGCCCAGGGAGCGGGCGGCCATCAGGGCCAGGAAGACCAGGATGAACCAGGGCGCCATCTGGTGCAGCTTGGGCCCGCGCCCGCCTGCGGCCTGTTTCGACCGCATCAGGCCCAGCACCAGACAGACCGGCCCCAGCATCAGCACGCGCACCAGCTTGACCACGGCGCCGGTCTGGACCGCGGCCAGGCCGGCGGGCGCGGCGGCGGCCAGCACCTGCGGCACGGCGTAGACGGTCAGACCCGCCAGCACCCCGACGCGCGTGGCGTCATAACCCATCAGCGCGCCGACCACGGGGACCAGCAGCACCACGGCGATGCCCAGAACGGCGGTGAAGCCGATGGCGGCGGCGACATCCTGTCCCTCGGCCTCGATGACGGGGGCGACGGCGGCGATGGCCGAGTTGCCGCAGATGGCGTTGCCGCAGGCGACCAGCAGGGCCATGGCGTGCGGCAGGCCGAAGGCTCGGCCCAGGGCGTAGCCGCCAAGGATGGCCAGGGCGACGACGCCGACGATGGCCAGCAGCAGCCACGGCCCCAGCGCCGCGACGGCCGCGCCGGAGACGGTGGCGCCCAGCAGCGCGACCGCAACCTCCAGCAGGGTCTTGGCGCTGAAGCTGACGCCGGGCGCCCACAGCGACGATGGCGTCCACACCAGCCGCAGGGCCGCCCCGATCAGGATGGCGAGCACCAGACCCTCGATCCACGCCTGCCCGAACAGGCGCGCCTCGAACAACTGAAGGCCGAAGGCGACGGCGCCGATGGCGGCGGACAGGGCCACGCCCGGCAGCAGGCGCAGCGGGCCGGTCAGGCGGCGAGAGGCGGCGGCGGGGTCGAGGGCGACGGTCATGCCCTCCTTATCGGCTCTGTCTTATGATCGATCCAACGCGTAGTTATGGACTTAACGATCAATATATCTGATCAATCGCGCATGACGCTGGAACAGCTCCGCATCTTCGTCGCCGTGGCCGAGCGGCTGCATATGACCCGGGCGGCCGAGGCGCTGCATCTGACCCAGTCGGCGGTCAGCGCGGCGGTTCAGGCGCTGGAGACGCGGCACGGGACGCGGCTGTTCGACCGGGTCGGACGGGGGCTGGCGCTGAATGCGGCGGGGACGGCGTTTCTGCCGGAAGCCAAGGCGGTGCTGGCGCGGGCCGAGGCGGCCGAGCGGCTGTTGGACGAACTGGCGGGGATGAAACGCGGGTCGGTGCGGCTGTTCGCCAGCCAGACCATCGCCGCCTATTGGCTGCCGCCGCGCATGGCCGCCTTCGCCCAGAGCCATCCGGGCGTGGAGCTGCATCTGTCGATCGGCAACACCCATCGCGTGGTCGAGGCTGTTCTGGGCGGCGAGGCGGAACTGGGCTTGATCGAGGGCGCCGAGGATGCGCCGCGTCTCGAGCGGACCCGCATCGGCGCCGACCGGCTGATCGTGGTGGCGGCGCCGGATCATCCGCTGGCCGGACGCGAGGCGGCGCTGGCGGCGGCGGACCTGAAAGCGCTGGACTGGGCCTTGCGCGAGCCGGGCTCGGGCACCCGCAGCGAGTTCGAGGCGGCTCTGCCGCGCGGTATGGCCGCGGCCGACCTGAAAACGGCGCTGGTGCTGCCGTCCAATGAAGCCATCCTGACGGCGGTGGCGGCCGGGGGCGGCGCCGGCGGCGGACTGGTCACCGCCATCTCGGAACTGGCCGCCCGGCCCCTGATCGAAGCGGGGCGGCTGGTCCGTCTGCCGCTCGACTTGCCCGAGCGGCCCTTTTATCGCCTGCGGCACCGCGAGCGCGGCGCCAGTCGAGCGGCGGAAGCGTTCGCCGCCGCCCTCTAGTTCGGCTTAGACCTTGGCGGCGCGGCGGCGCACCCAGGCGTACAGGGCGTAGGTCAGGCCTGCAAAGGCGATCAGCCCCGCCCACATGGCCGGCCAGCCGCTGTCGGCCGGCAGCAGGGCGAACGGCGCCTCGTTCTTGGCGCTGACGATGACGGCGGCGGTGAAGACGCCGAACAGGCTCTCGCCCACGATCAGGCCGGACGCCAGCAGCACGCCCATGCGGCGCGCCACGTCGGCGTAGCGGGTCGACTTCACCGCCCGGTCGTACAGCCAGCCGCAGACGGCGCCGACCACCAGCATGGTGGTGACGGCCGCAGGCAGATAGACGCCGATGCCGGCGGCCAGCGGCGGCAGCTTGATCTTGTCGTTCGTGGTGCGGCGCAGGACGACGTCGAGGATGATGACCAGAACGCCGACCACGGCGCCGATGCCGATCAGGTCCCAGCGCAGGTCGCCCGAGATGACGCCCTTGGCCAGGGCCGAAATCAGGGTGGCCTGGGGCGCGGCCAGGGTCTGCGAGCCTTGCACGATGGCGGGCGGGCCGCCCTCGAAGCCGAAGGCCTGGTTCATCATGTCCAGCACGAAGGGGATGACCAGCGCGCCGGCCACCACGCCGACCAGCAGGGCCGTCTGCTGACGCCAGGGGGTGGCCTCGACCAGTTGGCCGGTCTTCAGGTCCTGCAGGTTGTCGTTGGCGATGACGGCCACGGCGAAGACGATGGCGGTGACGATCAGGGCGAAGGCGATCACGGACGGATCAGCGGGCACCCCCGCCACGGCCAGCACGCCCAGCATCAGCAGCGACGCGATGATGATGGCCAGGATGCCGACGCCCGACACCGGGCTGTTCGACGAGCCGATCAGCCCGGCCATATAGCCGCAGATGGCCGCCACGGCGAAGCCGATGACCACGACATAGACCAGGCCGCCGATGACCAGCAGCGGCGCCGAACCGGCCAGAGACGTGCCCTGGGCCACGACCGCCAGCAGCACGGCGATGCCGACCAGGGCGGCGACGGACAGCAGGCCGACGATCTTGATGGGGATGTCCTGCTCGGTCAGCTCCAGCGTCTCGCCGTGGGCGCGGCGCGACTGGGCCGAGACGGCCGAGGCCAGGCCTGCGACCAGCGGCTTGGCCAGCTTGGCCAGCGTCCACAGGGCGGCCACGCCGATGACCCCTGCGCCGATGAAGCGGACTTCGCGCGCCCAGACGGTCATGGCCAGGCCTTCCGCTCCGGCGTCGGCCGGGACGGAGGCGGCGACCGACGGCAGGCCGTGGGCGGCGGCCCAGGCTGCGAACTCGGGCGAGGTCAGGATGGGCACGAAGATCAGCCAGGCCAGAACCAGGCCGAACAGCTGCGTCAGGCCGACGGCCAGGCCGATCAGGTGGCCGGCGCCCAGCAGGGCGAACTGCATGGAGAAGCCGACGCCGGTGGCTCCGCCGCCCAGGGCGGCCGGAAGGCGCAGGAAGGCGGCCGTCTCGGCCGCAAAGACCCGCGCGGCGGCCAGGAAGCCGAAGACCGCCGAGGCGATCGCCCCGCCGATGACCACGAACAGGCCCGAACGGTTCTCGCGCACGGCCTCTTCGGTCTGTTCAGCGCCGGGCGAGCCGACCTTGAGCACCTCGGCGGCGGCGACGCCTTCGGGGTAGGGCAGGCCGCCCTGAACGACCAGGGTGCGGCGCAGCGGGATGGAGAAGGTCACCCCGAGCACGCCGCCGAGGATGCAGATCATCACCGATTCCCAGAACGGGAAGTCCATCCACCAACCGATCATGACCAGGCCGGGAAGGACGAAGATGATCGAACTCATGGCGCCGCCGACCGAGGCGACGGTCTGGACGGTCATGTTCTCCCAGATGGTCGAGCCGCGGAACGCCCGCAGCAGGGCCATCGAAATGACCGCCGCCGGAATGGCCGAGGCGAAGGTCAGGCCGACCTTCAGCCCCAGATAGGTGTTGGCCGCCGTAAAGACCGCCGCCAGCAAACAGCCCAGGATCAGGGCGCGTATGGTCAGTTCGATGCGTTTGCCGGTTCCGGCGGGCGTGTCCGTCATGCGGGGCTCTTTTTCCGTTGTTGCGCGGAGGTAAGCCCGAAAGCGGCCTCGTGACAACGGGGGCTGCGCATCCCGACTGCGCGGCGATGACGGGATGACACTTCGGAACGAATACGGCACAACCCCCGCCATGTTCGACCCTCGCCCGACCGACGCCGCCTTTCCGACCCTGGACGAGGCGCGGACGCTGCTGGAGCGGGTCTGGGGCCATGCGGATTTTCGGGGCCTGCAGGCCGACGTGATCCAGGAGGTGCTGGCCGGACGCGACGTGATGGCCGTGCTGCCGACCGGCGGCGGCAAGAGCGTCTGTTATCAGGTGCCCGCCATCCTGCGGCCCGGCGTGGGTCTGGTCGTGTCGCCGCTGATCGCCCTGATGACCGATCAGGTCGAGGCGCTGAAACAGCAGGGGGTGGCCGCCGCGCGTCTGGATTCGGGCCTGACGATGGACGAGCGCTCCGCCGTGTGGCGGGCGGCGCGGGCGGGGGAGCTGGACCTGCTCTACGTCTCGCCCGAGGGGCTGGCGTCGGGCGCCATGCTGGACCGGCTGGCCGAGCTGCCGATCAGCCTGATCGCCATCGACGAGGCGCACTGCGTGTCTCAGTGGGGCCATGACTTCCGGCCCGATTACCGCACCCTGGGCCGACTGGCCGAGATCTTCCCCGGCGTGCCGCGGATCGCGGTGACGGCGACCGCCGACGCCCGCACGCGCGACGACATCCTGGCCTCGTTGCGGCTGGGCGAGGCTCGGGTCTTCGTCGACAGCTTCGCCCGGCCCAATCTTCAGCTATCGGCCGAACGCAAGGTCAACGGCTCGCGCGCCCGCACCGACGCCGCCGTCATCGAACTGGTGCGCGAGCGGCGGGGCAAGTCGGGCGTGGTCTATTGCGGCAGCCGCGACGGCTGCGAGCGGGTGGCCGACGCCCTGAGGGACGCCGGAAGCAACGCCATCGCCTATCACGCCGGTTTCGACGCCCGCGAGCGCGACCGGCGGCTGGAGCGTTTCTTGGCCGAGGACGGCGCCGTCATGGTCGCGACCATCGCCTTCGGCATGGGTGTGGACAAGCCGGACGTGCGCTTCGTCATCCACGCCGATCCGCCCGGTTCTCTGGAGGCGTACTGGCAGGAGATCGGCCGCGCGGGGCGCGACGGCGAACCGGCCGAGGGCATCACGCTTTACGGCCCGTCCGACATCGCTTGGTCCCTGCGTCGCCTTGAGGGGCGGCCGATGGCCGAGGAGGTCAAACAGGTCCAGACCCGCAAGGTGCGCCAGCTGTTCGCCATGCTGGACGGCGCGACCTGTCGGCCCCAGGCTGTGCGTCGCTATTTCGGCGAGCAGGACGCCCAGCCGTGCGGCGTCTGCGATATCTGCGGCGACCCGCCCGCCACCTTTGACGCCGTGGTGCCGGCGCAGAAGGCGCTGGCGGCGGTCCAGCGTCTGGGCGAACGCTTCGGCCGGACGCGCGTCGTCGATCACCTGCTGGGCAAGACCAAGGACGTCCAGCCGTGGGAGGCGGGGCTGTCGACCTGGGGCATCGGCGCCGACCTGTCGCTGGCCACCTGGCGCGACGTGATCGACCATCTTTTGTTCGAGGGCCTGCTGGTCGAGGACCCCAACGACGGCAAGCCGATCATTCGTCTGGGCGAGGCGCAGGCCGTGCGGGCCGTATATCGCGGGGAGCGGCCGGTGCGGGTGCGTCAGGCGCCGATCCGGGCCGTGGCGTTGGACAAGCCGCGCCGCAACGCCGGGCGCAATCTGGCGGTCGAGGGGCTGGACGCGGATGTGCGCGCCCGTTTCGAGGCCCTGCGCGCCTGGCGCCGCGACCGCGCCATCGAGCAGCGCGTGCCGCCCTATGTCATCTTCCAGGACAAGACCTTGGTCGAGATCGCCCTGCAGGAACCGCGCGGCCTGGACCAGCTGGCCGTCATCCCCGGCGTCGGGGCGGGCAAGCTGGACCGCTACGGGCCGGCGGTGCTGGAGGTTCTGGACGCCGTGGCGTGAAGCCTCAGCGCAGGAAGCGGTCGACGGCCTGCTGGAACTGACGCGGTCGGTCGATCATGACCATGTGCTCGGCGCCCTCGATCCGCTCGAAGGTCGCCGGGCGGGGCAGGGAGCGGTAGCCGTCGCGGAACAGGCCGTCGACGTGGCTGCGCGGGCTGTCGGCGTCGGGGCTCCAGCCATAGACGACCGTGACCGGCGCCTGGATCAGCGGCAGGCGCGAGCGCAGATCCACCGTCATCACCTCATACAGGCCCTGAGCCAGGACGCGCCGGTCGCCGCCCTGCCAGCCCAGGCCGTTGAACAGGCTGTCGGCCGCGCCGCCCAGCTCCAGCCCCATTGAGGCGGCCTGGGTGCGCAGGACCTGATCGCCCAGCAGCATCAGCCCTTGATAGGCCAGCCGCGCCAGAGGTTCGACATCGCCCACCGTCGAGCCGGGGCTGATCAGGGACGGGAAGAAGGGCGAGGCGTCCACCACCATGACCCGGCCGACGCGGCCGCCGCCCTCGGCCGCGACGCGCAGGGCCATCTGCCCGCCCATCGAATGGCCGATCAGGGCGGGACGATCCAGGCCCGCCTCATGGATGTAGCGCAGGATTTCCCCCGCCGACGGCCCGCCGATGCGGCCCTCGGCGTTGCCCGCCGCCGCCAGCGGGCCAAAGCCGCGCACGGTGACCAGGTGCACCCGGTAGCGGGCCTGCAGCGCGTCGGCGGTGCGGCTCCAGACCGCCGAGGTCGAGGCCAGGCCGGGGATCAGCACCACGTCCGGCCCCTGTCCGCGCGTCTCTACGACGATGCGCGAGGACTGAAACGCGGCAGGGCTTGCCGCAGACGAGACAGTGAGCGAGCGCGCCCCAGCGGGCGCCGCGGCGGTCGTCAGGCTCAGGAAAAGGGCGGTCAGGACAACGGAAAACCGGCTCATGGCGTCAACCTGCCGTCAGATAGCGGCGAAACCTCGGCGAGAGGCTCTTGGCGTGATGGATTGAATTTTACGACGATCAGGAGTGAAATCATTGGATCTGGGGAGGTTCTCATGAAGAAATCCATCATCGTCCTGTCCGCCGTTGCAGGTTTGGCTGCATCGCCCGCTCTGGCTGAAAACTGGAACGTCATTTCGCGAAGCTCGGCCACCGCCTTCATGGTGGATGTCGATTCGATCGCACAGGCCGACGGCGTGACCAGCGCCCGATTGGCGCGCGTGCCCGCCAAGGGCGAGCCGACGGATCTGTCGCACAGCATCGGGACCGTCAGCTTCCGCTGCGCCGCCAACCAGTCGAAGGCGGGCGAAGAGGTGTATTACGGTCCGGACGGCGCCGAGCAGGAGCGGATCGACGACGGCTATGATTTCGAGCCGATCGTGCGCAATTCTCTGGACTCCTACGTCAAGGAGATCGTGTGCGAGGACAAGCGCGGAACGGCGGCCTTCCCGACGATCCGCGCCTTCATCGAAGCCGGACGTCCCGACTCGCGCTGACGCGGCCGAAGGGGCCGCTTGTGCCGGTCGGCCCTTGGGGTTAAGGCCGCCCTCGGTCGATCGGGCGCCGCGTTTTTTAGTATCGAGCAGTCGTTTTGCAGCTTTCATCTGATCCTCAGGGCGGCGTGCTTTCGCGCGCCGGCGACGCCGCGTCCCTGGGCCGTTTGCGCCAACGCGTTGAAGATCATGCCGACGCCCTGGTGGCGGCCTTTTACGATGCTCTCCTGGCCGATGAAGAGGCGCGCTCCTTCCTGCATCATTCCGTGGTCCAGGAGCGGCTGAGCCCCTCGCTGCGCCGCTGGCTGGTGGATCTTTTCGCGCCCGGCGCCGACCTGGCCGGGGCGGCCTTTGCGGCCCGCCAGCAGAAGATCGGCGAGGTCCACGCCCGCATCAAGATTCCGATGCATCTGGTCATGGCCGGGGCGGCGGTGCTGAAGGGCCGGCTGGCCGACGCCCTGGCCAGCGACCCGGCCGCCTTCGACCTGTTGCGGCTGGCCGGCGAGCGCATCGACCACGCCCTGCGCCTGATGAGCCAGTCCTATGAAAAGGGCGCCAGCAATCGCGCGCGGCTGGACGAGGCCTATCGCCTGTTCTCGCTGGACCAGGACATCCATTTCGAGCGCGAGAGCCAGCGCGCCGGCCTGATGGAATGGAGCCAGAAGACCCTGTTCCGCATCCTGGCCTCGGGCGGGGTGGAGGGGGCGGGCGCGCTCAGCGCCTCGCCGTTCGGCCTGTGGATTCGCCATCGGGCCGACTTCCTGTTCGACGGCTCGCCCCACCTGACGCGGCTGAACGCGGCGATGGAGCGCATCGACGCCGAACTGCTGCCTCGCTTCACGCCGGGCGCGGCTTCGTCTGATCTGGCCGGGCCGCTGGAGGCGCTGGAGGCGGCGGTGGACGAGGTCGCCTTCCTGCTGAACGAGATGTTCCAGGGGCTGGCGGGGATGGAAGGCGGACGCGATCCGCTGACGCGCGCCTTGAATCGGCGCTTCCTGTCGTCGATCCTGAGCCGAGAGATCGGTTTCGCCAACGCCAACCACACGCCGCTGTCCGTGCTGCTGCTGGACGTGGACCACTTCAAGCGGATCAACGACACCCACGGCCACCCCATCGGCGACGAGGTGCTGCGCCAGGTGGCCGAGGCGGTCACCGAGAACGTGCGCCCCAGCGATTTCGTCTTCCGCTATGGCGGCGAGGAGTTCCTGATCGTCCTGGTCGAAACCAGCCTGCGCCAGGCTGCGACGATCGCCGAACGGATGCGCCAGGCCCTGGCGACCAAGGCCATTACGGCCTCGGGGCTGGAACCCTTCCACGTCACCGTGTCCATCGGCGCCGCCGAACACGGGGGCCACCCGGATGAGAACTATTTGGTCAAGGAAGCCGACGACGCCCTGTACCGCGCCAAGCAGAATGGCCGTAACCGGGTGGAGATCGCCTAGCCGGCTCTTCTCGGCGCTCGCGACAGCCGGCGCCGAATAAGCGCTTTCGATCTCGCAAAACAGGGTTATTAATGCGTCCCGACGATCGGGGGACGGCATGCAGGAATTCGACGCGCTCTTCGCCTTCTACGCCCTCCTGCTCGGGCTGGCGGTCGCCAACGTCGCGACGGCCTTCGCCGAAATGTACAAGGCGCGCGGCCGGGTGATGATCGGCTGGACGGTCCCTCTTCTGGGCGCCCTCGTGCTGATAGCGGCCTGCCAGCAGTGGCTGTCCCTGTTCCGCGCCCAGGCCGGCGTGAGGCTGGGGGCCGTGGAGCTTTTCATCTGTCTGGCGATGGCCCTGCCGTACATCTTCATCAGCCAGGTCATCCGGCCCCGCTATGATGAAGTCGCCTCGCTGGAGACCTATTACGCCCAGCACCGCAGGGTGATCGTCGGCGCCCTGCTGATTCCGGTGCTCGCCAGCACCATCGTCAATATCGTCTATATTCTGAAGCTGAATGAGCCGATCGCCCCGGTTATCCCGACGATGCTGATCTATCAGGGCGTCCGTTTCGCCTGCATCGTCCCCATGCTGATCTGGCCGGCCGCCGCCGTGCAGCGGGCGGGACTGATCGTCCTGCTCGCGCACACGGTCATGGTGATGCTCTAGGCGATTGTTCTGGCGCGAATATCTGAGTTGAGTCGGGCATGCACCCAACTCAACCGATTCCGCTCTGGCCGTCAGGCGTCGACGGCGGCGTCCAGGGCGTTTTCCTGGATGAACTCGCGGCGGGGCTCCACCACGTCGCCCATCAGCTTGGCGAACAGGTCGTCGGCGTCGTCGCCGTGCTCGACCTTGACCTGCAGCAGGGTGCGGGCGTTGGCGTCCAGCGTCGTCTCCCACAGCTGTTCCGGGTTCATCTCGCCCAGACCCTTGTAGCGCTGGATGGCGATGCCCTTCTTGCCCGCGTCCAGCACGGCCGCCAGCAGGTCCAGCGGGCCGCGGATGGTCGTGGTCTTGTCCTTGCGGCGATAGACCGCCGGGGTGGCGAACAGACCGTCGAAGGCGGCGGCGCGCTCGGCCAGACGGCGGGCGTCCAGCGAACGGCCCAGCACCTCGTCCAGCACGATGGTCTCGCTGACGGCGCGGCGCACGCGGGTGAAGGCCACGCCGCCCTGGGCGGCCAGTTCGCCGGTCCACGGACCGTCGCCTTCCTCGGCGTAGAGGTTCAGCCGCTCGGCTGCGCGCGCGGCGCGGTCCGCCAGCTCGCCGGCGTGTTCGTCAAACAGGCCCGCCAGGGCGCCCTGTTCGATGGCGAAGGCCGGAGCGCGGCTGGCCAGGCGGTCGACCAGGGCCTTGAACGCCTTGGCCTCGCGGACCAGTTCCTGCAGGTCCATGCTGGCGCGCACCTCGCCCGAGGCCAGCTCCAGCGTCGCCTCGGCGCTGCCTTCCTCGATCAGATAGGCGTCCATCTCCGCCTGATCCTTGATGTAGCGGTGCTGCTTGCCCTTGGAGACCTTATAGAGCGGCGGCTGGGCGATGTAGACGTGGCCGCGTTCGATCAGTTCCGGCATCTGACGATAGAAGAAGGTCAGCAGCAGGGTGCGGATGTGGGCGCCGTCGACGTCGGCGTCGGCCATCAGGATGATCTTGTGATAGCGCAGCTTGTCCGCGTCGAAATCGTCGCGGCCGATGCCGGTGCCCAGCGCCAGGATCAGGGTGCCGATGGTGTCGGACGACAGCATCCGGTCGAAGCGGGCGCGCTCGACGTTCAGGATCTTGCCGCGCAGGGGCAGGACGGCCTGGTTCTCGCGGTTGCGCGCCTGTTTGGCCGAGCCGCCGGCCGAGTCGCCCTCGACGATGAACAGTTCGGACTTGGCCGGATCGCGCTCCTGACAGTCGGCCAGCTTGCCGGGCAGGGAGGAGATCTCCAGCGCCGACTTGCGCCGGGTCAGGTCGCGCGCCTTGCGGGCGGCTTCACGCGCCGAGGCGGCCTCGATGATCTTGGAGACGACCAGCTTGGCCTCGACGGGGTGTTCCTCGAACCAGGTCGACAGACCCTCGGAGCACAGGCTTTCAACGGCCGGACGCACCTCGGACGAGACCAGCTTGTCCTTGGTCTGGGAGCTGAACTTGGGGTCCGGGACCTTGACCGACAGGACGCAGGTCAGGCCCTCGCGCGCATCCTCGCCCGAGACGGAGACCTTTTCCTTCTTGGCGAGCCCTGAGCTTTCGATATAGGCGCCCATGACGCGCGTCAGGCTGGCGCGGAAGGCCGACAGGTGGGTGCCGCCGTCTCTCTGGTTGATGTTGTTGGTGAAGCACAACATCGTCTCGTGGTAGCTGTCGTTCCACCACAGGGCGAGGTCCAGCTCGATGCCGTCCTTCTGGCCGCGGATGACGATGACGTCCTTCAGGATCGGCGTCTTGGACTTGTCGAGGTGGCGCACGAAGGCTTCGACCCCGCCCTCATAATGCAGCAGGATCTCGACCGGCTCGGGCCCGCGCTTGTCGCTCAGCTTGATGACCACGCCCGAGTTCAGGAAGGCCATTTCGCGCAGGCGGTGTTCCAGCGTCTTCAGGTCGAAGTCGATGTGGCTGAAGGTGTCGATCGACGGATAGAAGGTGACCTCGGTGCCGGTCAGCAGACGGCCCTTGTCCTCGCGCATCGGCGCGTCGCCGATGACGGCCAGCGACCGCACGGTGTCGCCGCGCTCGAAACGCACGCTGTGTTTCTTGCCCTCGCGATAGATGACCAGCTCCAGCCAGTCCGACAGGGCGTTGACCACCGAGACGCCCACGCCGTGCAGGCCGCCGGACACCTTGTAGGAGTTCTGGTCGAACTTACCGCCGGCGTGCAGCTGGGTCATGATGACCTCGGCGGCCGAGATGCCTTCCTCGGCGTGCGTGGCCACCGGAATGCCGCGCCCGTTGTCGGTCACGGTGACCGAACCGTCCTCGTTCAGGGTGACGGTGACCAGATCGGCGTGGCCGGCCAGGGCCTCGTCGATGGCGTTGTCCACCACCTCATAGACCATGTGGTGCAGGCCCGAGCCGTCGTCCGTATCGCCGATATACATGCCGGGGCGCTTGCGCACCGCGTCCAGGCCTTTGAGAACCTTGATGGAATCGGCGCCGTATTCGGGCGAGGGAGCAGTCTGTTCGGTCATGAAAACGTCGGCTCAGGGTCCGCGGGCGGACGGGGAAGAGGCGGCGGTTCGACCGCCTGTCTCAGGGGCGCAAATCAGCGCGTCCCGAAGTCTCCGATATATAGGAAATTGGACGGGAAAAGCCACTCTTTCCCTTCTCCCCTTGCGGGAGAAGGTGGGCGCCGAAGGCGCTCGGATGAGGGGTGTCTGCGTGAGGTTTAAGTACGATGGCTGAAGGCTCGGGAAAACCGGCAAGGTCGCGTGGTCACCCCTCATCCGTCGGGCTCCGCCCGCCACCTTCTCCCACAAGGGGAGAAGGGGAAGACAGCCCGCCGCCTTCCACCGCCACGAACTGCGCACGGCCTTCCAGCGCCGCGAACAGCGGCCGCTCGGTGCCCGTCATGAAGGCCTGAAGTTTCAGCGCCTCGATCTCGTCGAACAGGGCGGCGCGACGGGCTTCGTCCAGATGGGCGGGGGCTTCGTCCAGCAGGAGGATCGGTTGGGCGGGTTGCTCCGCCAGGCGCGTCACCTGCGCCAGGATCAGGTTCAGCACCAGGGCCTTCTGCTCGCCCGACGAGCCCTCCGCCGCCGGACGGTTCTTCTCGCGGTGCAGGGCGGTGAGGTCTGAGCGGTGCGGGCCGAACAGGCTGCGCCCGGCGGCGGCGTCGCGGGGTCGCGCGCGCATCAGGCCTTCGCCGAGCGCCTCGACGATGTCGGCCTCGTCGGCGCCTGCCGTCGCCATTTCTTCGGCCGGACCGGCCAACCCCAGATCGGCCTGGGGGAAGGGGCGGTCGGCGCGGGCGTCGATCCCGGCCTGAAGCTCTTGCAACGCCAAGGCGCGCGCCACGGCGGCGCGGGCGCCGCTCTCGGCCAGCCGGGCCTCCAGCGCGTCCAGCCACAGGGGATCGGGCGGGCGGGTGTCGTCGGTCAGCAGGCGCAGCCGCTCGCGCAGGGCCTTTTCATAGGTGGAGACGACGGCGGCGTGGTCAGGATGGGCGGCGAAAACCAGCCGGTCGAAGAACCGCAGCCGCTCGGCCCGCGCGTCCGAGAACAGCCGGTCCTGCTCGGGCGTGGCCCAGACCGGGCGCAGATGGTCCAGCAGCCGCCCCGGCGGGGCCGTCTCGCCGTCGATGCGCACGATGCGCCGCGCCGACGGTCCCATGGTCTGAACGCCGGTGCCCAGGCGGACCTCGTCGCCATCAGCGCCCCTAAGCGTCGCCGCCACGGCCCAGGGCCGCCCGACCGCCTCGCCCGGCTCGCGCCGCCCCATCTCCGCCGCCGTCGCCCCGCGCAGCCCCTTGCCAGGGGTCAGCAGGCTGATCGCCTCCAAGAGGTTGGTCTTGCCCGCCCCGTTCGGCCCATGCAGCACCACAGCCCCGCCGGAAACCGGCAGGCTGGCGCTCGCATAGGAACGGAAGTCGGTGAGGGCGAGGGAGCGGATCATGTATCGATCAACAAATACACCGATTTGCTGAAAGCGGGCGCTGGAGACAAAAACTTCTTCTCGCCCCCTTTCCGTATTCGCTCACATGAGAAGCTCCAACGAGCTCACGTTAAACTCAAAAAGCGCGCAAGACCCCATATTGACACAACACATGAAATATCATTGATATACTTATCTTTATTCGGGTATCCTGGTCATGAATAGCCTCGCATCCAACGCTCAAATAACTTCGGCGTCATCTTTACTCCATCAGGCCAACGCCGCTTTAGAAGACGCGCTTGCAGCCGCCTCCGCTAGCGCAGATCAAACAGCAGTAAGTGCAATCATTTCAGCGCAACTGCAGCTGCAAACTCAAATTGCAAAAAATCTTCAGGAACAGTCATCTGCAATGGAAGCCGCAGCTGCGGCTGGCTTCACCGCATTCCCAAACCACCCGGAACAAATAAAAAGTCGCAGCGAATTAGAGAACGAAATAAAAAGCTTAAGAAATTCGCTAAAAATTGCGAACGAAAGCAAATCAGAACGATCTGAAAACCACGAACAAGTTAAAAATCAGCTCGACAATCTCTCAAGACAGCTAACCGAGAGCAACGATCAGCTAGCCAATGCGGGCGGGCCTTTTTGGTTTCGAAGGTTCCACACATCGATCTCGATCGCTAGTGCCGCCGCATTTCTCGCGGTAGGAAACAAGCTGTTCACGCCAGGCATTGAAGATCAAATATTAAGATACAGCTTCTTCCCTGTGACGCTTTTTGGCGCGGCGCTAATTGTTTCCGGCTGCATACCGGCAGCCTTCTTTTTCAAGAAGAATAAGACAGGATGGGCTCTCGCGATAATCGCTTCAGCCTTATTTGTAGCTGCGGTAGTAGCCTGCACAATTGGTATATATCTAGCCGCTGGCGTGGGATCTTTATTTAAATAAAATCACACCCGCAGCGGCATCAGCACATACTGGACGCCCACGTCGGCCGGGTCGAGCACCAGGGTCGGGCTGGCCGGGTCGGCGAACTTGAAGTGGGCGGTCTCGCCGGTGATCTGGCCGGCGACGTCCAGCAGGTAGCGGGCGTTGAAGCCGATCTCGAACGGCTCGTCGGAATAGCCGATCTCGACCTCTTCCTCGGCCTGGCCGGCCTCCATGTTGCGGACGGTCAACTTCACCCGGTCGTTGTCGAAGGCCAGCTTCACCGAGCGGCTCTTCTCGGCCGAGATGGTGGCGACGCGGTCGACGGCCTTGGCGAACAGGCTGTTGTCGATGTCGGCCTGCTTGTCATTGCCCTTGGGGATGACGCGCAGATAGTCAGGGAAGGCGCCGTCGATGACCTTTGAGGTCAGGCTGGCCTGGCCGAACTCGAAGCGGATCTTCTGGGCCGAGACCTGGACCTCGACCGGGCCGGCGCCGTCGTCCAGCAGGCGGCGGACCTGATCCACCGTCTTGCGCGGCACGATGACGCCGGGGCCGCCCGCCGCGCCTTCCGGCGCCGGGGTCTCGGCCAGGGCCAGGCGGTGGCCGTCGGTGGCCACGGCGCGCAGCAGCGGAATGCCGCCGTCGGCCACGGTGTGCAGATACAGGCCGTTCAGATAGTAGCGCGTCTCTTCGGTCGAGACGGCGAAGCGCGTCTTGTCGATCAGGCGCGCCAGGTCTTCCTTGGGCAGGGTGTAGCGCGCGCCCGACGCCTCGGCCGACATGACCGGGAAGTCGCCCGCCGGCAGCACCGGCAGGTTGAAGCGCGAGCGGCCCGCCGCCACCACCAGACGCGGATCATCGCCCGAATAGGTCAGCGACACCTCAGCGCCGTCCGGCAGCTTGCGCACGATCTCATACAGGGTGTGGGCCGGAGCCGTGATCTGGCCCTCGACGTTCACCTGGGCCTCGGCCTCGTCGACCATTTCCATGTCCAGGTCGGTGGCGGCGAACGACAGGCGGTCGCGCCCGGCGCTCAGCAGCACGTTGGACAGGATCGGAATGGTGTTGCGACGCTCGACCACGCTCTGGACGTGCCCCAGGGCCCGAAGAAGCGCGGAACGTTCGATGGTCAGCTGCATATGGTCTCGCCCGGTCGCGACCCTGTCGAAGCAGCGTCGCCGTAAATATGGGCAGGAACACTAGCGCATTGAGCGAAAGGGGCAACGGGCAGAGGCGCTTGCCCCCGATTTCCACAGGCCGGATCCTCTTTCCGTCATTCTCCGGCAAGCCGCGGAGCGGCGCAGACCGGGGAACCCAGCGGCGCGCGTCAGCGCGAAGACGCGCGCGCGGCGCCTGCGGCGAAGATCGCCTTCGGCGCCGCTGGGTCCTCCGGTCAAGCCGGAGGATGACGAAAGAAGGCGGCGGTGATGCTGCCCGGCTTACCCGCGCAGCTTGCGCGTCAGGGCCTCGACGTCGCGGGCGATCTGGTCGTCCTTGGGCATCAGCTCTTCGATCTTGCGGACCCCGTGCAGGACGGTGGTGTGGTCGCGCCCGCCGAAGCGACGGCCGATGTCGGGGTAGGAGCGCGTGGTGTGCTGCTTGCACAGATACATGGCGACCTGGCGCGGGCGGGCGATGGCGCGGGTGCGGCGCTCGCTCAGCAGGTCGGCCTGCTTCAGGTTGAAGTGCTCGGCCACCGTCTTCTGGATCTCGTCCACGGTGATCCGGCGCTCGGGCCCCGTGCGCAGGGCGGCGCCCAGCAGGGTCTGGACCTCGTCGACGGTCAGGGCCGACAGGCGGCTTCCGGCCACGGCGGCCAGGGTGTTCACGGCGCCTTCCAGTTCGCGCATCGAACCGGGGGTGCGGTCCACGAGGTGCTCCAGCACCTCGGAACGAGCCTCGCCGGTGACGACGCCCAGCTTGGCCAGAGCGTTCAGACGCGATTGAGCGACGGCGACCTTCAGGTCGCGGTCCGCCGCCTCGACCGGGCAGGTCAGGCCGGCGGCCAGGTGGCTGCGCAGGCGCGGCTCGACGTCGGTCAGGGCCACCGGCGCGCGGTCGGCCGACAGGACGATGCGTTTGCCGTCCTCGATCAGGGCCGTCAGCGTGTTCAGCAGCTCTTCCTGGGTGCTCGTCTTGCCGCCGACGAACTGGACGTCGTCCAGCAGCAGCATGTCGGCCGAGCGCAGGCTTTCCTTGAAGGCGGCGGTCGAGCGGTCCTGCATGGCCCGCACGAAGGTCGACAGGAAGCGTTCGGCGGTCAGATAGACCACCTTGGCGTCCGGGCGCAGGCGTTGCGCCTCCCAGGCGATGGCGTTCAGCAGGTGGGTCTTGCCGTAGCCGTAGGGGCCGCAGAAGAAGACGGGGTTGAAGTGGCCGTCGGCCCAGGACGCCACCTGCTTGGCGATGGCCAGGGCGAAGGCGTTGCCGTGGCCCTCGACGAAGCTGTCGAAGGTCAGGCGTTCCTGCAGGCCCGCGGCGCGCACGGCGCGGGCGCCGTCGGTGGCCGGGGCGAAGGCGGGGGCGGCAGGCGCGGCCGCCGGCGCGGCGCTGATCGAGGCCAGGCGCGGGGCTTCACGCGAGGCGGAAGCCGGGGGCACGGAGCCCATCTCGGCGCGGCAGCGGACCTCAAGGCGACGCGACAGGCCGTCCAGGCCCAGCCACAGCTCGTTCATCCGACGCAGGGCGTTCTTGCGCACCCAGTCGCGCGCATAGGCGGTCGGGGTCACCAGGATCAGATTGCCCTGAGAATCCACCCGCACCGCCGAAGGCGCGATGTAGCTGCTGAAGGGTCCGTCGCCGATCTCAGTTTTCAGGCGGTCCGCCGCCTCCGTCCAGATACGGTTGGGATCCGTCATACCCGCCATCGCCACGCCCCCGATCATGAAGAACACCCGCCACAAGAGTTATCACCGACGAACGCTCTTCGAGACGAGGTCCGGGGACGACTTCTCTCGTCTCGCGGAGCCGGGCTTCGCAAGCGGGGTCGTACTCACAGACAGACATCTCGCGTCGAGGGAAATCATTGATTTCCCTCGTCTTCATCCAGACGGGATGGAAGTGCGTTACCCCCTCAACTTACCCTCGGAACGGCGGAGATCAACGCTGATTCGAGTCGAGATTCGCACTTAAATTGATTGACTCCAGCAAACCCCGGCAGGGCTTAGGAAAATGGCGATTTCGCCTTAATCGATCGCCGGAGTCGGCCGGTCTGACTTAGCAGCAGACAGCAAGACGGCGAGGGAGCTTGCGCTTCCTCGCCGTTGAAATTCTTGCATTTTTTCACGAAACGCCGGTTAAGGGCCTTCCGTGACCGTCGCATTGCGCTGTTTGACGAAGCCGTGAAGACCCGTCAGAGCGCGGTGCGAAATCAAGCGGCCGACAGCTTCTTCAGCTGGGCGGCCAGACGGCTGACCTTGCGCGAGCCGGTGTTCTTGTGAACCACGCCCTTGGACACGGCGCGCATCAGTTCCGACTGGGCGGTGATGAACGCAGCCTTGGCGGATTCCACGTCGCCGCCCGTGACGGCTTCCTGGAACTTGCGCAGGTAGGTGCGAACGCGGGTGCGGCGGGCCTTGTTCACTTCGGTCCGCGCTTCGATCTTGCGGATCGCCTTGCGGGCGCCTGCATTGTTGGCCATCGGGTAAAAACCTTCGAACGAAAACGCCGTAAACCACACGTCCACGGCGAGAAAATCTCAAGAGCGGGCGGCTATAGCGGAAAGCCTCCGAACGGTCAACGCGATCCGCCCGGAATTGAGTCGGGGCCGGGGTTTGCGCCCCATGCGGCCGGCCCCGACGCCGGACTCAGCGGCCGGTGAAGGCGGGCTTCCGCTTCTCGACGAAGGCGGCCATGCCCTCCTTCTGATCGTCGAAGGCGAACAGGGAGTGGAACAGGCGGCGCTCGAACACCACCCCTTGCGCCAGGGTCGTCTCGAAGGCGGCGTTGACCAGTTCCTTATTGGCCATGACGGCCAGGATCGATTGTCCGGCGATCTTGGCGGCGGCGGCGCGCGTCTCGTCCAGCAGGGCGTCAGACGGCACGACGCGCGACACCAGACCCGAGCGTTCGGCCTCGGCGGCGTCCATCATTCGGCCGGTCAGGCACATGTCCATCGCCTTGGCCTTGCCCACGGCGCGGGTCAGGCGCTGCGAGCCGCCGATGCCGGGCGCCACGCCCAGATTGATCTCGGGCTGGCCGAACTTGGCCGTCTCCGAGGCGATGATGAAGTCGCACAGCATGGCCAGCTCGCAGCCGCCGCCCAGGGCATAGCCCGAGACCGCCGCAATGATCGGCTTGCGGAAGCTCGCCACCCGATCATGGGCGCGGGCGAAGAAGTTGCCGCGGTACATGTCGGCATAGGCCTGGTCGGCCATCTCCTTGATGTCGGCGCCCGCCGCGAACGCCTTGGCCGAGCCGGTCAGGACCACGCAGCGCACGCTGTCGTCATCGGCCACGTTCTCCAGAAAGTCGCCCAGCTCGCCGGTCAGGGTGGTGTTCAGCGCGTTCAGCGCCTCGGGCCGGTTCAGGGTGACGACCGCATAGCCGTCCGCGTGGCGTTCGATCAGCAGGGTGGAATAGGCGTCGGCCATGAGGGGCTCCCGAAATGGCGAATGGCGAATGGCGAGTGATTAGAAGGTTCTGTCGGTCTCAGACAAGGCTTGGAGGGTCGCTGCATCGCGCCAGCCTCTTGCTTTGGCACGTCACTCGCCACTCGCCACTCGTCACTCACTTCTGGCAGACCGGGCAGAAGAAGGTCGAGCGGCCGCCCTGCACGATGCGCTTCACCACGCCGCGACAGCCTTCCGTGCGGCACGGCTCATGCTCGCGGCCATAGACGTCGAAGCGATGCTGGAAATAGCCCTGTCCGCCCTCGACATTGGCGAAGTCCTTCAGGGTCGAGCCGCCTGCGGCGATGGCGTCATGCAGGACGTTGCGGACCTCGACCGCCAATCGCTCCAGCCGGGGGCGGCTGACCTTGCCCGCCGCTGTCCGGGGCGAGATGCGCGCCCGGTAGAGCGCCTCGCACACATAGATATTGCCCAGACCGGCCACGATGCTCTGGTCCAGCAGGCTGACCTTGATGTTCTGCGCCTTGCCGGCAAAGGCCTCGGCCAGGTGCGCGCCCGAGAAGGCGTTGCCCAGCGGCTCCGGCCCCAGTTTGGCGAACCAGGCGTGCCCCTCGACCGCCTCGGTCGGGATCAGGCCCATGAAGCCGAAGCGCCGCGCATCGGCGTAGCCCAGCCGCGTCAGCACCCCGTCCCGGTCGGCGGTCAGGCTCATATGCTCATGCTTGCCCATGACGGGGGCGTTCGTTTCGAACAGGCCGGGGGCGACGCCCTCCAGGGTGAAGCGGCCGGTCATGCCTAGGTGCGTGATCCAGGTCTCGCCGGTGGACAGGGGAAACAGCAGATATTTCGCCCGCCGGTCCAGCCGCAGCACCGTCGCCCCGTCCAGCCGCTCCACGAAGCGTTCGGGAAAGGGAAAGCGCAGGTCCGGCCGGTTCTGACGCGGCGCGCTCAGGCGGGCGCCTTCCAGCACGGGCTGAAGGCCGCGACGGACGGTTTCGACTTCGGGTAATTCGGGCATGGACCACAGCTTAGGCGCGGGCGGCTTCTCGGGCGAGGGGGGAAGGGATTATAGGCGGGGGATGACCATGCTTCTCTACGGCCGCCCGCCCGCCGTGTTCGATCCGCCCGCGACGGCGATCCAGACCTCGCCCCTGATCCCCGGCTCGAGCGCGCTGGAGACGGTCGCGCCCGGCTCGGCCGAGGGCGTCATGCTCTACGCCCCGCCGGGCGCGGTGGAGCGGCGCTATACGCTGGCCCTGGCGCTGAGGGCGCTGAAGCCCGGCGGGCGGCTGGACGTCATGGCGCCCAAGGACAAGGGCGGCTCGCGCCTGGGCAAGGAGCTGAAGGGCTTCGGCCTGGAGGTCGCCGAGACGGCCAAGGCGCACCATCGCCGCTGCATCGTCATCCGCCCCGAGGCGGTCGAGGGGCTGGGCGCCGCCATCGAAGCGGGAGCGCCGCGCGTGGTCCCGGGGCTGGAGGCCTGGTCCCAGCCGGGCGTCTTCGCCTGGGACCGGATCGATCCGGGCACGGCCCTGCTGGCGCAGGTGCTGCCGCCGCTGAAGGGCGCGGGCGCCGATCTGGGCTGCGGTTTCGGGGCGCTGTCGACGGTGGTGCTGCGCGCGCCCGGCGTGACGGCGCTGCGGCTGGTCGACATCGACCGGCGCGCGGTCGAGGCGGCGCGGCGCAACGTCGAGGACGCGCGCGCCAGTTTCGACTGGGCCGATGCGCGGACGCTGGAGGGGGCGGGCGATCTGGATTTCATCGTCAGCAATCCGCCCTTCCACGACGGCGGGGCCGAGGACCGGCGGCTGGGCCAGAACTTCATCCGCAAGGCGGCCGAGATGCTGCGGAAGGGCGGGACGGCCTGGATCGTCGCCAACCGCCACCTGCCCTATGAGGCCGAGCTGGACGCGGCCTTCAAGCGGGTGCGGATGGTCGTGGATCAAGGCGGCTACAAGATTTTCGAGGCGGTGAAGTGATCCCGCCCTCAAGCAGCCCGAAGGGCGGTAGGGCGAGGCATAAGGCCTCAAGCAGCCCGAAGGGCGGTAGGGCATGAGCAAGAAGATTCCGACGTCCCGCGTGGACAAGCTGTTGGGCTCGATGGGCTACGGCTCGCGGGCCGAGATGGCGCGGCTGGGCAAGGCGGGCGGCGTCGTGCTGGACGGCGCCGATCTGACCGATGTGTCGAAGCGCATTCCGGTGACGCCCGATCTGCCGACGCGCATGGAGATCGACGGCGAGCCGCTGGATCCCGTGCCTGGTCTGGTGATCCTGTTGAACAAGCCGCTGGGCATGACTTGCTCGCACAAGGAGGACGGGGCGCTGGTCTATGACGTCCTGCCCGACCGCTGGCGGCGGCGCGACCCGGCGATCTCGACCATCGGGCGGCTGGACAAGCAGACCTCGGGCCTGCTGCTGCTGACCGACGACGGCGACCTGCTGCACCGGGTGATCAGCCCAAAGCGTCAGGTGGCCAAGGTCTATCGCGCGACGCTGGCGCGGCCGCTGAACGGGACAGAGGGGGCGCTGTTCGCCTCGGGCGAACTGGTGCTGGAGGGCGAGGACAAGCCCCTGGCGCCCGCCGTGCTGGAGGCGGTGTCGCCGACCGAGGCGCTCCTGACGGTGACGGAGGGGCGCTACCACCAGGTGCGTCGGATGTTCGCGGCGGCGGGCAACCATGTGGAGGCCCTGCATCGCGAGCGGTTGGGCGGGCTGACGCTGGGCGATGATCTGGCGCCGGGGGAGTGGCGGCTGCTGAGCGAGGATGAGATCGCCTCGATCTTCGCCTGAACCACTCTTTCGTCATCCTCCGACGAGCGTAGCGAGATCGGGGGACCCAGCGGCGCCCGTCAGGGCGAAAGACCCGCGCGCCGCGCTTGCCGCAAGGATCGCCTTCGGCGCCGCTGGGTCCCCCGGTCTGCGCCGCTTGCGCGGCTTGCCGGAGGATGACGAGGGGTAAGGGAGGGCAAGTGCGGCGCTTGACCTCTTCCCCACAGTCGCGCACCTGATTTGCGCATGACCCTGACCAAGATCTGCGGCCTGACGACGCCGGATACGCTGGATGCGGCGCTCGACGGCGGGGCGGCCTTTGTCGGGGCGGTGGTGTTTCCCAAGAGCCCGCGTCACATCCCGCCGCTGCACGCCGCCACCCTGTTCGATCGCGCGCGCGGTCGGGCGAAGATCGTGGCGGTGCTGGTCGATCCCGACGACGCCCTGCTGAGCGAAGTCGCTTTGATCCTGCGGCCTGACCTGATCCAGCTGCACGGCCACGAGACGCCGCAGCGCGCGGCCGAGGCGCGGCGGTTGACGGGGGCGGGGATCATCAAGGCCCTGCCGATCCGGGACGAGGCGGACTTCGCCTCCGTCGCCGATTGGGCGGACGTCGCCGATCACCTGCTGTTCGACGCCAAGCCGCCGAAAGGCGCCGATTTGCCCGGGGGAGTGGGGGCGTCGTTCGACTGGACCCTGATGCGCAACCGGGCGCTTCCGGCAAACTGGTTCCTCGCGGGCGGGCTGTCGCCGGAAAATCTCACCGAAGCGGTGCGGATTTCAGGGGCGCCGATGGTCGATGTCTCCTCTGGCGTCGAAAGCGCGCCGGGTGTTAAGGACCCTGACCTGATCCACGCCTTCCTCAAGGCCGTATCCCGGTCCTGATTTCGTCGCCTTCCCGCGAAAGACTGCCGCTCGTGAACGCATTTCTCCCCAATATCTACGCCTGGCCCGACGCTGACGGCCGCTTCGGCCCCTATGGCGGCCGTTTCGTGCCCGAGACCCTGATGCCGCTGATCCATGAACTGGAGGCGGCCTATAAGGCGGCCAAGGCGGACCCGAGTTTCCAGGCCGAGCTGGACGGCTATCTGGAGCACTACGTCGGTCGCGCCAGCCCGCTCTATTTCGCCGAGCGGCTGACCGAGCATTTCGGCGGCGCCAAGATCTGGCTGAAGCGCGAGGACCTGAATCACACCGGCGCGCACAAGATCAACAACTGCATGGGCCAGATCCTGCTGGCCCGCCGCATGGGCAAGACGCGCATCATCGCCGAGACCGGCGCCGGCCAGCACGGGGTCGCCTCGGCCACCGTCTGCGCCCGCTTCGGCCTGCCCTGCACCGTCTACATGGGCGCCGTCGACGTGGCCCGTCAGCAGCCGAACGTCTTCCGCATGAAGCTGCTGGGCGCCGAGGTCTCGGCGGTGACGGCCGGGGCGGCGACGCTGAAGGACGCCATGAACGAGGCGATGCGCGACTGGGTCACCAACGTCGCCGACACCTATTACATCATCGGCACGGCGGCGGGCCCGGCCCCCTATCCGGCCATGGTGCGCGACTTCCAGTCGGTGATCGGCAAGGAGATCAAGGCCCAGGCCCAGCGCCAGATCGGCCGCCTGCCCGACGCCGTCATGGCCTGCATCGGCGGCGGATCGAACGCCATCGGCGCCATGCACCCCTTCATCGAGGACGAGGGCGTGCGCCTGATCGGGGTCGAGGCGGCGGGCCACGGCCTGGACACCCCCGACCACGCCGCCAGCCTGAAGGGCGGGCGCTCGGGCGTGCTGCACGGCAACCGCACCTATCTGCTGCAGGACGCCGACGGCCAGATTCTGGAGGGCCACTCCATCTCGGCCGGTCTCGACTATCCGGGCATCGGGCCGGAGCACGCCTGGCTGCACGATCTGGGTCGCGGCGAATATCTGTCGGCCACCGACGACGAGGCGCTGGAAGCGTTCCAGACCCTGTGCAAACTGGAAGGCATCATCCCGGCGCTGGAGTCGTCGCACGCCCTGGCGCGCGCCGGCGAGGTGGCCCGGAACCTCGGCAAGGGGGGCGATCTGGTCATCGTCCTGTCCGGCCGGGGCGACAAGGACATTAACACCGTGGCTCAACACCTGGGCGTGGAGTTGTAATGATGAAGACCCTGCTGATCGCCGCCCTTCTGGCGGCCGCTTCGCCCAGCCTGACCCTGGCGCAGAACACCGCTGCGCCCGCCCAACAGGCGCCGGTGCAGACGGCGCCGACCGTCCCGCCCGGCCCGGCGGCGACCGGAATGCCGATCCTGCCTCCGGCGACAGAGGCGGCCGACTGCGGCGGCCTGCTGCGCAGCCCCGCCTTCTGCGTGACGGCGCAACTGGACCAGATCGGCGCCTTGGCCGACGCCTATACGGAACATCTGGGCACGCTGAACTGGCTGGCGGCGGACGGGGACGACAACCGCGTCATCTTCGTGCGGCGCCGCGAGGGCGGCGGCTGCGACGGCCTGCAGATGGTCGCCTTCTATGACGAGAGCAAACCGGCCGAGGCGACCGCGCCGGGCTATCTGGGCTTCGCGGTCATTCCCGGCGACGTCTGCACCTCGGGCCCGGCTTCGCCGGTCGCCGGAACCCTGCCGCAATGACGACCGCACGCATCGACGCCCGCTTCGCCAAGCTGAAGGCTGAGAACCGGGCCGGTTTCGTCCCCTATGTCATGACCGGCGACCCCAGCCGGGATGAGGCGCTGGAGATCCTGAAGGGCCTGCCCGCCGCCGGGGCCGACCTGATCGAACTGGGCCTGGCCTTCTCGGATCCGATGGCCGAGGGGCCGCCGATCCAGCGCGCCGCCCTGCGCGGGTTGAAGGCGGGGATGACCCTGCGCGGCACGCTCGACCTGGTGGCCGACTTCCGCAAGAGCGATCAGGACACGCCGCTGATCCTGATGGGCTATCTGAACCCGGTGGAATCCTACGGCTATGAGGCCTTCGCCCGCGACGCGGCCGAGGCCGGCGTGGACGGCATCATCGTCGTCGACTGCCCGCCGGAAGAGGCCGGGCCGCTGTCCGCCGCCCTGGACGCGGCCGAAGTTTCGCTGATCCGGCTGGCCACGCCGACCTCTGACGACGACCGGCTCAAGGTCATCGCCGAGGGCACGTCGGGCTTCGTCTATTACGTCTCGGTCGCCGGGGTGACCGGGGTGAAGGAGGCCGTCGCCGCCGAGGTGGCGCCCGCCGTCGAGCGCGTGCGACGCGCCGCCGGCCTGCCCGTCGCCGTCGGCTTCGGCGTCCGCACGCCCGAACGCGCCGCCGAGATCGCCCGCGTCGCCGACGCCGTCGTCGCCGGTTCGGTCTTCGTGAACGAAGTCGCCGCCGCCCTTGAGGCGAACGAAGCGGCTGTCCCCCGCGTTCTGGCCAAGGTGAAGACGCTGTCCGATGCGGTGAAAGCCGAGCGAACGAGTGCGCCCCAGAATAGTGATTTCCTCGCGGAAACCGTCTAAAGGCCCGCCCATGGTCGATAAACATCCTGAGAACAAGGCTCGCGGCGGCTGGCTGTCGCGTTTCGCGCCCGGCGTGCGCAAGATCGTCAGCCCGCGCGACACCCCGGACAATCTGTGGGTCAAGGATCCCGACACGGGCGAGATGCTGTTCCGCTCGGACCTGGAGGCGGCCCTGTGGGTCACGCCGTCGGGCCGTCATATGCGCATCAATGCGCCGACGCGCCTGAAGGCCACTTTCGACGACGGCCTGTATGAGAGCATCGATACGCCGGACGTGCCGGAAGACCCGCTCAAGTTCTCGGACGGCAAACCTTATCGCGACCGTCTGTCGGCGGCGCGCAAGGCGGCGGGCCGCAAGGACACCATGGCCATCGGCTATGGCCGCATCGGCGGCGCGCCCGCCGTGGTCATCGTCCAGGACTTCACCTTCATGGGCGGTTCGCTGGGCATGGCGGCGGGCGAGGCCTTCATCGCCGCCGCGCGCGAGGCGGTGAAGCGCAATGTTCCCTTCGTCTGCTACACCGCCGCCGGCGGGGCGCGGATGCAGGAAGGCGCCCTGTCGCTGATGCAGATGGCGCGCACCACCCTGGCCGTCCAGGAAGTGAAGGCGGCCAAGCTGCCCTACGTCGTGGTGCTGACCGACCCGACCACGGGCGGGGTCACGGCCTCCTACGCCATGCTGGGCGACGTTCACCTGGCCGAGCCGGGCGCCCTGATCGGCTTCGCCGGTCCGCGCGTGATCGAGACCACCATCCGCGAGAAGCTGCCCCCGGGCTTCCAGCGCGCCGAATACCTCAAGGACAAGGGCATGGTGGACAAGGTGGTGTCGCGCGCCGACCTGCCGACGACGCTCGGCCTGATCCTGTCCATGCTGATGAGCGGAACCGCCCAGACGCAGAAGGCGGCGTAAAGCCGGCCCTGATGGACCCGATCTCGGAACGCCTGCGCGCCCGGCATCCCCAGCGCATCGACCTGTCGCTGGATCGGATGCGGGCCTTGTGCGCCGCGCTCGGCGATCCGCAGGACAGGCTGCCGCCGGTGGTCCATGTCGCCGGCACCAACGGCAAGGGCTCGACCGTCGCCCTGATCCGGGCGATTGCAGAAGCGGCGGGCCTGCGCGTCCATGCCTATACCTCGCCGCATCTGGTGCGGTTCAACGAGCGCATCCGCCTGGCGGGACGCCTGATCGAGGATGACGCCCTGAACGCCATCCTGGACCGGGTCGAGGCGGCGATGGCCCAGACGGGCGGGCAGGCCACGGTGTTTGAAAGCACCACGGCGGCGGGCTTCCTGGCCATGAGCGAAACCCCCGCTGACCTGGCCATCGTCGAGGTCGGTCTGGGCGGATCGCTGGACGCCACCAACGTCATCGCCCGGCCGCTGCTCAGCGTCATCACCCCGGTGGACCTGGACCACGCCGAGTTCCTGGGCACGAGCATCGAGGGCGTGGCGGGCGAGAAGGCGGGCATATTGAAAGCGGGCGCGCGCGGCGTCGTGGCGCGCCAGTCCGAGGCGGCTATGGCGGTGATTGCGCGGCGTGCGGCGGAGGTGGGCTCGCCCCTGACCGTCATGGGCGTGGACTTCGACGCCTGGGCCGAGCGCGACGGCCTGGCCTATCAGGATCCGGAGCGGTTCCTGGACCTGCCCGCGCCCGCCCTGGCCGGCGCGCATCAGTTCGACAATGCGGGCGTGGCGGTCGCCGCCGCGCTGGAACTGGACCTGCCCGAAGCCGCCATCGCCGAGGGGCTGAAGGCCGTGCGCTGGCCGGCGCGGATGCAGCGGCTGACCGCCGGGCCTTATGCCGACAAGGCCCAGAAGGTCGACGCCGAGCTGTGGCTGGACGGGGGGCACAACCCGCACGCCGCCCGCGCCCTGGCCCGCGCCCTGTCCGACCGTCAGGCCCGCGCCCCGCGACCCACCGCCCTGATCGTCGGCATCCTGGCCAACAAGGACGCCGGCGGCTTCTTCGAGGCGCTGAAGGGGATCGACGCCCAGGTCTTCACTGTCGGCTTCGAGGGAGCGGCCGCCGAGCCGGAGGCCCTGGCCGCCGTCGCCCAGGGACGCGGCTTCGGCGCCATGGCGGCGGGATCGGTGGACGCCGCGCTCGACCGCGCCCTGGCCCTGGGCGCCGGACGGGTGGTTATCTGCGGCTCGCTGTATCTGGCGGGCGAGGTGCTGGGCGCCAGCCGCGAGACCTGGCCGGTCTGATCCGAGGCGCCGCGCCTCTCCCTCCCCGTACCGGGGAGGGTGGTCGCGAAGCGACCGGGTGGGGAGGGCCAGGCGATCCTGGGCGCCTCAGAACAACAGACAAGCAAAAGGCGGCGCCCCGTTCGCGGCGCCGCCCCCACCCGGTTTCGGCCTGACGGCCTCAACCCCCCTCCCCGGGACGGGGAGGGAAAAGTCGTGCGTGTGTCAGTCCGCCTTCACGCCGGCTTCGGCCAGCCATTCGACGATCTTGCCCTTGGGCATGGCGCCGACCTTCATCGAGGTCATCTGGCCGTCCTTGAACAGCATCAGGGTCGGGATGCCCTTCACGCCCATCTTGGACGGGACCATGGGGCTGTCGTCGATGTTGACCTTGGCGATGGTCACCTTGCCGGCCAGCTCGTCCGAAATCTGCTCCAGCGCCGGGCCGATCTGCTTGCAGGGGCCGCACCACTCGGCCCAGAAGTCCACCAGGACCGGGGTCGAGGATTTCAGGACGTCGGCGTCGAAGCTGTCGTCGGTGACTTTCACAGTCGCCATTTTAGTCTCCTTAAGGGCGCTATCGCTCGCCGCGCGGCGGCTCGCTGTTTGAGCGCATTTAATAGTCGCGCGCCGACGGCAGCGTCAGCGTTCGGCCACAGATGTGGGTGCGAATCCCGCACAAATCAACGCGCATTTTCGAGAGCGGCGTCCATCAGCCCTTGCGGAACCGCCATCAGCTTCGGCCCGTCGGTCCAGACCAGGGCCGCCTCGACCGCGCGGTCGGGATAGAGGCGGCGCAGAACGGCGGCGTAGATGGCCATCTGCAGCACATAGGCGGGATCGGCGTCCTCGACCCGGTCCGGGGCCGGGCGGTTGGACTTGAAGTCGACCACTAATACGCGTTGTGACGTGACCACCAGCCGGTCGATGCGGCCGGAGATCGACACGCCGGACGGCAGGTCGGGCGCGGTCCCGGTCAGGGCGACCTCGGCGCGGCTGCCGGGGCCGAAGACGGGGGCGAAGCGGGCGTCGTCCAGCACGCCGAACGCGGCGGCGATCATCTCGGCGCGCTGGTCCTCGCTCAGGTCGCGCTCGCGGGCCAGCATCCGGCGGGCGGCGTCGGGACGGTCGGACGCGGGCAGGTCGGGCAGGCGCTCCAGCAGGCGGTGGATCAGGTCGCCGCGCCGGAACCGGCCCAGACCCGCGCCTGGGCCTTCGCCGCGCGCCAGCGGCGACGGCGCCGGGATGCGTTTCTGCTCCTGCATCTGCGAGGGCGAGGCGAAGCGGGCGGCGGCGTCGCGCGGCGGGTTGGTCCGCGCCCAGGCGGGGGCCTCCGCGCGCATCTCGGCCGCGGCGACGGCGGCGGGCAGGCTGCCGGGATCGGCGCCGTAGCGGCGGACGCCGCCGTCCAACTCGCGCACCTGATCGCCCAGGCGGTCGAAGGTCTCTTCGATCACCGACCACCAGTCCCCGGCCTCGGGCGCGCGTTTCGAGCCGCGTCCCATGACGATCACCCGATCGCGCGCGCGGGTCAGGGCGACGTAGAGCAGGCGCAGAGATTCGTCGCCGACCCGCGCCTCGCGCGCCGCGCGGGCGTCGGCCGAGGCGGGGCAGTCCTCCTTGGACGAGCCGGGGCACATCAGCCAGGCCTCGGCCCCGTCCTCCAGCGGGACGGGCATCAGGGACGGCCCCTGCGCCTTCGCCTTCATCGTCGTGTCAGGCAGGATGACGACCGGCGCCTCCAGCCCCTTGGCGCCGTGGACGGTCATGACCCGGACTTCTCCGCGCGGACCCTCCAGCTCGCGTTTCACCTCGACGTCGGCGGCTTCCAGCAGGGCCAGACAGGTCTCCAGATCGGTCCCGCCGCGCCCCTCGGCGGCCAGCACCTGATTGAGGGTCTCGTCTATGGCTTCCTCGGCCTCGCGGCCCAGCCGGGTCAGGATGCGGGCGCGGCCGGACTGGCCTGTCGCGTCGACCCGGTTCAGCAGGCGTGAGAAGAAGCCGAAGGGGTCGAGGTCGCGGGCGCTGCGCGCCGCGCGCAGCAGGTCCAGCGCCCGGCCCCACTCGGGGCGTTCGTCTGCCCGGCGCTTCAGTTCGCGCCACAGGCCGTCGCGCTTTTCGCGGCCCGCCAGCTCGAACAGGCTGTCCTCGTCCACGTCGCAGAAGGGGCCGCGCAGCACCTCGGCCAGGGTCAGGTCGTCGCCGGGGAAGAGGGCGAACCGGGCCAGCGCCTTCAGGTCGTCGAAGACGATGTGCTGCGACAGCTTCAGCCGGTCGGCGCCCGCCACCGGCGCGCCGGCTGCCTTCAGGGCGCGGATGATCTCTTCAAACGTCGCGTCGCGGCGGCGGACCAGGATCAGGAAGTCGCCGTAGCCGCAGGCCCGCGCGGCGCCGCCCTTGTCGAAGACGACGACGCCGGTCTCGACCTGGCGGATGATCTCGTTCGCCAGGGTCTGGGCCAGGCGCTTGCGAGCGCTGGCGGTTCCTTCCTGATCGACGGGATCGGTCCAGGCGTCGCGCTCGGGCGGGGCCTCGTCGACGAACAGGGGCCACAGCTCGACGGCGCCGGGCTGGCCTTTTCGGGCGGCGGTGTGATGCGGGATCTCGCCCGTTTCGCCGACCAGGGCGCGGGCGCGTTCGGGCGTGCCGAAGACTGCGTCCACGAAGGTCAGCACCGCCTCGGTCGAGCGGTAGGAGGTCTCCAGCGGCACGCCCTCGAAGGCGCCGCCCGCCCCGCTGATCAGGCTGTCATAGACCTGCGATTCCTGCCGCAGCCGCTCGGGCCGGGCGCCCTGGAAGGAGTAGATGGACTGCTTCTCGTCGCCGACGGCGAAGACGGTGCGGTCGGTCCCCTCGACGGTGAAGAACTCGCCGGTCAGGGCGCGCATGATGGCCCACTGCTCGGGCGCGGTGTCCTGCGCCTCGTCGATCAGGACGTGGTCGACGCCGCCGTCCAGCTTGTACAGCACCCAGGCGGCGGTCGAGCGGACGGTCAGCAGTTCGACCGTGCGCGCCACCAGGTCGGAGAAGTCGAGCGCGCCGTGCGCCGTCTTGGCCGCCTCATAGAGGGCGGCGTGGGCATTGGCGAGAGTTAGCAGTTTGATGGTGTCGTCGGCGACCTTGGCGGCGCGTTGGCGGTCGAGCGCCGCCAGGTATTTCAACTGCACATTCGCCAGATAGGTCGTGGACGAAGCCGGCGCGGCCTTGGCCCCGAACTTCTCGCGCGCGACGCCCTTGGAGTCGAAGAAGATGTCCTTCATCGCCGCCAGTGTCGTGTCGGGCGGCATGGCGTCGCGCATGCGCTGAGCCATCTTCTGGTCGTTCTTGCCGCTGGTCGCCAGGCCGTCGGCGCAAGCGGCCCAGTCGGCAGGATTGAGCCAGCGCAGGAAGTCGGCCTCGATGTCCTCGGGCGTCTTTTGCGGATCGGCCCCGGTCAGGACATGGGGGCCGGGCGCGCGGCCGTCGGCGACGCGGGCGACATAGTCGGTCAGCTCGGCGCGCCGGTTCTCGATCAGGGCCAGCAACTCCTGGAAGCGGCCCCAGTCCAGCTCGACCGCGAAGTGGCTGTAGGCCTGGCCGACCGGCCCCTCGGCGTCATTGAGGGCGGCGCGGGCCAGGTCTTCGCGCGCGGCGTGGCTGAGGGCGATCGCCGCCTCGTTCTCCAGCACGGTGAAGCGCGGCGACACCCCCGCCTCGATAGGGAAGCGGCGCAGCAGCTTTTCGCAGAAGGCGTGGATGGTCTGGATCTTCAGCCCGCCGGGCGTCTCCAGGGCGCGGGCGAACAGGCGCCGCGCCTCGGACAGGCGGGCCGGGTTGAGGGCGGCCGGGTCGCTGTCGTCCAGTTTGGCCAGCGCAGCCGACAGTTCGCCGTCGTCCATGACGGCCCATTTGCCGAGCGTCTCGAACAGGCGGGCCTGCATCTCGGCGGCGGCGGCCTTGGTGTAGGTCACGCACAGAATGGCCGAGGGCGCGGCGCCGCCCAGCAGCAGGCGCGCCACCCGGCTGACCAGGGTGGTGGTCTTGCCCGATCCCGCGTTGGCGGTGACGAAGACCGAGCGTGCCGGGTCGGCGGCGCGGGTTTGGGGGTTGAGGGCGTCTTCGGGCCGGATGTGGAGGTTCATTCCGCCTCTCCTTCCTCGGCCCCGCCGATGACGTGCCATTCCCAGACCCGGGCCAACAGATTGTA
The DNA here is from genome assembly GCF_000635915.2 of Brevundimonas naejangsanensis. Taxonomy (NCBI): domain Bacteria; kingdom Pseudomonadati; phylum Pseudomonadota; class Alphaproteobacteria; order Caulobacterales; family Caulobacteraceae; genus Brevundimonas; species Brevundimonas naejangsanensis. The sequence goes on from NZ_CP015614.1 coordinate 2,774,434, forward strand.
GGGGCTGTAGCTGCCCATCAGGTGCGGCGCGGCCCACGAGAGATAGGGCGTCTCCGGCCGGTCGAACTCGGCGACGCGGGCCATCAGGCCTTGCAGCGCGGCGTCGGACAGGATCTGCGCCTCCGGCCCGGCCGCGCGCACGGCGACCTCGCCCGCCTTCTTTCGGCCGACGACCCGGACGTAGGTCAGCTCTTCGGGCGGCACGGGGCCGTTGGTCTTTTCGAAGCCGCCGGCGGCCAGGATGGCGCCGGTCAGGGTCAGCTGGGGGGCGAAGCCCGCCTTGATCTGCTTGGCGGTCGGGACCTGGCCGGTCTTGAAGTCCATGACGGCGGCCGACAGGGCGCCGACCTCGATGCGGTCGGCGTAGGCCTTGAGCGTGAAGGGGCCGCCGGGGGCCTCGAAGGTCAGGGCGCCCTGCTGTTCGATCAGTAAGGTGACGCCGCGCGCACGTCGGTTCGTCTCGAACCCGGCCAGCCAACGGGCGGCGTTTTTCGCCAGCGGCGCCTCGCGGGCCATGGCGGCGTCCTCGAAGCCGTGGGCGCCCAGCTCCTCCAGCAACAGGCGCTCGATCACCGCGTCGAGATCGTCGGGCAGCCAGTCAGGCCAGTCCTCGGTCAGGCGCTCGATGGCCTTGTGCACGGCGTTGCCGCGCGCCAGGGCCTCGGCCGAGGCGCCGGGGCGCTCCATCGGTTCGAGGTTGAGGATGCGACGGGCGTAGAGGGCGTAGGGGTCGCGGACCCAGCGCTCGACCCCGGTGACATAGAGGCTGCGCGGGCGGCGCTCGACCGGGGGTGTGGGTTTGGGCCTCGGCGCAAGTTTGGCCGGGCCGGCCGGCGGGGCGTCGAGGGCCTCGGTCCAGTCGATGACGCCCTCGGGCGCGCGGAGCCGGACCGGAGTGTCGGGCGCGTCGGCGCCGCGCGTCAGCATCTCCAGCCGCCACAGCCAGCGCGAGCGCACGGCGGGCTGGCCGCCGCGTCGTTCACAGTGGACCAGGATCGCCTCCTCGGCGCAGGCGGCCTGGACGAAATCCTGCGCCGTCTGGCCCAGGCGCCGCTCGGGCGCGGGCAGGGGCAGGGCGGCGCGCATCGGCCGTGACAGGAAGGGATCGACCGGGGCGGCGTTGGGCCAGACGCCCTCCTCCAGCCCGGCCAGGATCATGCGGTCGGCCCGCGCCAGCCGCGCCTCGATGGCGCCGAGGATGCGAAGGGACGGATGGGTGGCGCCGCCGGTGCGCACCGTCGTCTCGGCCAGCAAGGCGGCGATCAGGTCGGCGAACTCGGCGGGCGTGGTCTGGCCCAGCGGACCGCCGCCCTCGATCAGGGCCGACAGCAGAGAGGCCGCCGCCTCGCCGTCCGGCCCGGCCCACGCGTTCTGACCCGCCAGGGTTTCGATCAGGGCGGCCAGGGTGCGGGCCGCCTCGTCCGGCGCACAGGGGCGGGCCGTGGCCAGAGCCTCCAGCCGGTCGGCGAGGGCCTGCGCGCCCTTCAACCGGGCCAGCTTCCATTCGGCCAACGGCAGACCGCCGCGCCGAGGCTGGGCCGCCTTCAGCAGGCGTTCGTGAAGCTGGGACCAGCGGCGCGGGCGCGGGCCGCGCAGGGCGTGCTCCTCCAGCGCCTCGGCGGCGTCGGTGAGCGTCGTCTCGCCCAGATCGAGGCGGACCAGCGGGTGCTTCAGGACGGCCAGCAGCGTTTGCGGCTTCAGCGGCTCGGCCAGGAAGCGGGCGCAAAGGTCGACCAGGACCCCCGCCGTCATCCGCGACAGGGGCTGGCCGGTGGAGGAGTCCGGGACGATGCCCCAGCGCGCCAGCCGCGCCTCGACCCGGCGCGACAGCTGCAGGTCCGGCGTCACCAGGGCGCAGGTGATCGGGCGGCCGTCGGAGCCGCGCTGCTCCAGGCTCTCGCGCATCATCAGGGCGACGGCGGTCGCCGCCTCTTCCTCGGCGCGGACGGACAGAACGGTCAGGCCCGACAGGCCCTCGGCGATGGGGTCGGCGGCGCGGCCCGCCTCGGCCGAGCGGGCGCGCAGGCGCTTGATCTCGGCTCGCCAGTCGTCGGTGGCGTCTGCGGGGCGCAGGGCTTCGTTGATCAGGCGTTGGCGGGCCAGACCGCGCGCCTCGATCGAGGGCTCGAGGGGCGGCTGGAACCAGGGCTGGACCGCCTCGCGCGCGATCTCGGCGCGGGTCAGCAGGGCCTTCAGCGCGGCCTGCGGATGCTGGTCGTCGATGCGGTCCCAGGCGTCGGCGGCCAGATCGAGGTCGAGGCCGGGCAGGACGACCACGCCCTGCGGCGCTTTCGCCACGGCCTTCAGCACATCGGCGGCGGCGGGGACGGTGCCGGTGGAGCCGGCGGCGATGACGGGGGCCTGCGGCGGGCGGGCGTCCCACGCCTCAGCCAGACGGCGCAGCAGGGTCGCGCGGCGCCAGGCCGGATCGACCAGGCCCAGCGCCTCCAGCCGCTTGGGCCAGGCCTCGACGGCGAGGCCGAGGAAGCGCGCGCTCTCGCGCCAGTGCTCGGCCAGATCCTGTTCGGCCAGGGTGGCGACGCGCGACAGGTCGTCGACTTCCTCGAGTTGGCAGGAATCGAGGAAGGCGCCCAGCGCATCGGCCATTTCGAGCGCGCGCAGGGGCTTCATCCCCGGCTGGAAGTCTTCGGCGATCATGCGCGCCATCTCGAAGCGGCGCGTCAGGGGGGCGATGGCGGGCGGCAGGTCCAGGCCCAGCTCGCCGGGGGCGAAGGGCGGCTCGTCCTCTTCCAGATCGCCGAGCGGCCGCACCTGGGGCAGCAGGACGGGGCGCTCGCCCGCCAGCTTGCCCAGGGCGAAGGAGAAGGCGCGGGCGGCGCGGCGGTTGGGCAGCAGGATGGTGGCGTCGGTCAGGGTCTCGGGCGGGGCGTCGCCCAGCCAGTCGAGGACGCCTGCCGCCAGGTCTTCGAGGAAGGGCCGCCAGGCGGGCACGGCGCGCCAGCGCGGACCTTCACCCGAGAAAGGATCGAAGCGCCCCCCGGTCATGGTCAGATGTCCTCTTTCAGCCGCGCCTCGGCCTCGTCGCGCGCCTGCGGGTCGCCGACGTGCATCCAGTCGCCGTCCAGCACGCAGCCGAAGAGGCGACCCTCGGCGGCCGAGGCGCGCCACAGGGGGCTGAGCGAGAAGGGGCCGTCGGGGCCTCGGTCGGCGTAATCGGGCCGGGTGATGTGGACGCCCATGTAGGCGTAAGGGGCGCTGGCCGCCTCGCCTCGGAAGGTCAGGGCGCCGTCGTCGGACAGGAAGAAGTCGCCGCCGCCCTCGAAGCCGATGGCGCCCTCGCGTCGGGCCAGCAGCAGGGCGGCGTCCATGCGCTCGGGATCCCACAGGCGGATCAGATCACCGAGCGCGTCGCCGTGGTCGATCCAGACGCTGTCGATATTGGCCACGAAGACGGGATCATCGCCCAGCAGGGGACGGGCCTTCTTCAGGCCGCCGCCGGTCTCCAGCAGTTCGGCGCGTTCGTCGGAGATGCGGATGCTTGGGCGGGTGCGGGCGGCCAGATGGCTTTCCAGCCGGTCGGCGAACCAGTGCACGTTGACCACGGCATCGGTGACGCCCGCCTCGGCCAACCGGTCGAGAACGTGGTCGATCAGCGCCTTGCCGCCGACTTCTACGAGCGCCTTGGGCCGGTCGTCGGTGAGCGGGCGCATCCGCGTGCCGAGCCCGGCGGCGAGGACCATGGCGGTCTTGGGGCTAGTCATGCGCGTTCTCCGATCCTTCTCCCCTCGGGGGAGAAGGTGTCATGCGGAGCATGACGGATGAGGGGGCGGTTGGCGACGCACGCGCGATCAGACGGTAGGGGCGAGACCGGGCGTGCGAGCCCCCTCATCCGAGCCGCTGCGCGGCCCACCTTCTCCCCCGAGGGGAGAAGGAAGAGAGCGGCGGCGGTCATCGACGCACCTCCTCCGGCACGTGGCGGTCCATCCAGGCGGCGACGGCTTCGAGACCGGGGGCCTGCAGATTGGCGTTCAGATGCGCCCACATCCGCGGCATGAAGGCGACGTAGCGGGGCTTGCCGTCGCGGGCGATCAGGCGGGCGAAGATGCCGAGGATGCGCGCCTCGTTCAGCGCCGCCAGACCGGCGTAGGCGGCCATGAAGGCCTCGCGGTCGGTCTCGGGCCGCAGGGCGAAATAGTGGTCCAGCGCCAGGGCCTCCAGCTCGGGCGCCACGTCGCGGCGGGCGTCCTGCAGCAGGGAGTGGAGGTCCCAGGACGGATGGGCCTTCACCGCGTCCTGGAAGTCGATCATCCCGACCGAGGCGGCGCCGGTCTGGCCGTCCAGCCGGATCAGGTTCTCGGCGTGATAGTCGCGGTGAGCCATGACGGCGGCGCCCGCCTCGCCCGCCGCCGTGATCGGGGCCCAGGCCGCGCGCCATTCGGCGACGGCGGCGTCGTCGAAGCTCAGAGCCGGGATCAGTTTGGGCAGCCAGTCGACGAACAGGTCGGCCCCGCCTTGCAGCGCGGTCTGGTCGTAGGTCAGCAGGGGCCAGTCGCCCGCCGGACCGGTCAGCACCCCGGGCGTCGGGGCGGCGTGCAGGACGGCGAGCGCCTCGACGGCGGCGCGGTAGAGGGGGGCCGGATCGGCGCCGTCCGCGATGACGCGGGCGAACAGGGCGTCGCCGAAATCCTCGATCACGGCCAGGCCGTTGGGGGCGTCGACGGCGACGATCTCGGGCGCGGACAGGCCCAGCGACTTCAGATGGGCGGCGACGGCGGCGAAGGCCTCGATGCGTCCGGCCGACAGGCGGGCGATGGCGTTCCAGCCGTGGGCGTAGCGCTGTTCCGGCGTCCACGATGGATCGCAGGGGCGGCTCTCGGCGGTGGGGGCCTGATCCATCAGCATCAGGGATGCTCCGGAGGGCGTGGTCAGCCGCTCGTAGCGCCGCGTCGAGGCGTCGCCGGGCAGGGGCGCACGGGCGGCATCGGCCAGACCGGCCGAGCGCAGGAAGTCGAGACGGAGGGCTTCGCGGTCAGACATGGAGTTCCTTCAGTTTCGCTTCCCACGCCCCTGCGCCAGTTACGGTCGCAAGGCGGCCTTCGCCGTCCTCGGAGATGGCGATCGTCAGCCGGTCGGGCCCGAGCATCCGGCCGGGATCCTCGCCCAGCCGTTCGGGCCACTCGATCAGGGCGCAACCCTCGTCCAGCGCCTCGTCGAGGCCGACCTCGAAAGCTTCCTCGGGGCGGGTCAGGCGATAGAGGTCGAAATGGGCGACGGGCGGATCGCTCTCGTAGAACTGAACCAGGGTGAAGGTCGGCGACGGCACGTCCTCGTCGGGGCGCGTCAGGGCGCGGATCAGGCCGCGCGCCAGGGTGGACTTGCCCATGCCCAGGGGGCCGTAGAGCAGGACCGCTTCGCCCGGCGCGAGCAGGGGGGCGATGGCCTGGCCCAGGCGCGTGGTGGCGTCGGCGTGGGGGAGGACGAAGGTCGTCATGCTGAGATCATCATGCGAAGGTCGCGTCAGGATCGGCGGCGAGGGTCCGCTCGACGAAGGTCTTGAGTTTCAGGGTGGCGGCCTGGGCGTCGATGTCCAGGGTCAGCGGCGGGATGGGGCGGCCGACGATCAGGTCGAAGGCGCGCCCCTTCTTGTTCAGCAGCTCGTGGAAGAGGGTGATGTCGCGCAGCTCCTGCGACACCTTGTCGAACAAGTGGAACAGGCGGCTGGTCGGGCCGGCGACATGGATCGGAATGACCGGCGCTTCGTATTTGCGGGCGAGCGAAGCGGCGGTGGCGGCCCACTCAGGATCGGTCAGCCGGCCGTCCGGGCCGAGGCGGGCCAGGCGTCCGGCCGGGAACATGACGACGCAGCGCTCGGCCTCGAAGGCTTCCCTGGCGGCCTGGAGGGTGGCGCGGGTCTTCTCGCGCGTGCGTTTGGCCGTGACCCATTCGACGGGAATGACGGTCTCCGACAGGCGGGGCGAGACCCGCAGGGCGTCGGCGTTGGCGAAGTAGATCAGGTCGTCGCGCACCGTGCGCAGGGCGTCGTGCACCGCGAGGCCGTCGGCGATGCCGGTCGGGTGGTTGCACACCACCAGACAGCGGCCCGAGGCGGGCAGGCGGTCCAGGTGCGCCGTCCGCACCGTCAGCTCCAGCAGGTCGGAGACGTAGTCCAGCGCCTCTCGTCCGCCCATCGGGCCTATGGCGTCAGCCATGCGACGCGCCTTGGCGTAGTCGAGCAGGCGGTAGAGGGCGGGGCGGACCAGGGGCCAGGCGGCCGATGCCGTGAGCCGGGGCGCGCGCTCGGCGATCAGCACGTCGACGATGTGGGGAGCCGGACTCATCGCCTGCTTGTCGCCGAGCCGGCGGCGGCGGGCAAGCGGCTTGGCGCGGGCGAGAGACTTTGCGGGCGGCTCGCGGCGGTGTTAGGCCTTCGGCCAGACATCCCATCCGCATGAGGAGCGCCTGAATGCGCCGCCTGCCCCATCTCCTGTCCGGCCTCAGCGCCGCCGCCCTGCTGACCGCCACGGCCCTGCCGGCCCTTGCCCTGCCGACGTGGGCCGAGGGAGCGCCCGCCGCTGCGGCTGCTGCCACGGCCCCCGCGACGACCCAGGCCCGCGCCGCCTTCACCTATCAGGACATGATCTCGGCCAACCGGCTGGGCGATCCGCAGGTGTCGCCGGACGGCGAGTGGGTGGTCTATTCGCTCACCCAGACGGATGTGGCGGCCAATAAACGGTCCAGCGCCCTCTACATGCTGGGCCTGAAGGGCGAGGCTCAGCCGCAGAAGCTGGCGATCTCCGAAGGCGGCGCCAACACCGCCCGTTGGGGCGCCGACGGCAAGCTGTATTTTCTGTCGAGCCGCTCCGGCTCAAGCCAGGTGTGGGTCTCGGCCGACAAGGGCGCGACGGCGACGCAGGTCACGGCCCTGCCGACCGACGTCAACGCCTATCGCATCAACGACGCGGGCGATGCGGTGGCCGTGTCGCTGGCCGTCTATCCGGACGCTGCGGACCTGAACGCCTCGGTCGCGCGCGGAAAGACCGAGGGCGAGAAGAAGTCGACCGGCCAGGTCTATGACCGCATGTTCGTGCGCCACTGGGATACGTGGAACGACCACACCCAGAACCACCTGTTCGTCCAGTCGATCCGCGCCGACGGCAAGGCGGGCGGCGAGCCGGTCTGGGTGACCAAGGGCTTCGACGGCGATACGCCCTCCAAGCCGTTCGGCGACGCGAGCGAGTTCACCTTCGCCCCGGACGGCCAGTCGCTGGTCTTCTCGGCGCGCAAGGCCGGGAACAGCGAGCCGTGGAGCACCAACTTCGACCTGTATCAGGTGGCCGTCTCGGCGCCGGGCCAACTGACCAATCTGACCGAGGCCAACCCGGCCTGGGACACCGGCCCGGTCTTCTCGCCGGACGGCCAGACGCTGGCCTACCGCGCCATGGCCCGTCCGGGGTTCGAGGCGGACAAGTATTCGATCTTCCTGCGCGACGTGGCCACCGGCCAGACGCGCCAGATCGCGGCCAACTGGGACCGTTCGGCCGACACCCTGCAGTGGTCGAAGGACGGCAAGACTCTGTACACGACGGCGGGCGATGTCGGTCAGACCAAGCTGTTCGCCATCGACACGCGCAACGGCGTGGTCATGCCGCTGACGGGCGAAGGCCACGTCGGCGCCTTCGGTCAGACGCCCTCGGGCTTCGTCTTCGCGATGGACAGCCTGACCTCGCCCAGCGACCTCTACTTCAAAACCTGGCGCGGCCGCGAGATGCCGCGCCGCCTGACCGAGGTGAACCCGCAACTGGCGACAAAAGCCTTCGGCGAGGCTGAGCAGTTCAGCTTCCCCGGCTGGAACGACGAGACGGTCCACGGTTACGTCATCAAGCCCGCCAACTATGTCGAGGGTCAGAAGTATCCCGTCGCCTTCCTGATCCACGGCGGTCCGCAAGGTTCGTTCGGCAACAGCTGGTCCTACCGCTGGAACCCCGGGACCTATGCGGGCGCGGGCTATGCGGTGGTGATGATCGATTTCCACGGCTCGACCGGCTACGGCCAGGAATTCACCGACGCCATCAGCCAGCACTGGGGCGATCGCCCGCTGGAAGACCTGCAGAAGGGCTGGGCCTTCGCCCAGTCGAAATATGACTTCCTGGACGGCGACAACGCCTGCGCCCTGGGCGCGTCCTACGGCGGCTATATGATCAACTGGATCGCCGGCAACTGGCCGGGCGAGTTCAAATGCCTGGTCAACCACGACGGGGTCTTCGACACCTTCGGCATGGGCTACGGCACCGAGGAGCTGTGGTTCACCGAGTGGGAATACGGCGGCACGCCGTGGGAAAACCCGCAGGGCTATCAGAAGTTCAACCCGGCCAACCACGTGCAGAACTGGCGTGATCCGATGCTGGTGGTCCAGGGCGATCTCGACTTCCGCATCCCGACCTCGCAGAGCCTGTCGACCTTCACCGCCCTGCAGCGGCGCGGGATCGAGAGCCGTCTGGTCTTCTTCCCCGACGAGAACCACTGGGTGCTGAAGCCCGCCAACAGCCTGCAATGGCACAACGAAGTCTTCGGCTGGCTGGACAAGCATCTGGCCAAGTAGGCTTGGCCTGACTTCGAGGGCGCGGTTCGTCAGGGCCGCGCCCTTCGTTTTTCGGGGAGGGACGCATGACGCGACGAGGGCTGCTGGCGCCGCTGCTGGCGACCGTGGCGACAGCCGCTTGCGCGCCGTTGATCAGGCAGGAGGCGATGACGCCGGTTCCGCTGGGGCCGCCCGGCTGGCGCACGGCGCGCGCGGCCTATGGCGCCGATCCGCGTCAGACGCTGCGTCTCTATCGACCGGCGGCGGCGAGCCGCTTGCCCATCCTGATCCTGTTGCCGGACGGCGCGCCCGAAGCGGTGGACGAGCGGGCGGCGCGCGATCTGGCCGAGGGCGGCTTTATTGTCGTCCTGGCCGACCGACGCGAGGCGCCGGACAGTCCGCACCCGGCCTTCATTTCCGACGCGGCGGCGGCTGTCGCCTGGGCGGCGAAACGGGTCCAGGATCTCGGCGGCGATGCTGCACGCATCGGCGTTCTGGGACTGGGCGAGGGCGGCCGGGCGGCCCTGATGCTGGTCTTGGATCGGCGCTATCTGGCGGCGGCCGGCGGGCCTGCCGCCTTGCGCGCGGCGGCGGCTCTGGGCGCGCCCGAACGGCCGGATGCGACCTTCACCGACCCCTCGGCCTATGCCGGCGCCTCTGATTCAGCGCCGGTCTGGCGCGGACGGGCGGGCGATCTGGCGGGGGCGGTCAGCTTCCTGCGCGGGGCGCTGGGGTAGGGCCTCAGTCGCCCGCTTCGACGCGCGTCTTGAGATTGGCCAACTGGGCCGAAAGCACGCCGTCGACCGGCGCGGCCCAGGCCTCCAGTCCGCCCGTCGCATAGCCGCCGACCACATAGGTCCAGGTCAGGGTCGTTCCGTCGCCTTCCGGCTGAAGGCTGAATGTCAGGCCGCCCGCCGCGCCCTGCCCCTGCAATGGGCCGAGGCCGCCTTGCAGCACCAGTTTCGATCCCGGCTCGACCAGCACCGTTTCCAGATGACGCGAGACGCGGCCGTCCGCCGCTTGCTCGCACCAGCAGCCGCCGGGCGACAGGTCCAGCGACAGGGTCGAGGCCTTGAACCAGCGGTGGTCGCGGCTCCACCAGGTCTCGGGCGCGGTCAGCGTCGCCCAGACCCGCGCGGGCGGGGCGGCGATGGTGATGGCGCCGCCGACCTCGAAGCCGCCCGGGGCGGCTGACTTCACCTCGGCCGAGGCGGGCGCGGTGGCGGCCAGCAAGGCCGCGGCGACGAACGAAAACAGGCGTCGAACCATGGGAGTCCTCCAGCCGGATCAGCAAGCGCGCGCCGGGGCGTTCGGTCAACTGTCATGTCGGCGTGTTTCCCCTGTCTCGCCAAGGTCACGGTTTTCCGCTAGAGGAAGCCATGACAGACAAGATGACCCCCCAGGCGGCGCTGGACCGCCTCGAAACCCTCTACAATCAATCCGTCGCCAATCTGCGTCAGGCCGTGAAGGTCTTTCTGGCGACTGGCGATCGCGCCGAACCCGAGGCCCGCGCGGCGGGCCTGTTCGCCTATCCCCGCCTGACGGTGACCTGGCACGGCGAGCGGCCGCAGAACCTGGAAACCCGCGCCTATGGCCGCCTGTCGTGGCCCGGCGTCTATTCCACCACCATCACCCGGCCCGACCTGTTCCGCGACTATCTGCTGGAGCAGCTGACCCTGCTGGCGACCGAATACGGCGCGACCTTCGCCGTGGAACCGTCGGATCAGGAAATCCCATTCCCCTATGTGCTGGACGGCTCGGACGTGGTGCTGGACCGCACCATGACGGCGGCCATCGCCCGCTGGTTCCCGACGACGGAACTGGCCCACATCGGCGACGAGGTGTCCGACGGCCTGTGGGAGCCGGGCGAAGAGCATCCGCTGGCCCAGTTCGACGCCCTGCGCACCGACTTCTCGCTGGCGCGGCTTCGGCACTATACCGGCACCCCGGTCGAGGACGTGCAGAGCTTCATCCTCTTCACCAACTACAACCGCTACGTCGACGAGTTCGTGCGCTGGGCCACGACCCAGATCGCCGATCCCGACAGCCCTTATGAGGCCCTGTCCTGCGCCGGCGGCGTGGTGGTGACGCGCGCCACCGACGATCCGGAGGCGGCCATCATGGACGCCGCCTGGCGCAAGCATCAGATGCCCGCCTATCACCTGACGCGGCCGGACGGTCAGGGCATCACCCTGGTCAACATCGGCGTCGGCCCGTCCAACGCCAAGACCATCTGCGACCACCTGGCGGTCATGCGGCCCCACGCCTGGATGATGATCGGCCACTGCGGCGGCCTGCGCGGCAGCCAGACCATCGGCGACTATGTCCTGGCCCACGCCTACCTGCGTGATGACCATGTGCTGGACGCTGTCCTGCCCGCCGATATCCCCATCCCCAACATCGCCGAAGTGCAGCGCGCCCTCTATGACGCGACCAAGCTGGTCTCGGGCGCGCCGGGCGAAGAGGTGAAGAAGCGTCTGCGCACCGGCACCGTCGTCACCACCGACGACCGCAACTGGGAGTTGCGCTATTCCAAGTCGGCCCTGCGCTTCAACCAAAGCCGCGCCGTCGCCATCGACATGGAAAGCGCCACCATCGCCGCCCAGGGCTATCGCTTCCGCGTGCCCTACGGGACGCTGCTGTGCGTGTCGGACAAGCCGCTGCACGGCGAGATCAAGCTGCCGGGCCAGGCCAACCGCTTCTACGAGGGCTCGATATCGGAGCACCTGCAGATCGGCATTCAGGCGGTGGAACTGCTGCGGGCGGAGGGCGCGCGCCTTCACTCCCGCAAGCTGCGCGCCTTCGACGAGCCGCCTTTCCGGTAAGGGCGCTATCGCGCGCGACGCGGTCGCGCTGCTTGGGCCCAGGCGCGACGCCTCTCCCTCCCCGTCCCGGGGAGGGTGGTCGCGAAGCGACCGGGTGGGGAGGGCTTGGTGATACGGAGCGCAGGGTCGACGCGGGCGGGTCGGCGCTTGATTTGCCTTGCCGCCCCCACCCGGTTTCGCCTTTCAGGCTCAACCACCCTCCCCGGGACGGGGAGGGAGAGGGGCTGTGTCCGCTTTTAAGAAAGAACTTTACAACATAAAGTCATTGGCTCATCTTCTGCTCAACAGGCAGGGAGAGACGCCATGACCCGCGACCAGGTTCAATCCGTTCACGACGACATCGCCTATATGAAGGCCCTGGCCCAGGAAGGGCGGCAGGCGCCGCTGCTGGGCGGGCGCATACTCGTCACCGCTGGACTGGTGTTCGGCGTGGCGGCGGTCATCCACTACGCCATCAACAGCGGGCTGATAGACATGGCGCCGGTCGCTTATCTGATCCTGTGGGGCTCGGCCATGGTGATCTTCTTCGGCGCCCTGATCGTCGAGATCCGGCGTTGCGAGGGCAGGCCGGGCGCGCAGTCGGCGGGCAACCGCGCCGCCAGCGCCGGCTGGATGGGCGTAGGCCTGGGCGTCTTCGTCATGTCCCTGGCGATGGGGGTGATCGGCTGGAAGACCCAAAGCGACGCGGTCGCTATGATCTTTCCGTCGCTGATCTTCGCCCTTTACGGCTCGGCTTGGGCGGTGTCGGCGACCATGAGCGGGCAGAAGTGGCAGTGGTATCTCGCGATCGGATGCTGGATCGCCACGCCATTGATCGCCTTTCTGATCGGCAGCCCTGCGATGTGGCTGGGTTATGCGGCGGGCCTGTTTCTGTTCGCCCTCGTGCCCGGCCTGATGCTGATGCGCCAGGAACCGACGGAGGTGGTCTGACATGACCGCTTCTGAGCCAACGCCCGATGCGGTCGACGACTTCGACATCGGCCGCATCGATGACGTGATCCACGGCCGGGTGCGCCTGGGGATCATGGCCTATCTGTCGGGCGTGGAGAGCGCCGAGTTCGGGGAGCTGAAGGCCCGCCTGCAGACCACGGACGGCAATCTGTCGGTGCATTTGCGCAAGCTGGAGGAGGCGGGCTTTGTCGCGGTGTCCAAGAGCTTTCAGGGCCGCAAGCCCCTGACGCGCGCCAGCATGACGACGGCGGGCCGCGACGCCTTTCTCGCCTATCTGGACGCGATGTCAGCCCTGGTGGCGGTACGCTGAGGGCGGCTGGCGTCGGGGCGCGAACCGTCTATGGAAGACGGTCATGAGCGAGCGCCTTTCATCACCTGATACTGGCGGCCAAGGGGCGCTATCGGCGCTGGCTGTGGAGCCGTGCGGCTGGGTCGATCCGGTGGCGGTCGCGGCGGGCATCCACCGGCGCGAAGGGGCGCTGGGGCTGATCGCCGGGGCCGATGATCCCACCGCGCATGGCGGGCGGATGTCCTTCGTCGCCTGCGAGCCGGACCTGTGCGTGATCGGGCCGGTCAGGGACGCTGCGCCGTTCCAGGCTCTCAGGAATCCGGCTTTCGCGGGCGGCGGGGTCGTCGGCTTGATGAGTTACGACGCCGGGGCGCGCCCGGCGACGGGCGATCGGGGCGGGGATTGGCCCGATCTGATGCTGGCCCGCTATCCGGCCCTGCTGGCCTTCGATCACCAGACGAAAGAGGTGCGCGCCGTGGGGCGGGGGCGCACCGCGGCGCAGGCGCGCGAACAGGCGCGCCGGGCGGCGGCTTGGCTCACGCTGGCGCAGACGCCGGGAACGCCGTCGGCCCCGGCTTCGGCCTTTGAGGGCGAGGCGGCGCCCGACGTTTATGAGGCCGCCGTCGCGGATGTCGTGGCGCGCATCGCGGCGGGCGAGCTGTTTCAGGCCAACATCGCCCGCGCCTGGTCGGGCAGGCTGGAGCCGGGACGCGACCCGTTCGATGTCTTTGTGCGGCTGTCGGCGGCGCGCGGCGCGGCCTACGGCGCCTTCTGGCGGCTGGGCGATCGGGCGATCGTGTCCAACTCGCCGGAACTCTTCCTGACCTTCGACGAGGCGAGCAGGCGGATCGAGGCCCGGCCGATCAAGGGGACGCGGCCGCGCGGGGCCGATCCGGAGCGTGACGACGCCTTGGCGGCTGAACTGACCGCCAGCGCCAAGGATCGGGCCGAGAATCTGATGATCGTCGATCTGATGCGCAACGACCTGGCGCGGGCGGCGCGGCCGGGCACGGTCCGGGTCGAGGGGCTGTTCGAGCTGGAGCGCCACCCGACGGTGCATCATTTGGTCTCGACCGTCAGCGCCGAGGCCGCCGCAGGGTTCGGTCCGGCCGATGTGCTGGAAGCGGCCTTTCCCCCTGGCTCGATCACCGGGGCCCCCAAGCATCAGGCGATGAAGGTGATCGCGGCGCATGAACCGCCGCGCGGGCCGTGGTGCGGTTCGCTGTTCGGCTGGGGGCTGGCGGGTGAGCTCCGGCTGACGGCGTCGGTGCTGATCCGCACGGCGGCTTTCGTTCAGGGTGAGAAGGGCTGGCGCTGGCGCGCTCAGGCCGGGGCGGGCATTGTCGCCGACAGCGACCCGCGCGCCGAGCGGCTTGAGACCGAGGCCAAGATACTGGCCTTGAAGCAGGCCCTAACGGGGTAGGTCAGCAGTCGGTGCAGACGACGCGATCAACGGTGCGCGGCCGCAGGAAATAACGGCGCGACAGGGCGACCGGCTTGGGCAGGACGGCGGCGAACGGCGACCTGTAGATATACTGGGTCTCGCCCATGATCACCGTCTGCTCCTTCTCGACCACGTCGGGCGGCAAATCGGTGACGGGATCGCCGCGCTGTAGAGGCGACAGCGCCTTGCCGTTGCCGTGGCTCCACTCGATTGTCGCGACGCCCCTGGCGTCGACGGAGATGCTGGTGGTGCGGATGGACAGTTCGGCGGCGGGGAAGGGGCGCATGATCAGGCCGCCGACGGCGTAGATGGCGTCGATCCCGGCCCGATTGATTCTTTCGCTCTGGGCGACCAGGTCCGACACGACCGAGGCGGCGTGACTGGCGCGGCGCTGGGCCATGAAGCCCTGGCTGAACTCGACCAGGCCGAAATAGAGCAGGATCATCACCGGCGCGATCAGGGCGAACTCGATCGCCGTGGCGCCGTCCCGGTCGCCGGGCAGGCGGCGCACGGGCCGCAAACGCAGGCGCCGGTTCATTGATAGGGCTCGTTGCGGAAGGCCAGGGTGGTGGTCAGCATCACCCGCCCGTCCTTGGTGCGCGCCACCGCCTGGGCGATCATCGGCGTGACGATCGGCTGTTCATACCAGACACGCACCAGGACGCGCTGGCCGGGGCCGCCGGGTTCGAATTTCAGGCCGGTGGGGTCGAACTGGTCGCCGCTGGTCGGGTCCGGCGGGGCCTTGCTCGGGTCGGTCAGGGAAAAGTCGTCCAGCACGCGCACGTCGATGAAGGCGCGGCGGCCGCAGTCGCCGGAAAACATGCTCATCTCGGCGCAGAACTTGTCCTTGAACTGCTCGGGCGTCAGTTCCTGCGTCTGGGCCTGCCCGGTGCGCACCTGGCGGGCGGCGTCCGAGGCGGCGGTCTCGACCAGGGCGTCGACCAGCAGCATCAGGCCGATCTCCAATATGCCGAACAGCAAAAGGAAGAAGGGCAGGGCGACCAAGCCGAACTCGATGGCGTTCGAGCCTTCGCGTCGTTTCCGGTCGTGGGGGCGACGCGCCAAGGCCCCGCCTTTCTTAAGAGCCGCGGCCGGCAGGGGCCGGGGCGCAGGTCGCGCCGCAGGTCACTTCGGTCGTCTCGCGTCCGCGCCAGACCCGCACCGTCCCGGCGCTGCTGGGCGCCACCACGATCTGGCGCTGGAACAGGGGGCGGCCCAGACCGTCCACGGCGATGACTTCGGTCACGCCATAGGCCTTGCCGGTGATGAACAGGGTGCGGGCGTCGGTGACTGCGACGTCGGCGATGGCCGGGTTGGCGACGATGACGGACCCGGCGGCGGCGCCCAGTTGGACGCGCGTCGCCTGATGAATCGGCACTTCCAGTTGACGGTTCTGGGCCGTCGTCGCCGTGGCCGCCAGCACGAACGGCAGGCCGACGCACAGCAGGCGGATCAGGTTCGCCCTGTTGGGCCTGGCCGATGCCGTCATGTCGGAACCTCCGAAGTCAAAAGAACGGGCGCGCGCGACGCCGCGCGTGAACTGTCGCGCGCAAAGGTCAAGATTTCCTGAAATTGCTGCGTCCGCCGATCCTGTGATGAGATCATAGTAAACAAGCAAGTAACCATCATATTCGTATTAGACGCCGTCGGCTTTTACTCGCCCTTAATCCGCAACGCGGCATGGTCAGCGGGCAAACGGGGGTCAAGCGGGCAAAACCGGTGACCCTGGATGGTGGAACTGTTGCTCGCTTAGAACAAAGGAAGACAAATCATGCGTAACTTCATCAATCGCTTCGCCAAAGACGAATCCGGCGCCACGGCCATCGAATACGGCCTGATCGCCGCCCTGATCTCGGTGGTCATCATCGGCGCGCTCATGACCATTGGCCCGAAGGTCAAGGGCATGTTCGACAAGGTCGACGCCGAGCTGCCTGCGGCGCCGGCTCCGAAATAGGCTGATAGCCTCGAGTAAGACGGCCGGAGCGAAATCTCCGGCCGTTTTTTTTGGGTGCGGCGACTTGTGTAGAGACCGCCGCCGCAACTGAGTTTTAAAGAATCTCAGCGAGACTTACGGCATGGACCAGCTCTCCTTCATCCTGCTTGCCGTCCTTCCCGTGCTCGCCGTCGTCGCGGCCCTGTATGACCTGACGACGATGAAGATCCCGAACTGGATCTCCATCGCCCTCGTCGTCGGCTATTTTCCGGCGGCACTGGCGCTGGGACTGCCGCTGAGCGTGGTGGGCGTATCGGCCGGAATGGCGTTGGCGGCGCTGTTCATCGGCGCGGGGATGTTCGCCCTGAACTGGATCGGCGGGGGAGACGCCAAACTGCTGGCGGCGGCGACCCTGTGGATGGGGTTGTCGGGCACGCTGTATTTTCTGCTCTTCACCGGGCTAGCCGGCGGAGCTTTCTGCATGCTGCTGCTGACTGCGCGCAGTCGCCTGCCCATCCTGGCCCAGGCGGGACCGGGCTGGATGATGCGGTTGATGCAGCCCAAGGGCGACATTCCCTATGGCGTCGCCATCGCCATCGGGGCCCTGCTCGCGTATCCCGAAAGTCCGCTGATGGCCGCCTTCATCGCGGGCTGATCTGCGTTCGCCAAGGCCTGTCCCGCTTAGGGACGCGTTAACCTCGATCCCTCATCATTGTTAACGGCAGGGGGCGGCCCGCGCGCTATCGCGTCGTCGCGTCTGCCGGAGACCGTCGATGAAGCCCGCCAAGATCGCCGTCATCTGCATCGCCGCCCTGGCCGCTGTCGGCCTGGCGCTGGTGGTGCGCGCTATGGGTTCGTCCGGCGCAGAGCCGGCGACGGCCTCGGCCGCCGTCGAGGCGCGGTCGATGGCCAAGGTTCTGGTCGCCGCGCGCGATCTGGAGCCGGGCCGACGCCTGGCCGACGCGGACCTGAGCTGGAAGGACTGGCCGACCGAGGAGCTGAATCCGCTCTTCATCACCGATGGCTCGACCCCGCCGCCCGCCAAGTCCGAAGGCGCCGCCGCCGAGAACGCCGCCGTCGACGCCAAGGGCGAACCGAGCCGTGAGCAGGCGCGCGCCCAGGCGGTCGAGCGCGCCCTGAAGGCCGCTGCTGAATTGAACGGTCCGGGGGCCAAGTCCGACTATATCGGCGCCGTGGTGCGCGAACCCATTCTGGCGGGCGAGCCGATCGTGGCGCGCAAGATCGTCCGCGCCGGGGACAGCGGCTATATGGCCGCCTATCTGGAGCCGGGCACGCGCGCCATGGCCATCCGCGTCAATGTCGAGACCGCCGCCGGGGGCTTCATCCTGCCTGGCGACCGGGTGGACGTGCTGATGACGCGCGAGATCAAGAACAACGACAGCGGCGCTGGACCGCGCTTCACGACGGCGACGATCATGCGCAACATGAAGGTCCTGGCCATCGACCAGACCACCCGCGCCGCCGAGGACGAAAAGGCGGTCGTCGGCGCCACCGCCACCCTGGCCGTCAGCGAACGCGACGCCGAGCTTCTGGCCCTGGCGCGGTCCGAGGGGGATCTGTCGCTGGTGCTGCGCTCCTATGCCGATACGGCGGGACCGTCCGGCCACGTTCCGGGCGCGGTGCGGCGCGGCGGCGAGCGGACGGGCGCGGTGGTGAAGATCTATCGCGGCGGCGACGCGCAGGAAGTGCCGACGCCATGAGGATTTCGCGCATGAAACCTTTCGCCGTCGCCGCCAGCGTCGCTGTGCTCGCTCTGGGCGGGGCGGGCGCGCCGATGGATCAGGCGGGCGCCCAGACGACGCGCGCCGCCATCACGGCCGGCTCGGCGCCGCAGCTGGTCAACCTGCCGCGCGGGACCTCCTTTGCGGTCGACCTGCCGTCTGATGCGCGCGACGTCATCATCTCCAACCCGCGCGTGGCCGAGGCCATGCTGCATTCGCCGCGCCGCATCACCATGATCGGCCTGGAGGGGGGCGAGACGGACGCCGTGTTCCTGGATGGCTCCGGCCGCACCATTCTGGCGCTGCGCGTGCGGGTGGATGCCGGCGTCAGCGCCCTGCAGGACACGCTGAACCGCATCGCGCCCGGTTCGGATCTGCGGGCCGAAGCGGTCAACGACAGCATCATCCTGACCGGTCTGGCCGCCAGCCCGGCCGACGCCGACCGCGCCGCCCAGGTGGCCCGCGCCTTCGTCAGCGCGCCCGAGAAGGTCATGAACATGATCTCGGTCGCCGGTTCGGACCAGGTGACGCTGAAGGTCCGGGTGGTCGAGGTGCAGCGCAACGTCATCAAGCAGCTGGGCTTCGACACCCAGGCCGTGATCGGCCGTGTCGGCGACACCCAGTGGCTGTTGGGCAACAGTGCCACCTGGGGCGTCAACGGTTCGCTGCTGGGCGGGCTGGCGGGCGGGATCGCGCGCGACACGACCAAGAACTTCCAGATGGAGGGGCCGTGCCTCGGGCCGGGGTGGCCGGAAGGCGCCCTATGCCCGGTCATCGTCGACGGCAGTCCGGGCGATCCTTCGAACTGGGAAACCGCACAGCCGGGCACGGGTCCCGGCTCAGACGGCCTCAACAAAGGCTCGGCGACGCTGAAGGCGTTCGAGCGGGTCGGCCTGGTCCGCACCCTGGCGGAACCCAACCTGACCTCGGTCAACGGCGAGGCCGCCAGCTTCCTGGCGGGCGGCGAGTTTCCTGTGCCCACCGGCCGCGACCGCGACGGGCAGATCACCGTGCAGTACAAACCCTATGGCGTGGCGCTGGGCTTCCGCCCGGTCGTCCTGTCCGAAGGGCGCATCAGCCTGCAGGTCAAGGTCGAGGTGTCGGAGCTGACGCCCAGCGGCGGCCTGACCATCGGCGCCGGCACGCCGTCGTCGATCACCCTGCCGGGCCTGACCGTCCGGCGCAGCGAGAACACCGTCGAACTGCCTTCGGGCGGGTCGATGATGATCGCGGGCCTGTTGCAGGAAAGCACGCGTCAGGCGGTGGATTCCCTGCCGGGCATGACCAACATCCCGGTGCTGGGGCAGTTGTTCCGCTCGCGCGACTATCTGATGGGCGAGACCGAACTGGTGGTCATCGTCGAGCCCTATGTCGTCACGCCGACGGCGCCGGGGCGGATGCAGACGCCGGCCGACGGCCTGCGCATCGCCCATGACGCCCAGACCATCTTCTTCGGCCAACTGAACCAGGTCTACGGCTCGCCCGCGCCGACCGCCCAGGCGGGCGCCGGATGGCGCGGCCCCGTCGGCTATGTGATCGAGTGAACGCCATGACCCGACCCTTTTCGCGGTATCTCGCCCTGATCGCCCTGACGGCGGGCGGATTGGTCCTGACGGCCTGCGTCGGCGGCCCGGCGAGCCTGGGCGGCGAGCCGCCGCTGACGCCCACGTCGCGCTACTCGCTCCAGGTCGAGCCGGGGCTGGAGCGCATCGCCCTGGCGGTGCATGAGACGGGCGTGTCGGCCAATCAGCGCGCGGCCCTGGGCGATCTGGTCAACCGCTTCGCCATGGAGGGGGCGCCGGTCCTGGTCATCGAGGCTCCGTCCGGCGGCGACCCGGTGGCGGCCGAGGCGGCTTGGGGTGTTCGGGCGATCCTGCAACAGGCGGGCGTGCCGGAGAACCGCATCCAGGTCGCGGCCTATGTCGCGCCTGATCCGCGCGCGCCGGTGCTGGTCGGGTTCGAGACCGTCCGGGCGGTGGTGCCTCAGTGCGGGACGCAATGGGGCAATCTGGGCCGCAGCGGCGACAATCAGTCCGCCTCCAACTTCGGCTGCGCCGTCAACGCCAACCTGGCCGCCCAGATCGCCGACCCGCGCGACATCGTGGCGCCGCGCGGCATGACGCCGTCCGAGGCCGGGCGACGCGCGGTCGTGTTCGACGCCTATCGCAAGGGAAGCGCGACCTCGGCGGCGCGCGAACCCCTGCTGTCGCAAATGCGCATCTCACAGGCCATTCAATGAGCAAGCTGGCCGATCCCCATTCGAGCGGGTTCGACGCCCTGGACGGTTTTGATCTGGACGACGAGTTTCTGGATCTTGATGACGGTCGGCCCGGCCCGGCGCTGACGCCCCCTCCCGCCGCCGCGCCGATGTCCGCCCCTGCAGAAGCCGCGTTCGTGGAGGCGGCGCCGCCCGCAGTTGCCACGCCTTCGGCCCTCAGCTTGGTGAGCGGCGCGGTGGAAGTCGCCATTCCGCGCATCGCGGTTCATGTCTTCGCCGAGCGTCAGGACACGGCGTCCGCCGGCGAGCGCGCCGGTCAGGACCGCCGCATGGCCCGCGCCGCCACCCAGATCCGTCTGGGCGGGGTGCAGGCGGCCATCGAGGCCTATCAGCACGAGCCGACGCCGCCCCTGGTGATCGTCGAAAGCCTGAAGGACCCGCAGAGCCTGCTGGCCGAGATCGACCAGCTGGCCCAGGTCTGCGATTCCGGCACCAAGGTCGTCATCATCGGCGCGGCGAACGACATCCTGCTGTATCGCGAACTGATGCGGCGCGGCGTCAGCGAATATCTGGTGGCGCCGATCCAGCCGTTGCAGCTGATCGCGGCGATCGGCGGCCTGTTCGCCGATCCGGCCCAGCCCTTCGTCGGCCGCACCATCGCCTTCGTCGGCGCGCGCGGCGGCGCCGGGGCCTCGGCCGTGGCGCACAACACCGCCTATGCGATGAGCGAGCGGATCGGCGTCAACACCGTCATCGTCGACTATGATCTGCCGTTCGGCACCGCCGGGCTGGACTTCAATCAGGACCCGCTGGGCGGGGTCGCCGACGCCCTGAAACAGCCGGAGCGTCTGGACGCCACCCTGCTGGACCGGATGACGGTGCGCTGCACCGACAAGCTGAGCCTGCTGGCGGCGCCCGCCACACTGGACGCCGACTGGGACTTCAGCCCCGACGTGTTCGAGGAAGTCACCGGCCGGATCCGCGCCACGGCGCCCTTCGTCGTGCTGGACCTGCCGCACCTGTGGTCGGGCTGGATGCGGCGGGCGCTGATTTCAGCGGACGAGGTGGTCGTGGTGGCGACGCCGGACCTGGCCTCGCTGCGCAACGCCAAGAACATGATCGACCTGATCAAACAGGGGCGGCCCAACGATGCGCCGCCGCGTCTGGTGCTGAACCAGGTCGGCCTGCCCGGACGGCCCGAGATCCCGGTCAAGGATTTCGGCGCGGCGCTGGGCGTGCATCCCAGCCTGATCATCCCCTTCGACGCTAAGGTGTTCGGCACGGCGGCCAACAACGGCCAGATGATCATCGACTCGGCGGCCAAGACCAAGCCGGCCGAGGCGTTCGAGACCCTGGCCCAGATCGTGTCTCATCGCGAGCTTCCGGTTGCGGGGGGGCAGACGCGGGCCAAGGCTGCGGCGGGCGGTTCGTCGCTGTTCGCCGGTCTGTTCAGCCGGAAGCGGGCCTAGGTGTTCGGCAAGCGGACAGCTCCGGCGGCGGCTCAGACGGTCACGCGTCCGGCGGCCGCGCCTGACCCTGGCCTTGAGAAGGCTGCGCCCCGCCGTCCGACGTTGGAGCCGGTCGACGCCTTCTCGCCTGAGGAGCTGGACCCGCTGACGCCGACGACGCCCAAGCGTCCTGATCCTTTCGAACACGCGCTGGGACAGTCGGATCAGCCGCGTGCGGCTGCGGGCGGCGCAGGGCCGCGCGCCACCGCCGGTCTGGCTCAGTTGAAGAACGCCCAGGCGGTCGCCGAGATCGTTCGCGAGCAGAGCGACTATTACCACGCGACGAAGACGACCATCTTCAACGCCCTGATGAACACCATCGACCTGGCCCAGCTGGCGCAGCTGGATCAGAAGGCGGCGTCCGAGGAAATCCGCGACATCGTCTCCGAACTGGTGGCGATCAAGAACGTCTCCATGTCGGTGGCCGAGCAGGAGCATCTGGTCCAGGACATCCTGAACGATGTGCTGGGGTATGGCCCGCTGGAGCCGCTGCTGGCGCGCGACGACATCGCCGACATCATGGTCAATGGGGCAGGGCGCGTCTTCATCGAGGTCGGCGGCAAGGTGCAGCTGACCAACGTCCGTTTCCGCGACAACACCCAGCTGATGAACATCTGTCAGCGCATCGTGTCGCAGGTCGGTCGCCGCGTCGACGAGGCCAGCCCCATCTGCGACGCCCGCCTGCCCGACGGCAGCCGCGTCAACGTCATCGCCCCGCCGCTGGCCATCGACGGGCCGACGCTGACGATCCGGAAGTTCAAGAAGGACAAGCTGACGATGCGCAATCTGGTGGAGTTCGCCTCCATCAGTCCCGAGGGCGCGCGCGTCCTGGGCGTCATCGGCGCTTCGCGATGCAATCTGGTGATTTCGGGCGGCACGGGCTCGGGCAAGACCACCCTGCTGAACACCCTGACGGCCTTCATCGACCCGACCGAGCGCGTCATCACCTGCGAGGACGCCGCCGAGCTGCAGCTGCAGCAGCCGCACGTGGTCAGGCTCGAAACCCGCCCGCCGAACCTTGAAGGCCAGGGCCAGATCACCATGCGCGACCTGGTCAAGAACTGCCTGCGGATGCGCCCCGAACGCATCATCGTCGGCGAGGTGCGCGGGCCCGAGGCTTTCGACCTGCTGCAGGCCATGAACACCGGCCACGACGGGTCGATGGGCACGCTGCACGCCAACAGCCCGCGTGAAGCGATCAGCCGTCTGGAATCCATGATCACCATGGGCGGCTACGGCCTGCCGTCCAAGACCATCCGCGAGATGATCGTCGGCTCGATCGACGTCATCGTTCAGGCCGCGCGCCTGCGCGACGGCAGCCGGCGCATCACCCACATCACCGAGGTGGTGGGGCTGGAAGGCGACGTCATCGTCACTCAGGACCTGTTCGTCTACGACATCACCGGCGAGGACGCGCACGGCAAGATCACCGGCCGCCACCGCTCGACCGGCATCGCCCGCCCGCGCTTCTGGGACCGCGCCCGCTACTACGGGCTTGAGCGCGAACTGGCCGAGGCCCTGGACGCGGCGGAGTAGGGCGGATGCTGCTTCCTGTGCTTGCGGCGGTTCTAGCCTTCATCACCATCGGCGGCGTCGGCTGGGTGCTGGTCGGCGGCGACGATTCCTCGGGTCAGGCGGTCAAGCGCGCCAAGGTTCTGGCGACCAGTCGCACCGAGTCGGTGGCGGCGGCCAAGCGGGCGGCTGTAGCCAATACGCCCGAGGCCCGACGCAAGCAGATCATGGTCCAGTTGCGCGAGGTCGATCGCCGCGAGCGCAAGGCGCGCATGACCACCAGCGCCAAGCTGAAGCAGGCGGGGCTTGAACTGTCGCTGCGGACCTTTGTCGTCATTAGCGTAGTGATGGGGCTGGTCGGCGCCCTTCTGGCCTTTGTCCTGGGCGGCAACATCCTGATCGTGCTGGGCGTCGGGATCGCCATGGGGCTGGGCCTGCCGCGCTGGGTCGTGAACATGAAGGCCAAGGCGCGGATGAAGAAGTTCTCCCTGGCCTTTCCCGACGCGGTCGACGTGCTGGTGCGCGGCATCAAGACCGGCCTGCCCGTCCATGACTGTTTCAAGGTCATCGCCCGCGAAAGTCCTGAACCTCTGGCGGGCGAGTTCCGCCTGCTGGTCGAGGGGATGGGCGTGGGGCTGACGCTCGCCGACGCCCTGGACAAGATGTACATGCGGATGCCGACGCCGGAGCTGAAGTTCTTCGCCATCGTCATCGCCATTCAGCAGAAGTCGGGCGGCAACCTGGCGGAAGCCCTGAGCAACCTGACCTCGGTGCTGCGCGCCCGGCGGATGATGGGCGAGAAGATCAAGGCCATGTCGTCCGAAGCCGTGGCCTCGGCGGCCATCATCGGCTCCCTGCCGCCGGCGGTGATGATCATGGTGACCCTGACCAGCCCCAGCTACATGATGCTGCTGTTCACCGACGTGCGCGGCCACGTGATGCTGCTGGGCGCAGTGTTGTGGATGGCCACTGGCGTCTTCGTGATGAAGCGCATGATCAACTTCAAGTTCTGAGGAAGGGGCCAGGACCGTGAACGCCTTCATGCGCTTCATCACCGATCCGCAGAACCTGCTGAGCATCGGCGTGGGCGTGGCCGTTTTCGCCAGCGTCCTGACGCTGCTGTCGTCCTTCGTCGGCGGCGGGCCGCGGCTGGACAAGCGGATGAAGGCGGTGGCCGAACGCCGCGAGGAACTCCGCCGACGTTCGCGTCAGGCCCTGCGCGGCGGCGGGGGCGAGACGGGCGGCGGGCTGCGCCGGACCGACGACAGTTTCCGCAGCCGGGTCGTGGCGCGGCTGAATCTGGTCAAGCTGCTGGAAGACCCCAAGGTCGCCGAAAACATGACCCAGGCCGGCTTTCGCGGGCCAAGGCCGCTGAACACCTTCTACTTCTTCCGCTTCGCCCTGCCGTTCATCCTGATGGCGTTGACGGCCTTCTATCTGTTCGTGGTGATCAAACCGGACCTGCCGGGCTTCACCCTGTTTTCCTTCGTGATTCTGGCGGCGGGCGTCGGCTTCTATGCGCCGAACATCTATCTGAAGAACATGATCGACAAGCGGCGTCAGTCGATCGTCGCGGCCTTCCCGGACTCGCTGGACCTGCTGCTGATCTGCGTCGAATCCGGCATGTCCATCGAGGCGGCGATCCAGAAGGTCAGTCAGGAAGTCGGCGGCCAGTCGATCGAACTGGCCGAGGAGCTGTCCCTGCTGTCGGCCGAGCTGAGCTATCTGCCCGAGCGGCGCCTGGCCTATGAGGGCATGGCCAAGCGGACGCAGCATCCGGGCATCCGCGCGGTGGCGACAGCCATGACCCAGGCCGAGACCTACGGCACGCCTCTGGGCAGCGCCCTGCGGGTGATGGCCAAGGAAAACCGCGACCTGCGCCTGGCCGCCGCCGAGAAGAAGGCGGCGGCGCTTCCGGCCAAGCTGACCGTGCCGATGATCCTGTTCTTCCTGCCGGTGCTGTTCGTCGTCATCCTGGGGCCGGCGATCATCAACATCACCGATACGATCAAGGGCGGCTGACGGCTCTGCCGAGAGGCGACGTCAGCCCTGTTCGGCGATCTGTTTCAGCTTCTCGCTGATGGCCTCATAGGCCGGACGGATGCGGGCGCGATGCTTGTCGTGGAACAGTTCGGCCCGCAGCCCGGTGAAGACCATGCCGTGCGAGACGATGCAGGCGCCGCGATCCAACTCCTCGATTTCATAGTAGCGCAGGGTGCGGAACAGAAAGCCGCGACGCTCGACCCAGACCAGCTGGGCGTTGGGCTCCCACTCGCCCAGATGCGCCTGCACCTGGCGTTCGCCCAGATCCGGCAGACGCTCGGTCAGGCTGATCGGCGCGCCATAGCCAAGGGCGCCCTGAACCTTGACCTCATGCGGATTCCAGCGCTCCCAGCCGCCGAAGTCCGTCAGCACGTCCCAGAGGCGTTCGGCCGTCGCGCGCACGCCGATGCGGTGTTCGATGCGGATCGTTTCCATGCGCTCCCTGTGACATGGGTTTTGCCGTTTAGGAAGACGGCGCGGCCCTGAGCTTCCAGTCGAAGCGGCGTTTGCCCTTGGAGCGCCGTCGCCGTCGCGTTAAGGCCGAAGGCGAAGCAAGGAGCCGTCATGATCACCCGCATCCAGCCCGAACGTCGCATGAGCCAAGCCGTGATCCACGGCGACACCATCTATCTGGCCGGTCAGGTCGGCGAACCGGGGCAGGACGTCGTCGCTCAGACGCGCACCGCTCTGGCGGAGGTCGACGCTCTTCTGGCTGAATGCGGGAGCAACAAGTCGAAGATCCTCTCGGCCCAGGTCTGGCTGGCCGACATCGCCGATTTCGCGGCCATGAACAGCGTGTGGGACGCCTGGGTCGACCCGATCAATCCGCCCGCGCGCGCCACCTGCGAGGCGAAACTGGCCACGCCCGCCTATCGGGTCGAGGTCATCGTCGTGGCGGCGCGCTGACATGGCGCGCGTCATCTCGAATGAGAGCGAGCTGGAGCGGTTCAGAGCGACCCGGGTCACCGCCCTGTACCGTCTCGACCTGATCGAGAAGGGGGCGCAACTGACCTATGAGGACGGCACGCCGGTCGACATGGCGTCCGAGGCGCAGCGACTGAAGGATCAGGTCGCCGACATGGACCGGCGCATCGCCCGGCTGGAGGCGGCGGGCGAAGCCTGATCTTCACAGACTGACGAAATGTGGGGCGCGACCCATCCGTCGCCGTCTTTCGCGCGAATAAGGCCGCGCTACTGCATTTCACTTTCAGGAGATCGTTCGATGAACCTTCGCACCCTCGCCGTGGCGGCCGCCGCCTTGTCCGCCTGCGCCTTCCCCGCCGCCGCCGAGACCATCTCGACCCACGTGCTGGACCTGGCGCGCGGCGTCGGCGGCCGTGACGTCCCGGTTACCCTGCAGATCAAGTCGGCCGACGGCCAGTGGCGCGATCTGGCGACCAGCCGCACCGATGACAACGGCCGCGTCCGCTCGTTCGGCGACGCGATCAAGACCGAGGCGGCGACCTATCGCCTGGTGTTCGACATGTCGCGATATGGCGAGCGGACGACGCCGCCCTTCTTCCCCGAGATCGACGTGGTCTTCCAGGTGGCCGATCCCAGCGTCCACTATCACGTGCCGGTGGTGGTCAGCCCCTACGGCTACAGCACCTATCGCGGCAACTAAGGCCGTGACCGTGTTCGGACGCCTCGGTCAGAGGCGTTCGAACACCGTGCGGATGACCGCCTGATAGGCGTCGGTCAGGGCGCGCAGCTCGGCCTCGGGCACGCGCTCGTCCACCTGATGCATGGTCTGGCCGACCAGGCCCAGCTCCAGCACCGGACACAGGGCGCGGATGAAGCGGGCGTCCGAGGTGCCGCCGGTGGTCGAGGCCTCGGGGCGGCGGCCCAGCGTCGCCTCCACCGCATCCTGCACCGCCGTGACGAAGACGCCCGGCTCGGTCAGGAAGGCCTCGCCCGAGCACATATGCTCCAGTTCGATGCGCAGGCCCGTCTCGGCCTGGACGGCGCCCGCCTCGCGGTTCAGCCAGTCGATCAGGCCGTCGCCGGTGTGGGTCGGGTTGAAGCGGATGTTGAGCCGCGCCCTGGCCTCGGCCGGGATGATGTTGGTCGCCGGATTGCCCACGTCGATGGTGGTGATCTCCAGGTTCGACGGCGGAAACTCAGGATAGCCGTCGTCCAGCACATGGGCGTCGAGGCGGGCCAGCAGCTTGGCGATGACCGGGGCCGGATTGGCGGCGCGGTCGGGATAGGCGACGTGGCCCTGCTTGCCGTGGACGGTGATCCAGGTGTTCAGCGAGCCGCGCCGCCCGACCTTGATCATGTCGCCCAGGTGATGGGCCGAGGAGGGCTCGCCGACCACGCAGGCGTCGATGACCTCGCCCTCGGCGGCCAGGGTCTGGACCACCCGCTTGGTGCCGTGCAGGGCAGGGCCTTCCTCGTCGCCGGTGATCAGGAAGGAGAGGGAGCCGGGCACGTCGCCTTCCGATAGGATCCGCGAGACGGCGGCGACCCAGGCGGCGATGCCGCCCTTCATGTCAACGGCGCCCCGACCATAGAGGACGCCGTCGCGGGTCTCGCCCTCGAAGGGGCCGGCGCTCCAGGCGGCCGGGTCGCCGGTCGGCACCACGTCAGTATGGCCGGCGAAGCAGAGGTTGGGCGACGCCGCGCCGCGCCGGGCGTAGAGGTTCTCGATGCGGGCGTCGTGGCCGACCCCCGTCGTTCCCTCGAACACCATGCGGCGGCAGGCGAAGCCGAGCCCGGTCAGGGTCCGCTCCAGCACGTCCATGGCCCCTTCGTCGGCGGGGGTGACGGAGGGAATGCGGATCAGGTCGCGGGTCAGGTCGACAGGATCGATGACGGAATGTGATGCGGCGCTCATAAGGCAATTGCTTTAGGCATATCCCGCATCCGCGAGAAGGCCCAACGGCCGCGACAGCGCCCCTTGGTTGAAGACGCATCACGACCGTGACGACCGAAAGCATCGACACCGCCCCGACGGTTCCGCCTCAGCCGCCTTTGCCGCCCGGGCCGCCTGTCGCTTCGCCGCCAGACGACGGCCCGTCCAGTCCTTGGGGCATCGGCGATTTCCGCCTGCTGTGGCTGGGGCGGTTGGTGGCCGTGCTGGGCATCCAGATCCAGTCGTCGGCCCTGCTGTGGCAGGTCTATGAAATCGCCCGGCGCGATCATCCGATCGAACAGGCCAGCCTCTATCTGGGGCTGGTGGGCCTGTGTCAGTTCCTGCCGCTGCTGGCCTTCACCCTGCCGGCCGGAGCCATGGCGGATCGGCGCGACCGCAAGCATACCGTCACCCTGTCGATCATCTTCGAGGGGATGTGCGCGGGCGCCTTCCTGATGATGGCGCTGCACGGGTCGCCGCCGCTGTGGGGGCTGCTAGCGGTGGCCGCCGTGTTCGGCGCGGCGCGCGCCTTTTTGGCGCCGGCCAGCCAGGCCTTCCTGCCGATGGTGGTGGGCCGCAAGGCCCTGCCGCCCGCCATCGCCGCCCAGTCCATCGCCTTCCAGACCGGCGCCATCGCCGGGCCAGCGCTGGGCGGGGTCATCGTCGGCCTGAACGTGCCGCTGGCCTACGCCTCGGCGATGGCGCTGTTCCTCGTGGCTGTCGCCTGCTTCCTGCTGATCCGCACCAAGGGCAAGCCTCAGGTCGATCCGTCCAAGCTGGGCCCGGTGCAGCAGGTCCGCGAAGGCCTAGCCTATGTGTGGAAGACCAAGATCGTGCTGGGCGCCATTTCGCTGGATCTGGTCGTCGTCCTGCTGGCCGGGGTGGCGCTGCTGACGCCGATTTTCGCGCGCGACATCCTGCATGTCGGGGCTATCGGCTTCGGCCTGCTACGGGCCTCGTTCGGGGTGGGGGCGCTGATCATGGCCCTCTACCTCAGCCGCTTCCCCATCGTGCGTCACGGCGGGCGGTGGATGTTCGGGGCGGTGGCCGTGTTCGGTCTCTGCACCCTGGTCTTCGGCCTGTCCAAGAGCGTCTGGCTGTCAGGGGCGGTGCTGTTCCTGGGCGGGGCGGCGGACATGATCAGCGTCAACATCCGCCAGACCCTGATCCAGCTGGCCACGCCCGATCACATGCGCGGGCGGGTGTCCTCGGTGTCCATGCTGTTCATCGGCGCCTCGAACGAACTGGGCGAGGCCTATTCCGGCGTGGCGGTGCGCCTGCTCGGCCCGATCGGGGCGGCGGTGGTCGGCGGCTTTGGGGCGCTGGCGGCGACGGGCGTCTGGGCCAAGGTCTTTCCGGATCTGAGGAAGGCGAACCGGCTGACCTGATGCGCTCAAGGTGATCCTTCTCCCCCTGTGGGAGAAGGTGGCGTGCGGAGCATGACGGATGAGGGGTGTCGACGCGGCGGCGGCTGTTCAGTCGATGAAAGAAAAGCGCCGCGATCGGCTGACCGCGGCGCTCACACCCCTCATCCGAGCGCCTTTGGCGCCCACCTTCTCCCCCAAGGGGAGAAGGGTGCATTACCCCCAGGGGCGGAAGTGTTTCGACAGCTTGAGCCCCTGGCTCTGATAGTGGCTGCCGCCCTCGCCGTAGAGGCGCGACGGGCGTTCGGTCAGCGGCTCATAGACCAGTCGAGCGACGATCTGGCCGTGCTCCAGCAGGAAGGGAGTGTCGTGGGTGCGGACCTCCAGCACGCCCTTGGACCCCGCGCCGTGCGCCTCGTCCGTGCCGAAGCCGGGGTCGAAGAAGCCGGCGTAGTGGACGCGGAACTCGCCGACCGAGGGGTCGATCGGCGTCATTTCGGCGGCCTGATCGACGGGGATCTCCACGTCGTCCGACGAGGCCAGGATGTAGAACTCGCCCGGGTCCAGCAGCAGTTCGCCGCGACGCAGGGTCAGCGGCTCCCAGAAGTCGCGCGGATCATGGCCGTCGATGTGGTCCATGTTAATGACGCCCGCGTGGCGGCGGCCGCGATAGCCGACGACGCCGTGCTCGCCCGCACGCAGGTCGACGCCGACGCTGCGGGTCTCCAGCTTGGGCGGCTCGCCCGCCTTGAGGCGCAACTGGTTCAGACGCGTGCCCGGCTTGACCAGGATGGAGAAGGTCTGAGGCGCGATCTCGAGATACAGCGGGCCGTCGTAACCCTCTTCCACGTCGTCGAAGCTGCCGCCCTGATCGGTCAGCAGGCGCACGAAGACGTCGACGCGGCCGGTCGAGCTCTTCGGATTGGCGCGGGCGTTCAGGCCCTTGGGCAGGTGCAGACGCTCCTGCAGGCGGGCGATGTAGACGCAGCCCTTCTCCATCACATAGCCGCTGTCGGGCAGGTCGATGGCGTGCATGGCGACGTCGGCGATGCGTTCCTCGACCTTGCGCTGGCCGGGCAGGAAGGAGGCCCGAACGCGCCAGGCCTGATCCGACAGCCGCAGGTCCAGGCTGGCGGGCTGGACCTGATCGATGTCGAAGGGGGTGTCGGAGGCGATGGCGCCGATCGCGATCAGGGTCTCAATACCCTGGAAGGGAAGGATGCCGGGCTGGTCGGGAATCTGAAAGCTGGTCATGCCGTCCTGTTCTCACACGGATTTTCCCGTCTGTGTAGCTTGTCGGCGACGACAGACGCTTGAACCCCGCGCACGGCGGGCTGCATATAGCGCATGCACTCCGCTCCTGCCTACTCCGCCGAGACCGAAGGCGTCGTCGTTCGCGTCCGCCCCTCCTATCTGGCGGGCCAGTCGGACCCGGCCGAGGGGCGCTGGGTCTGGGCCTATCAGGTCGAGATCGTCAATCTGAGCGGCGGCCCGGTGCAGCTTGTGGCCCGGCGCTGGACCATTACCGATGCGCTCGGACGGGTCGAAGAGGTGCGCGGTCCCGGCGTGGTCGGGGAACAGCCGGTGATCGAGCCGGGGGACAGCTACGCCTATGCTTCGGGTTGTCCGCTGACGACGCCATCCGGCTCGATGGTCGGCGCCTATTTCATGCAGGACGCCGAGGGACGGATGTTCGAAGCCGCCATTCCCGCCTTCAGTCTGGACGTGCCCGATGCGCGAAGGGTGCTGAACTAACGGGGGGGCGGGCGTCGCATCGCTACCGTTCTGCTCTTCCTTCCCACGCGCCGTCATCCTCGGGCTTGACCCGAGGATGACGGTCCGCCTGCGCGACATAGGCAGGGCGGAGCGCGCCCAACGCTCGATCCTCGGGTCAAGCCCGAGGATGACGGGAGAGGGGGAGGGGCTGAGCGAAGCGCGGCAGGGCCAAACAAAAACCCCTCGCCAGAGGCGAGGGGGATGGGACTGCGTCAACCCGGAGAACCGCAGTCCCGCCCCGGAACCCGCAAGAAACCGGCGGGGCGGACGGCGGCCCCACTAGGGGGCGTTCGTGTCGGCCGTGGGGCCGAACGGCGCCGACGCGGCGGCTGCTCAAGTAGCGAACCGCCGCGCGGTGAGCGGTAGCAGGCCTAAAAAGCTCAAGCAGCGAGCGACCGCGTCGCGAGCGATAGCGAACTTAGATGTACCTACGCAGGCTGCGGGCCAGGTCGGAGGAGGCGTCCTTGCTGGCGCTCTTGCGGACCTGGGGCTGGTAGGCGACGCGGGCGTGCTCGACGCAATAGACGCCTTCCGAGGCGCGGCGGCCGCAGAAGCTGAAGTCGCTGGTCGACGGGTCGCCGATCGGCCATTTGCACATATGGGCGCCCAGGGTCAGCACGGTGGCGGTGCCGGGCAGTTCCGGTGCGGGGGCCGGGGCCGGCGACTGCGGAGCAGCGGCGACGATCGGGCGCGGGGCGACGGCCTCAAGGCGGCGCGGAGCCGACGGCGCCTGCACCGGCGCGGCCGGGGCGGCGGCGCGCGGACGGGCGGGGCGGAAGGTGGTGCGCGCGGGCTGCGACGGGGCGGCCCGGCCCGACAGGCCCAGGCGGTGCACCTTGCCGATCACGGCGTTGCGGGTCACGCCGCCGCCCAAGGCCTTGGCGATCTGGCTCGCTGACTGGCCTTCCAGCCACAGCTTCTTGAGCGCGCCGACGCGGTCTTCGGTCCAACCTGGGTTCATGTCGTCCTCCTGCGGAGACGTCAGATTCAATATCTTGTGTCGGAGTCCGAATTTCGGCCCCTCATCACGCCTCTAATCGTAAATCACCTCTTAAAAGACGCAATATGTGGGAATTCACCTGTCCACAGAAACTATATGTAGTATGGTTAATGTCCCGATTTGAATCAGTTTCTTGGCCTTCATCCACAGGGCGGGCGCCTTGCGAAACGGCCTCGCCTGTCGCATCTGAGGCCGCATGACGCACCTGACCGCCGGTTCCGACGCCCCTTCCGCTGCTGCTGGCGGCCTGCCTCAGCCCCGCCGCTACGACGGGATCAACTGGGTGGGCTTGCGCACCCTGTATCTGAAGGAGGTCCGCCGCTTCTGGAAGGTGGGCGCTCAGACCGTAGCGGCGCCGGTGGTGACGACCCTGCTCTACATGATGGTCTTCGTGGTGGCGCTGAAGGGCGCCCGGCCGCCGCTGCACGGCACGCCCTTCGCCGAGTTCGTGGCGCCGGGCCTGATCATGATGGCCATCCTTCAGAACGCCTTCGCCAACGCCTCGTCCAGCCTGATCCAGGCCAAGATCATGGGCACGGCGACCGACTTCCTGACCCCGCCGCTCAGCCCGCTTGAACTGACCATCGGCTTCACCCTGGGCGCGGCGACGCGCGGCGTGGCGGTCGGCCTGGTGACGGCCATCTGCGTCATGCCGTTTGCGAAGCTGGGCCTGGCCAACATCGCCCTGATCGTCTGGTTCGGCCTGATCGCTTCGCTGCTGATGGGCATGATGGGGGTGCTGGCGGGCCTGTGGTCCGAGAAGTTCGACCATCTGTCGGCGGTGCAGAACTTCGTGGTCATGCCGATGACTTTCCTGTCGGGCACCTTCTACCTGATCGACAGCCTGCCCGAGCCCTTCGCCAGCATCAGCAAGTTCAATCCCTTCTTCTACCTGATCGACGGCTTCCGGGCTGGATTCATCGGCCATGCCGAGGGAAGCCTGATGGTTGGCGTGGTCATGAGCGCCGTGCTCACCGTCATCATGGGCGCGGCCTGCTGGCTGGTGTTCCGTTCGGGCTGGCGGCTGAAGAGCTGACGGCTTAATCAGGGCGTCGAGCGCGAGGCGAGGGGCTTCGCGAATGGGGCCTCGCCATGTCGTTTCATCTTCGCCTGAAAGCCGCAGTCAGCGGCGCCGTTCTGGCCGCCGTCTGCCTGACTGCGGCGCCGTCGCTCGCCCAGAACCGCGCCGCCGATCTGCGTGAACAGGTCGGCGCCTACGCCCAGCCGTCCAACGCCGAACGACTGCAGGTGCTGTTGCGCCAGCTTCGGGCCGAGGGTTTCGCGCCCACCGTCGAGACCTTCGACGGCGGCGGCCGTGGCGAGCCGATGCAGGGCTCCAACGTCGTCGTCACCCTGGGCGAGGGCGCGAAGGAAATCCTGCTGACCGCTCACTATGACGCGGTGAAGCTGCGGGACGGGACGATGGCGGATGGTCTGGTCGACAACGCCGGCTCGGTCGTGGCTGTGATCGAGGCGGCCAAGATCCTGCGCGAGGCGCCGCTGTCGCACCGCATCCGCATCATCTTCTTCGACCAGGAAGAGTTGGGCCTGATCGGCGCGCGGAAGTGGATCGAGGCGCACGGTCTGGCCAACGTCGCCGCCGTGGTGAACTCCGACGTCGCCGCCTATGGCGACACGATGATGTACGGCCAGAACAACGGGCCGCAGTCGGCCTTCGTCACCCGCGCGGTGCAGGAGCTGTGCGCCGAACAGACCCTGCAGTGCGTCGGCTTCCCCATCTATCCGCCGTCGGACGACCGGGCCTTCTCGGCGGCGGGCGCGCCCGTGGTCTCGCTGGGTTTCCAGGACGAGATCGGCGCCCACCAGATGTGGCTGGCCTTCAACGGCGGAAAGACGAACGGCCTGGCCGAAGGCTTCGTCCCGCAGGTTTTCCGGCTGATCCACTCCAAGGACGACGCCATCGAGGCGGTCGAGGGCGAGGCGATCGATCTGGCCGGCCGGACCTACGCCGCCCTGATCCGCAAACTGGATGCGCAGCTGCGCTGAATTCGCATCGCGGGCGGTGTTGACTATGCGGAAATAGCGCCCGACAAGTTCCTCGCCCTTTTCCAAAAGCGGTCCCGTCGCTGACGCGCCGGGGCCGTCTCACTTTATGGAGTTTGCCAAGTGTCCGGTCATCTGATGGGTGTCTACAATCGCGCGCCGCTGGAAGTGGAGCGCGGCCAGGGCGTCCGCCTGTGGTCCGCTGACGGGACCGAGTACCTGGACTGCGTTTCGGGCATTTCGACCAATGCGCTGGGTCACGCCAACCCCAAGCTGGTCGCCGCGCTGAAAGCCCAAGCCGACAAGCTGTGGCACGTCTCCAACATCTTCAAGATTCCGGGCCAGGACGCCCTGGCCGACGACCTTTGCGCCAAGTCCTTCGCCGACGTGGTCTTCTTCACCAACTCGGGCACCGAAGCGGTCGAATGCGCGCTGAAGACGGCGCGCAAGTTCCACGTCGCCAACGGCCAGCCTGAGCGGATCGACATCTACGGCTTCGACGGCTCCTTCCACGGCCGCACCTACGGCGCGATCAACGCCGCCGCCAACCCCAGCTACACCGAGGGCTTCGGGCCCAAGATGGAAGGCTTCCATCAGCTGAAGTGGGGCGACCACGACGCCATCAAGGCCGCCATCGCCAACCCGACCACCGCCGCCATCATCGTCGAGCCGGTGCAGGGCGAGGGCGGCTGCCGCGCCATGCCGGAACAGTGCCTGCGCGGCCTGCGCGAACTGTGCGACGCGCATGGCGTCCTGATCATCTTCGACGAGGTCCAGTGCGGCATGGGCCGGACCGGCAAGCTGTGGGCCCACGAATGGGCCGGCATGGCGCCGGACATCATGGCCATCGCCAAGGCCCTGGGCGGCGGCTTCCCCATCGGCGCCTGCCTGGCGACGGCTGAAGCGGCCAAGGGCATGACGGTCGGCGCCCACGGCTCGACCTTCGGCGGCAACCCGCTGGCGATGGCGGTCGGCAAGGCGGCTTTTGACGAGGTGTCGTCGGACGCCATCCTGAACAACGTCAACGAGGTCGCCGGCTATCTGAAGCAGCAACTGCACGGCCTGGCCGAACGCTTCCCCGACGTGATCGTCGAGGTGCGCGGCAAGGGTCTGCTGCTGGGCGTCAAACTGGTCCCGAACAACCGCGAGTTCATGGGCTGGGCGCGTGATGAGGCGAAGCTGCTGGTCGCCGGCGGCGGCGACAATCTGGTGCGCGTCCTGCCGCCGCTGAACATCACCCTCGAAGAAGCCCGCGAGGCGGTCGAGAAGTTCGAGAAGGCCTGCGAGTTCGCCCGCACCAAGGTCGCGGGCTAAACGCTTTTTCCTCTCCTTCATGGGGAGGGCGGCTGATCCGAGAGGCGAGGCCGGGTGGGGACGCTTTATTTTACCTCCAGATTTCCGCAGGGCCGCCCCCACCCGGTCCCTGCGGGACCACCCTCCCCATGAAGGGGAGGGAGAAGGCTTGGTCATGGTTCGTCACTTCCTGGACATCCACCGCCTGGACGCGGCGACCCTGCGCGCCATCCTGGACGACGCCCATGCCCGAAAACGCGCCCGCAAGGGCTGGCCCCAGGGGCGGCCTGACGCCGACGCGCCCGGCAAGGACCGCGTCCTGGCCATGGTCTTCGAGAAGAACTCGACCCGCACCCGCTTCAGCTTCGACGCGGCCATCCGCCAGCTGGGCGGCGCCTCCATCATCGCCACCGCCTCGGACATGCAGCTGGGCCGGGGCGAGCCGGTCGAGGACACCGCCCGCGTCCTGTCGCGCATGGTCGACGCCGTGATGATCCGCGCCAACGACCATGAGGACGTCGAGCGCTTCGCCCGCGTCTCGACGGTGCCGGTGGTCAACGGGCTGACCGACCGCAGCCACCCGTGCCAGATCCTGGCCGACCTGATGACGATCGAAGAGCATCGCGGCTCGATCGAGGGCAAGACGATCGCCTGGATCGGCGACGGCAACAACGTCTGCCACAGCTTCATGCACGCCGCGCCCAAGTTCGGCTTCCACCTGAACGTCGCCTGCCCGGCCGAATACCACCCGGACCTGCGCGATCTGGAAAAGGGCGGCGCTCACGTCACCCTGACCAGCGACCCGCGCGAGGCGGTCAAGGGCGCCGACGTCGTCGTCACCGACACCTGGGTGTCGATGGGCGACCAGGACTATGAGGCCCGGCTGGCGGCCTTCGAGCCCTACAGCGTCGACGCGGCCCTGATGGCCGAAGCGGCCGACGACGCCGTCTTCCTGCACTGCCTGCCCGCGCACCGGGGCGAAGAGGTCACGGACGCCGTCATCGACGGCCCGCAGTCGCTGATCTGGGACGAAGCCGAGAACCGCCTCCATGCGCAGAAGGCGGTCCTGGCCTGGTGTTTCGGGGCTTTTTAGAAAGCCCTGACGGGCTTCGCGCTGCTTGAGGGCGGGCGAGGGCGCTAGCTCAGGTTGACGTCGGCCACATCGCCGGCGTCGGGCGGGGTCTTGGTCAGGTTCGCCTTGGCGATTTCGAAAGCGAACTTCATCAGGCCGCCGTCGCTGACCCAGACGCGGCCGTCGCCGGCGTCGAAGCGCAGAAGCGTCAGCCGCGGATCGTCCTTGCCCTCAGGATACCAGGCCGCCAGCACCGGGTTCCAGTAGCGCTCGATGACCTCCCGGTCGCGCCCATGCACCGAAAGGGCGCCGTGGATGCAGGCCCAGACCTTCTGGTCCTTCGAGCCATAGCTGAACATGGCCGT
Source organism: Brevundimonas naejangsanensis (assembly GCF_000635915.2). Classification (NCBI taxonomy): domain Bacteria; kingdom Pseudomonadati; phylum Pseudomonadota; class Alphaproteobacteria; order Caulobacterales; family Caulobacteraceae; genus Brevundimonas; species Brevundimonas naejangsanensis. The sequence goes on from NZ_CP015614.1 coordinate 2,811,169, forward strand.
TTGCCCCGGCGTCGCCGCATCCCGCGCCAGGTCCGTGTCGTCGCGGGTGAAGAACCAGATGGTCCCGGTTTCGGCTTCGCGGAAGGCGGTCATCGGCTGGCTGTGATAGCCGGGCCGGTCCAGCCCCAGCATGCCCGTGTTGCTGGATTTCAAGCTTTTCCAGAAAGCCTCTTCGGCCTGTGCCGGCGTCAGTTCCTTGTCGGTCACGCGGGTCTCCTGTTGTCCATGGGGAGACAGGAAAACAGCCCGCAGGCCAGAGCGTTCCCGCTAGAAAGCTGGCGCCGCCGGCAGGGGGCGTCCGCTCAGCTCCGCCATCAGGTGGATCAGCAGGTAGAAGGCCAAGGCGGCGGCCAGCAACATGATGAACCGCCACGGCATCATGCGCGGGCCGCGCGTGAGGTCTATCGGTCGCGCGCCGCGCCATCCGGCGAAGACGACGACCGCCAAGGAGGCGATCAGCAGGATCAGGGTGAGCGTGGCGTCCATGACCGCGGCAGTTGGGGCGCCCGAGGCTGGGATGCAAGCGCCCCGCCGCCCACGATCGCCAGCTTGGCCGTATTTCTTGATGCGCGGTTAATGTAAACGCGGCATTAACCATGCCGGGCGCATCAGCGCCGTGTCGGCTGCCGTCGGCGTTTCGTGACGAGGCGCCACATCTTGCGGTTAACGACACGTTTACACGCTCTATCTGGAAGGATACCGTTCGCGCCATGGGTCGGGAGGCGAATCAGTGACCGCAGCGGCGCCGTGGAGCGTGAAGGGCATCGATCCCAAGGCGCGCGAGATCGCCAAGGATCTGGCGCGTCGCTCGGGCATGACCCTGGGCGAGTGGCTGAATTCCATGATCATGGATGAGCCGGAGGAGGACGACAGCGTCGCCACCCTGCCGCGCCGGTCGCCCATCCCTGATCCGTATGATCGCCGCAGCCGTTCGCGCCGTCTGGACGACGTCTATGGCGAGGATGCGCACCGGCACGAAGGTCTGGGCAGAATCGGCGCGTCGCTGGAGGTGATCGCCGAGCGCCTGGAGGCGGCTGAGCGCCGTTCGACGCTGGCTATTCAGGGGATTGATCAGGCCGTCGTCGGGCTGGTGCGTCGGATGGAGGCGCAGGACGAGGCTGAGGCGGCCAAGGCGCGCCGCATCGACGACATCGCCGAGGAACTGCGCGAGGGCCACCGTCGCCTGCGCCGCCTGGAGCAGGACGCCGGAGCCGAGGCGCGCGACGGGCTGGACAAGCTGGATGCGGCCCTGACCGCCGTCTCCACCCGTCTTTATGAAATGGACGAGCGCCAGCGGGCGGGCGTCAGCGAACTGCGCGATCGGATCGAAGCGATCGAGAAGGCGGCTGGGCCGGGCGCCGGAACCACTCTGCTGTCGCAAGTGGGCGTGCGTCTGGACGACGCTCAGTCGCAGACCTCAGAAGCGCTCAAGGGATTGGAGCGGTCGTTCGCGGCCCTCGACCTGCGGATGCGCGACGCCGAGCGCCGCATCGAGCCGGACCACGCGCGCGAAGCCTCGCGCTTTGAAAAGCTGGCGGAGGCTCTCACCCGGCAGGTGGAATCCAGCCGCGTCGAGATGATGCGCCGCCTGGACGCGGCCGAAACCGAAGGCCGCGTCGAGCGGATCGAGCGCGCCTTGGCCGCGATCGGCGAGCAGGCCCGCGCCGCCGAGCAGCGCTCGGTCGCCGCGGTCGAGGGCATGGGCCACGAGATCATGCGCATCGCCCGCAACCTGAACGGCCGGGTGGAGAAGGTCGAGGCGGCGGGCGCAGGGGCGTCCGACGCACGCGTGGCCGCGCTGGAACAGAAGCTGGAGCGCGACCTGGCTCGCCACGCCCAGGCGGTGGACCAGCGCCTAACTCAGGCCGACGATCAGCACGCCCTGGCGCTGGAGCGGCTCGGCGGCGAGATCGCCCGGATCTCTGACAGGCTCGGCGAACGCATCGCCCAGTCCGAGCGTCGCTCGGCCCAGGCTCTGGACGACATCGGCCGCCGCCTGGCCGAAAGCACGGACAAGATGCATCAGCGCCATGAGCGCGCCTCGGGCGAGCTGGCCGAGCGGATGCGTCAGAGCGAGGAGCGCACGGCGCGCCTGCTGGCCGAGGCGCGCGACAGCATCGAGCAGCGCGCCGGCCGCACTGAACGTCGCGACGTTCCGCTGGAAAGCTCGGAGCCCGCCCCCTGGACCCCCGCTGAAAGTCCCAGCGGCGATTGGCGCGCGGCGGCTTTCGCCGACCCGGTCGAGCCCTGGTCGCAGGATCCGCTGGCGGGCGCTGTTCAGGCTGAGCCTTTCCCGACGCAGACGGAGCGCCATCCGGACGACGGCGTCTTCGCCGACCCGTTCGAGGCCGATTTCCTGGAGCCGCGGCAGGACGCGACGCCGTTTGGCCGCGCCCCGTCCGAGCTGTCGGCGAACCCCGGCTCGATCCATGCGCCGGACTCTTTCGGCGGCGCCGACATCAGCGACATTCTGGCGGCGTTCGAAGACCCGGCGGCGGATGTCTTCGCCCGTCCCGAGACGGTTGCCGCGACGGCGGCCGACCGCCCGTTGACGCTGGACGACGACGACGACGGCTTTGCGGCGGAACTGGAGTTCGTCGATCCCGCGCCGCGCGCGACGGCCGACGAGGGGCCGACGACGACCCGCGACGTGCTGGACGCGGCGCGCGCCGCGATGGCGCCCGAGGCCGCCGATGACGGCGCCCGCTCCGGCTTCGGCCTCAAGAAACGCGGCGGCAAGTCCAAGCTGCAGGAGCGTCTGGACAGGCAGGCGGGCCGCCAGGGCTCGACCATGCGCAAGGCGATCGGCGCCTCGGCCGTGGCGGCCCTGGTGGTCGGCGGCGGCTACGCCAGCCTGCAGGTGGCCGAAGGCGCGGGCCTGCGCTTCCCGGGCGTAAGCGCGCCCGGCGTTGCGGCGGGTTCGGCGGACGCAGAAGCTGGGCTGGATGCGCCCATCGCCGCCGTGGCGCTGGACGCTGCGCCGACCGACGCCGTGCCGTCGCCCGAGGCGGCGGCGACCGAGGGCGCGTCGCTGTTCGCGCGCGCCAGCCTGATGCTGAACAACGGCGACGAGGCCGGCGTCGAGCCGCTGACCCGCGCGGCCAATTTGGGCCATGCGCCGGCGCAGCTGCGTCTGGCCATGCTCTATCAGGAGGGTCAGGCGGGGCTGGCCGTCGATGACGCCGAGGCGCGCGCCTGGGCCCGTCGCGCGGCCGAGGGCGGCGACGCCAAGGCCATGCATCACTACGCCATGCAGCTGTATGACGGCGTCGGCGGGGCCAAGAGCGGGCCGGACGCGCTGATCTGGCTGAAGAAGGCCGCCGAAGCCGGCCGCGTCGACAGCCAGTACAACGTGGCCAAGATGCTGGAGCAGGGCGATCAGGGCGTGGCCGCCAACCGCACCGAAGCCTTCAAATGGTACATGATCGCTGCCCGACGCGGCGATCAGCAGGCCCTGGCCTCGGTGCAGCGGCTGACGCCCGCCCTGTCGGCCGTCGAACGCCGCAAGGCGCGAGAGGCCGCCGACGCCTTCACCGCGCCGCCGCTGGCGTAGAGGCCGCGCGCAAACAGGCGCTGGCCGGGGGTGGCGGTTCGCCGCAGGGGCCGCTAAGACCGAAGATCTAGTCGCCTTTCCGGCGCCGATTGCCTGTCCTTCCAGCCGAAGGCGCGTGCCGTGGATATTTACCTGCCGATCGCCGAAGTCTCGGTGAACTGGCCGCTCCTGGTCATGCTGGGGGCGCTGGTCGGATTCGTGTCCGGCCTGTTCGGCATTGGCGGCGGCTTCCTGATGGCGCCGGTGCTGGTGTTTCTGGGCATTCCGCCGACGGTGGCGGTGGCCAGCCAGGCCAGCCACGTCGTCGCGTCCTCGACCTCGGGCGTGATCCGTTATTCCGGGATGGGCGCGGTCGACTACCGTATCGGCGGCATCATGGCCGTGGGCGGCGCCTTGGGCGCGCTCGTGGGCGTCGAACTGTTCCGCTACCTGCGGCTGCTCGGTCAGGCCGATCTGGTGGTGTCGCTGTCCTATCTGCTGTTCCTCGGCTCTATCGGCGGCATGATGCTGTACGAGAGCCTGACGCAGATCCTGCACCGCGTCCGGGGCGAGACGCCGCCGCGCAAGGAGCGTCGTCGCCCGATGTGGCTGTACGGCCTGCCGTTCAGGATGCGTTTCCCGCGCTCGGGCCTGTACATCAGCGCCATTCCGCCGTTCGGCCTGGGCGTGTTCGCGGGCGTCCTGTCGGCCATCATGGGGGTGGGGGGCGGCTTCATCCTGGTGCCGGCCATGCTCTATGTGCTGCGCATGAGGGCCAGCGTGGTGGTCGGCACCAGCCTGTTCCAGATCATCATCACCACAGCCATCACCACTGTGCTTCAGGCCGGGCGCAACCAGACGGTGGACATCGTCCTGTCGACCATCCTGCTGCTGGGCGGGGTGGTGGGGGCCCAATACGGCGCCAAGCTGTCGGGCCGGTTCCGCGCCGAAGAGATGCGGGCGGCCCTGGGCCTGATCGTCCTTCTGGTAGGCATCCAGATGGGGCTGGAGTTGTTCGTGCGGCCCAGCGACCTGTTCCTGCTGGCGCCAGGGGTGGCGGACTGATGTTCCAGGTCCTGCCGCCCGAGCCGCCGCCGCAGGCTGCGCCGGAGATCATCATCGAACGCTCGGCCGCCACCACCGAGGAGGTGCGCGTCGCCGCCGCCCTGACCGACGCGCGGGTGGATGTGGACTCAGGCTTCAAGGGCGCGTCGATCGTTCTTTATGGGGCCGTGTTCAACCCCAGCGCCACCCCGGCCGACGTGGTGGTGGTGGTGCGCGGGCCCGACGCCCCGGTCCGCCTGGTCAAGAAGACGCGCAACATGGGGGTCTGGCTGAACAGCCGCCCGGTGCTGTTCGAGGGCGCGCCCGGCTTCTACATGACCGCCTCGACGCGGCCCCTCAGCGACATCGCCGACTTCGGCCAGTTGCGCCGTCTGGGCGTGGGAGTCGACCACCTGCGCATCGACGCGCCGGAAGAGGCCCGCACCGTCACCCGCTACGGCGTGCGCGACGTGGTCATCAGTCGCCTGGGCGAAGACTATCTGGACTGGCGCCGCGCCGTGATCCGGCTGAAGGAGGCGGCGGCCCTCTATGACACCGATCCCAAGGGGGTGCAGTTCGTCGACCGGGGCCTGTTCCGCGCCGAGGTCAAACTGCCCGCCGTGGCGCCGACCGGGAAATACTACGCCGAGGTCTGGCTGTTTCAGGAGGGGGCGGCGGTGTCGGTGTCCAACCTGACCCTGACCGTCGAGAAGGTGGGGCTGGAGCGCGACATCTATGAGTTCGCCCATCGGAGGCCGTGGAGCTACGGCGTGCTGTGCGTGTTGCTGGCGGCGCTGACAGGTTATGCGGCGTCGCGGGTGTTCCGGAGTCGGTAAACTCCTTCCGCTCATCCCGGCGGACGCCGGGATCCAGTGAGAGCCTCGCGCTCCGCCTTTGAAGAAGACCAAGATTTCCACGTCCTACGTATGCAGCCAAAGAACTGGATCCCGGCGTCCGCCGGGATGAGCGGGAAATAGGGCAAGGCGCTCAAGCAGCGAGCGACCGCGTTGCGAGCGATAGCGCCCCTAGAAAGAACGCGCTCAAGCAGCGAGCGATCGCGTCGCGAGCGTAGCGCAAAAAGAAAGGGCGGCCCGCGGAGGCCGCCCTTTCCGTTCAGTCTGTGCCTGAGCCTCAGGCCGCCTCCGTCTGCGGCGCGAAGCGGCCGTAGAAGGTTTCGTCCTTGGCGGCCATGTCGCGCAGAAGCTGCGGGACCTTGAAGCGGTCGCCGTATTTGGCGGTCAGTTCGTCGGCCTTGGCCACGAAGGCCTTCAGGCCGGTCTGGTCCATGAAGGTGATGGGACCGCCGGTCCAGGGCGCGAAGCCCCAGCCCAGGATGGCGCCCAGGTCGCCCTCGCGCGGGTCGTCGATGACGCCCTCTTCCCAGCAACGGGCCACTTCCACCGCCTGGCGATACAGCAGGCGGGTCTTCAGCTCGTCGATGGCGGCCAGCGCCTCAGGGCTTTCGCCGAGTTCGGCGCCCTTGGTGGTCGGGGCCAGGTCGTAGAGGCCCGGCCAGATGACCTTGGGCTTGCTGTCGTAGTCGTAGAAGCCCTTGCCGTTCTTGCGGCCGAAACGGCCCTGCTCGACCATGGTGGCCACGATCTGCTCGCCCTCGTTGGGGACGTACTTGTCGCCCAGGTCCTCTCGGGTCTGCTTGGCGATCTTGTAGGAGAGGTCCAGGGCGACGTCGTCGTGCATCTCCAGCGGGCCGCGCGGCATGCCGGTCATGCGGCCGACATTGTCGATCAGCACGGGCGAATAGCCCTCTTCCAGCATGGCCATGCCTTCCATCAGGAAGGTGGAGAAGCAGCGCGAGGTGTAGAAGCCGCGGCTGTCATTGACGACGATCGGCGTCTTCCTGATCTTCAGGACATAGTCCAGCGCCTTGGCCAGGGCCGCGTCGCCGGTCTTCTCGCCCATGATGATCTCGACCAGCATCATCTTGTCGACGGGCGAGAAGAAGTGGATGCCGATGAAGTCTTCCGGCCGCACGCTGGCCTCGGCCAGGCCGGTGATCGGCAGGGTCGAGGTGTTGGAGCCGAACACGGCGCCTTCGGCCAGTTGGGCCTCGGCGCGCTTGGTGACGTCGGCCTTGATCTCGCGGTTTTCGAACACGGCCTCGATGACCAGGTCCGAACCCCTGATCAGGTCATAGTCCGTCGTCGCCGTGACCAGGGCCAAGGTGGCGTCGAACTTCTCCTGCGTCATCTGACCGCGCGACAGGCGCTTCTTCAGCAGTTCCTCGACGTGCGCCTTGCCCTTGTCGGCGGCCTCCTGCGTCTGGTCGATCAGCACGGTCTCGATGCCGGCCATGACCTGAACATAGGCGATGCCGGCGCCCATCATGCCCGCGCCCAGGACGCTGACTTTCTTGGGGTCGGACTTGGGCACGCCCGCGGGGCGCACGGCGCCCTTGTCCAGTTCCTGCTTGGATAGGAACAGGCTGCGGATCATGGCCTGGGCCTGCGGCGTCATCAGGGTCTTGATGAAGTAGCGCGTCTCGATGCGCAGGCCCGCTTCGATCGGCACCTGCACGCCTTCATAGACGGCCTTCATCATGTTCAGCACGGCCGGGTAGTTGCCGTAGGACTGCTTGCGCAGGATGGCGTTGCCCATGATGAAGACCTGGGCGCCCGCCGGGTGGTAGGGGCCGCCGCCGGGGATCTTGAACTTGGGATCGTCCCACGGCTGGACGGCCTTGCCGCCGTTCTTGATCCAGGCCTTGGCGGCCTCGACCGACTGGCCCTTTTCGACGACCTCATGGACGACGCCGGCGCCCTTGGCGTCGTTCGGACGCCAGGACTTGCCCTCGGCCATCTGCATCAGGGCGTTCTGCACCCCGATCAGGCGCGTCAGGCGCTGGGTGCCGCCGCCGCCGGGGAAGAGGCCTACCTTGATCTCGGGCAGGCCCAGCTGGATCTTCGGGTCGTTCTCAACCACGCGATAGTGGCAGGCCAGGGTGAACTCCAGCCCGCCGCCCAGCGCCAGGCCGTTGATGGCCGCCGCCACCGGCTTGCCCGAGGTCTCCAGCGCGCGGAACGCGCCGTTCAGCGCCCAGCCGGTGTCGAACGCCTTCTGCAGGTCGCCGCCGCCGGCCAGCATGCCCGAGGCCATGTCGCCCAGGTCCGCCCCGGCGCAGAAGCCGGTGGTCTTGCCCGAGGTCAGGACCACGCCCTTGATGGCGTCGTCGGTCTTGATCTTCTCCACCAGAGCCGGGATCTCGGCGATGACGGCGCTGGTCAGGGTGTTCATCGAACGGCCCGGCACGTCGAAGGCGACCGTGGCGATGCCGTCGGCGTCGATGTCGATCTTGAAGTTTTCCATGGTCATAAGCTCCCGGATCAGACGCGTTCGATGACGGTGGCGGTGCCCATGCCGCCGCCGATGCACAGGGTGGCCAGGGCCGTCGACTTGTCCGAGCGTTCCAGCTCGTCCAGCACCGTGCCCAGGATCATGGCGCCGGTGGCGCCCAGCGGGTGGCCCATGGCGATGGCGCCGCCGCAGACGTTGATCTTGTCATGCGGGATGTCGAGCGCCTGCATGTAGCGCAGCACCACGGCCGCGAAGGCCTCGTTCAATTCGTACAGGTCGATGTCGCCCGGCTGCATGCCCAGCTTGCCCAGCAGCTTGCGGGTGACGGGCTCGGGGCCGGTCAGCATGATCGACGGCTCCGAGCCGATGGAGGCGCCGCCCAGGATTTTCGCGCGCGGCTTCAGGCCCAGCGCCTCGCCCATCTCCTTGGTGCCGATCAGCACGCCCGCCGCGCCGTCGACGATGCCGGACGAGTTGCCGGGCGTGTGGACGTGGTTGACGCTGGCGACCTCGGGATAGCGCTGGCCGATCACCGCGTCGAAACCCATGCCGCCCATCATGACGAAGGAGGGATTGAGCCCGCCCAGGGTCTGCATGTCCGTGTTCGGACGGATGGTCTCGTCGCGGTCCAGCTGGGTCAGGCCGAGCTGGTTCTTGACCGCGATCACCGACTTGTCGAAGCGGCGCTCGGCCCAGGACCGGGCGGCGCGCTTGTGGCTTTCGACCGAATAGGCGTCCACGTCGTCGCGGCTGAAGCCGTATTTGGTGGCGATCATGTCGGCCGAGACGCCCTGCGGCACGAAATAGGTCGGGAAGGCCGACGAGGGGTCGGTCGGCCAGGCGCCGCCGTCCGAACCCATCGGCACCCGGCTCATGGCTTCCACGCCGCCGCCGACGGCCATGCCCGCTTCGCCCGACTTCACCTTGGCGGCGGCCACGTTCACGGCCTCCAGGCCCGAGGCGCAGAAGCGGTTGATCTGGAAGCCCGCCGTCTCCTGGTCCCAGCCGGCGGCCAGAACGGCGGTGCGCGCGATGTCGGCGCCCTGTTCGCCCACAGGCGAGACGCAGCCGAGGATCACGTCATCGACCTTGGCGGTGTCCAGGCCGTTGCGGTCGCGCAGCGCCTCCAGCACCTGGCTGGCCAGGCTCAGCGCAGTGATCTCGTGCAGGCTGCCGTCCTTCTTGCCCTTGCCGCGCGGGGTGCGCACGGCGTCGTAGATATAGGCGTCGGCCATGGAGCGTCTCTCTTTGTTGAGTCCCTAGCGCTCGCCGCGCGGCGGCGAGCTGCTTGAGGGACGGGTTAGGCGTCTTGGGGCCTGCGCGACGGACGGAAAAATCCGATCGTCGCGTGTGGCGTGGAAACTCGATCCGTTAGAAAGCCGACGTTTACGTCAACGTCAAGTAACAAGGCGCGTGAGGTCGCCGGATGTGAAAAGGGCGGGCCGTCGTGCGCGGCCCGCCCTGTCTTCTCAGCCTCAGCGGCGCGCCAGCCGCACCAGCTTGCCGTTCTCCTCGTCGGTGACGACCCAGACCGCGCCGTCGGGCCCGACGGCCACGTCGCGGATGCGTTCGCCGAGACCGGTCAGCAGGCGCTCCTCGCCGACCACGCGGCCGTCCTGTAGCACCAGACGGACCAGATGCTTGCCCCCAAGGCCGCCGATCAGGGCGTTGCCCTTCCAGTCAGGGAACATGGCGCCGTCGTAGAAGACCATGCCGCCTGGCGCGATCACCGGGTCCCAGTAGTAGACGGGCTGGACGGTGCCGTCTTTCGTGGTCGTCGCGCCAGGGATGGCGTCGCCGCTATACTCGATGCCGTAGGCCGCGCCGGGCCAGCCGAAATTGGCGCCGGCCTTCTCCAGGTTCAGCTCGTCGCCGCCGCGCGTGCCGTGCTCGATGCTCCAGACCGCGCCGGTCTCCGGCTGGACGGCGATGCCCTGCGGGTTGCGGTGGCCGTAGGACCAGATCTCGGGCAGGGCGTCGTCGCGGCCCACGAAGGGGTTGTCGGACGGGACCGAGCCGTCGGCGTTGATGCGGATGACCTTGCCGTGGTGCGAGGCCAGGCTCTGGGCCGTCGGCCGCATCGGCTTGTCCGAGCGCTCGCCGATGGTGATGTACAGCTTGCCGTCCGGGCCGAAGACCAGGGAGGAGCCGAAGTGTTTGTCCCCGTCATAGGTGTCCTTGACCTGGAAGACGACCTGCACGTTCTCGACGCGGCTTAGGTCGTCTGACAGGCGGCCGCGCGCCACGGCCGTGCCGTTGCCGCCGTTCCGCGGCTGGGCGTAGGACCAGTAGATCATCCGGTCCTGAGCGAAGGTCGGGCTCAGGATGACGTCCAGCAGGCCGCCCTGGCCGCGCGCCGCCACGGCGGGCAGGCCGCTGATCGGGGCGCCGATCTGGCCTTGGGCGCTGACGACGCGCATGCGGCCGGGCCGTTCGGTCACCAGCCACTGGCCGTCCGGCAGCAGGGCCAGACCCCAGGGGTGCTCCAGTCCCTCGGCGACGACCGCGTGCTGCATGGCCGCCGTGGTGCTGACTGACGGGGCGCGGGTCTGGCCTTCGTGCGCGGGCTTCTGATCCGGGTTGTTGGGCGGGCGCGTCTCGACCGGAGCGCCGGTCGCGGCGGACGTCTGCGGCTCATCCTGCCCATTGGCCCCGCAGGCGGCGAGAGCGAGGACAGCGGCGGAAACGGCGAAGAGGGCGGGGCGCATGGCGGCTCCTGAACAGCGTGGCTTTGGATAGCGAAGATGCAGGCTTGCAGCGCATTACGCGAGCCGAAAGACGCCGCGACCGATGGTCCTGCACGAAATCCGCACTGAACCGGCTTGAACCGAACGGAAGGCGGCGATATACGCACCCCTCTCGCGCCCGGGGTCGTTTCGATCCGGCGAGAGGCTCCGTATGGGGTTGGGTAGCTCAGATGGTTAGAGCGGTGGATTCATAACCCACAGGTCGGCGGTTCGATCCCGCCTCCAACCACCACGGATTTTCTTGACATCAAGGACTTAGGCGGGCGCTCCAAGCCAGGGCGCAGGGCCGCCATTGAGCATTCGGGGATCGGCGAGCGACTTTTTCAGAGAGGTCGACCCGGCTCTTGCGGCGGGACGCCGCATCGCTTCGAGGTCCGTCGTGCCTGGTCTGGTCGAGCGCCGCGGTTTGCAGAATTGACAAGGCCCGCCTCCATAGGGGGGCGGGCCTCGATGCGCCGGTGAACCGGTGCGTTCGCTTATGCGGCCTGGAGTTGGCCCGCCGAAGCCTTGCCGGAGCGCTGGTCGTGCTCCAGCTCATACGACAGCGCTTGGCCTTCGTTCAGCCCGGTGAGGCCGGCCCGCTCAACGGCGGAAATGTGAACAAAGACGTCGCCGCCGCCAGCGTCAGGCGCGATGAAACCGAAACCCTTGGTGGGGTTGAACCATTTAACAATACCAGTAGCCATTTCCATGACCTCCGAAAAAGGTTGCCCAGAGGAAAGGTCCTGAGGGCTGTCGGGTCTAAGGAAACGAAAAATCTCGATGCGTCGCAAAGAAATAGGGCGTTACGCAGAGATATCGACATCCGCAGGGTGAACGAGCGCGCCAGCATATGCAAGCATCAGTATTGATTATTTTATCATCCGTTCGAATGTCCTTTTATTTCCATGATTTCGGAAACTTCTTATCTTGAGCCCCTTGCGGTTTCGGTGAGCGTCTCCCACTTGGATAACGAGCTTCGGCTCATTAGGCCCGTCTGAGTCCCAATGCGGCAGACGGGTTTTCTTATGCCCGTCAGCCAGGCCTGGGCGGAAGTTCAGGCGGCGGGCGCTCAGACTCTGTCCACGATCTTGCGATGGAAGCGGCGCGCGATAGTCGCGGCAAGCGCGTGGCGATTGCTCTAGGCTGCGTAAAGCCCGTCGAACGGCGCGGTATCCGCAGAGGCGGGGCCGGCCCCGTCACCCTTCCCTGTGCGCTCTTTTCAGCTTTTCGCGACGTCCGACAGCGGGCTTCTCGCTTCCGGCTATCGGATTGCGGCTGGTCCGACGTGGGCTGCGCGCGGGGCTTCGAGGTTTGCGCCTCAGTCCTGCCGAAGCCGCGATGCGCCGCCCGTGATCTTGCACAGATAGTCGGTCTGGGGGCGGCCCGTCTGCATGCCGCTTGGGGTCAGGATGCCGCCGCGCGCCACGCATTCGGCGTCGAGCTTGGTCATTTCTTCCTGATAGGTCGGCAAGCCTCGGCCGGTGGCGCATCCGGCCAGGGCTAGAGGCGCCGCGAGGACGGCGATGAGCAATAGGGGCGGACGCATGGGGGTCTCCTTGGATGCAGCCTTAGGGCGTCAGGGCCGAGGGTTCCGCAAACGCCTGCGGGGGGCAAGCGCAAAGCCGGTTCGTGACGGATTTAACCAGCCAGAAGGCCGAGATGTTCCAGAAGAATCTTGCTGCCTAGAGCGATCAGGGCCAGGCCCCCGAGCAGTTCGGCGACCCTGCCCAGGCGCGTTCCCGCCGCCTTGCCGATCAACAGGCCGAGGCTCGCCATGACGAAGGTGGTGAAGCCGATGCACAAGGCGATCAGCCAGATATTGGCTTCCAGCAGGGCCAGGCCCACGCCTACGGCGCCCGCGTCGATCGAGGTGCCCACGGCGGTCGCGATCAGGGCCAGCAGGCCGCGCGACGCCGCCTTGCCGACGGGAGCCGTCGCCTCGGCCGCATCCTCGTCGCGCTTCAGCGCCTCCCAGATCATCCGGGCGCCGACCGCGCCCAGCAGGCCGAAGGCGATCCAGTGGTCGACCGCCTCGACGAAGCCTGCGGCCGCCACGCCCAGGGCGAAGCCGACCAGGGGCGTGATCGCCTCGACGACGCCGAACACCAGGCCGGACCGCAGGGCCTGCGGAACGGTGGGGCGATGTTGGGCGCCTCGGCCGATGGCGGCGGCGAAGGCGTCGGCGGACATGCTGAGGGACAGCACCGCAACGGCGAACGGGGACATCATGATCAAGACGGGAACTCGGCCGGGCGTACGACAGCACGCTCCACGCGCGGGCCGGCCCCACGTGTGCAGCATGCTGGTCTCGCTAGGCGGAACAAAATCCGCTGATCGCGCCATGCCCTTAAGGCAAGTATGTTGACGCGATCCCGACTGGGATATGCCGGAAGCTACTCCCCAACGGCCGCCCCTCTAGCGCCTCGTTCGGCGTCTATCAAGCCGGCCATGGCCAAAGGCGACAAGACGCCCCATCTGTGCTAGACGCCGCCGCCTCAACTCTTCGCCGCAGGACTTCCGCCCTTGAGCATCACGCTCGACCTTTCGCGCGCCAGCGCTTCAGCCACGACGCCCGTCAACCTCAGCGGTTTGACGCGCGACGAACTGCGCCAGGCTCTGATCGACGCCGGGATCTGCCCGCCGGAGAAGGCCCGGATGCGCGCTTCGCAAGTGTGGCGCTGGATCCACCACTACGGCGTGACCGACTTCGCCCTGATGAGCGATGTGGCCAAGGACACCCGCGCGGCGCTGGCCGAGGCCTTCACCCTGGCCCGCCCCGAGATCGTCGAGCGCCAGGTGTCCAAGGACGGCACGCGCAAGTGGCTGATCCGCATGGCGCCCGGGATCGAGGTCGAGACCGTCTACATCCCGGACGTGGGCCGGGCTGGCGCCCTGTGCGTCTCGTCCCAGGTCGGCTGCACCCTGAACTGCACCTTCTGCCACACCGGCACGCAGAAGCTGGTCCGCAACCTGACCACGGCCGAGATCGTGGCCCAGGTCCAGGTGGCCCGCGACGACCTGGACGAGTGGCCCTCGCCCAAGGAAGACCGTCGCCTGTCGAACATCGTCTTCATGGGCATGGGCGAGCCGCTCTACAATCTGGACCACGTGGCCAACGCCATCGACATCATCTCGGACAATGAGGGCATCGCCCTGTCGCGGCGGCGGATCACGGTGTCGACCTCGGGCGTCGTGCCGCAGCTGAACGCCCTGGGCGAGCGCACGGCGGCCATGCTGGCCATCAGCCTGCACGCCACCAACGATCCCTTGCGCGACCAGCTGGTGCCGCTGAACAAGAAGTATCCGCTGGATCAGCTGATGGCCGCCATCCGCGCCTATCCCGGCCTGTCCAACGCGCGCCGGGTGACGTTCGAATACGTCATGCTGAAGGGCGTCAACGACAGCCCCGCCGAGGCGCGCGCCCTGATCAAGCTGATCGAGGGCATCCCGTCCAAGGTGAACCTGATCCCGTTCAACCCCTGGCCCGGCACCGACTATCAGTGCTCGGACTGGAAGACGATCGAGACCTTCGCCGCCATCCTGAACAAGGCCGGCTACGCCTCGCCCATCCGCACCCCGCGCGGGCGCGACATCCTGGCCGCCTGCGGCCAGCTGAAGTCAGAGAGCGAGAAGCTGCGGGCCTCGGCGCGTCTGAAGGCGGAGCGCGAAGCGGTCGACGCCGCCTGAGGCCGCTGACCGTCCGGTTGGACGCTTTGTCCGCCGAGTGTGGCGCGGGCGCCCTAGCGGAAGGCTCAAGCTTTCGGGCAAGAATGTTTTGGTTTCGTTCCCCTTCAGATCGGGAGGCTAGGGTTCGTCGTCATGGAGACCTCGTCGTTGCCGGGCGTGCTGTCGACGCCTGAACTCCAGGCTTTTGCGACGGGCTTTCCGATCCTGATGCTGCATCTGGCGGTGACCTTCGGACTCTTGGCCGCAGGGGCTGCGGTCTACGCCCTGCTGACGCCGTGGCGCGAGATCGCCCTGATCCGCCAAGGCAATCCAGCGGCCGCCGTGGCCTTCGCCGGGGTGCTGGTCGGTCTGGCTATTCCGCTGGCTGTGTCCCTGTCGGTGTCGACCTCGATCCGCGACATCGCCATTTGGGGCGTGGCGACGGTGGTGCTGCAACTGCTGGCCTTCCGCGTCGTCGACTTCCTGCTGCACGGCCTGCCGCAACGGATCGAGAAGGGCGAGGTGTCCGCCGCCGTGGTCCTGGCCGGGGCCAAGCTGTCGACCGCCCTGATCCTGGCGGCCGCCCTGACGGGCTGAGGGGACGGCATTGCGCTTTCCCCACCTTCCGGACTGGACCATCTACGCCGCCGTCATCGGGGTGATCCTGATCGCTTCGCTGAGCCGGGGCGAGCGCGCGGACGCCCCTCACGATCAGCATGAGGATGAGGCGTCCGGTCCCTTGCTGGGGCCGATCACTCCCTTCGACCCTTCCGTCACCGTGGATACGTCCGACGAGCATGAGCCTGTGTCGGGCACGGCCTTCTCCATCGCCGGGGACGGTCGCTGGATCACCGCCCGCCATGTGGTCGAGGGCTGCCGCAAGCCCGCTTTGGTGATCGACAAGACCCGGGCTCTGGCGGCTGACGTGCGGCTGGCGGCGCGGGCGGACGTGGCCCTGTTGCTGACCGACGGCGGGCCGCCCGCCCTGCCGATCGCGCCCGAGGCGCCGCTCTACAAGGGCCAGCGCGCCTTCCACCCCGGCTTCCCGCAGGGCCGGCCGGGCGAGGTCGCCTCGCGCCTGATCGGTCGCGAAACGCTCAAAATTCGTGGCCACCGCTCCTATGACGAGCCGGTGCTGGCCTGGGCCGAGGCCGGGCGCACGCGCGGCCTGAAAGGCACGCTGTCGGGCCTGTCGGGCGCGCCGGTGCTGGACCGACGCGGCCGGGTGCTGGGCGTGACCATCGCCGAGTCGCCCCGTCGCGGCCGCATCTACACCACGGCGCCCGACACCTTCGTGCCGGCGGTCGGCGCCCAGCAGCGCGCCGACGAGGCGGCCCTGGGCCAGGCGGTGACGACCCAGAACTACGGCGCCGTCTCCGACCGCCTGCGCCAGGACTTGCGCGTCGCCCAGGTGGTGTGTCTGACGACGTGAATGGAGCCTAGCGCGGCGCGCCGTGATCCTTGACCCATTTCGCCTTGGCGGCGTCGATGTCGGCGCGGGGAAGTTGAGACAGGGGCTTGGCGAACTGCCTCAGAAGGATCGCGGCATTGGCGTCGCCGCCTTCTGCGGCTAGCCCGACATAGGCCGCGCCCTTGACCGGGTCGCTGGCGCCGCCCTCGCCGACCAGTATCATCATGCCCAAAGCACGCAGGGCGTGGGCCGAGCCGTTTTCGGCCGCGCGCGCATACCAGAGGCGGGCCTCGGCGGGGTCGGGCGCCACGCCCTGTCCCACGGCCAGCATGACCGCCAATGAAATCATGCCGCTTTCGAAATTCTGTTCCGCCGCCTGACGAACGTAACGGTAGGCCGTCGCGAGCTCGGAAGGCGCCCCGCCGTCCAGCAGCAGCATACCGAGATTCCATTGGGCGCGCGGATCGCCGCTGTCCGCAGCAAGGCTCAGGTGTGTGGGAGCGGCGGCGACGTCGACCGGCACGCCCCAGCCGTCCTGATAGGCGCGTCCCAGCAGGAACTGCGCGTCGACATTGCCGGGGTCCGCCCTGACGGCCGTCTGTATCAGCCGGGTTCCCTTTTTCAGATCCTGCTGGACTCCCGCGCCGAAGAGATAGGCCCGCCCCAGCGGATAGGCGGCGGCCGGCCGATACTTCGCGTCCAGACCTTCGAGCCAGCCGATGGCTTCCGCATCGTCGGCAGGATCATCGTTCATCAATCGTCGCAGGCCGATGTTCAGGCGGGCGTTCTGCGACCCGTCCCGCAGAGCCTGCGCCCAGAGGCGTTCTGACCGTTCGGGGTCGCCTCCGGTAAATTCCAGCGCGGAAGCCAGTGAAGCCGCCGCCTCAGGATCGCCGGCGGCGACCAGAGGCTCCAGTGCGGCCACGGCTGCAGAGGGATCGGTCCGGAGCAACTCCAGGGCGTCGCTCAGAGGGTCCAGCGCCGACGAGTGCGCCTGTACGGGCGAACAGGTCAGCCAGATCGTGCCGACCGCCAGCAGGGCGACGTATCCGGTCTTCAGCATAATGCGGTTCTCCGATTTCCAGCTAGGCCGGAAATCGGAGCCCGTGGCAAGTCGGCCTACTTCAGCGTGGCGCTGTCCAGGTTCAGTTCGGTCAGCGGGATGACCTCGACATTGGGGTATTTCGCTCGCAGGCCGTCGATGAACTTGGACGCGTCGCCGACGATCACCAGGCTGGCCCGGTCCGTCGGCAGGTGTTCAGCGAAGGCGCTTTCGACCTGTTCGGCGGTGACGGCGCGAACGCGCCCGGCGTAGTCGGCCAGATCGCTCATCGGCAGGTCGTACAGGGCCAGGTTGGCGACCAGGCCCCCCAGGCCGTCCACCGTCTCCAGCGAACGGCCGAAGCCGCCGATCAGGGTGGCGCGGCGGGGGGCCAGTTCGGTCTCGGTCGCCGCCGTGGTCCCCAGTTTGCCGATCTCTTCAAGGATCAGGTCGGCCACCTCGGTCGCCGTCTCGTTCTTGGTCTGGGTCGAGGCCGAGAAGACGCCGGTCTGCTGTTGGGCGCCGACCGACGAGCGGGCGCCGTAGGACAGGCCGCGCTTGATGCGGATTTCCTGGTTCAGACGTGACGAGAAGCCGCCGCCCAGCAGGGTGTTGCCCAGCGTCAGCGGGAAGTAGTCGGCGTCGGTGCGGCTGATCCCGCGGATGGCGGCGACCACGGCGGCCTGGCCGGCGCCAGGCTGGTCGATGACGACAACGCGCGGGGCCGGCGCCTGACCCGCCTTGTCGATGGCGGCCGGGGCCGGGCCGGCGTCACGCCAGTCGCCGAAGGCTTCGGCGGCCAAGGCGCGCGCTTCGGCCGGGGTCACGTCGCCCGAGAAGACGAGGGTCGCCTGCGAGGGCCCGAACCGCTCGGCGTGGAAGGCGGCGACGTCGTCGCGCGTTAGGGCGGGGATGCTGGTCACCGTGCCCGAGCCCGGCGCGCCGTAGGGGGCGGCGCCGTACATCACCCTGCCGACCGACTGGGAGGCGATGGAGCCGGGCTGGCTCAACGCCACGCGCAGCCCGTCCAGGGTCTGGGACTGCTGACGCTCCAGCTCTTCCTGCGCGAAGGCCGGGTTGCGCACCAGATCGGCCATCAGGGTCAGGGTCCGGCCGAACACGTCCTTTGGCGCATTGGCGTAGACATTGGTGAAGTCGGCGCTCGCCCCCGCGCCGATGTTGGCGCCCAGCTGTTCGATGGCGGTGGCGATTTCCGGCGCCGACTTGGTCGTTGTCCCTTGGGTCAGCAGGTTGGCGGTCATGGAGGCGACGCCGGCCTTGTCAGCCGGGTCATGGGCCGAGCCCGCGTTGAAGTTCAGGCGCGCCGAAACCAGCGGCAGGCCTTTGGTCGGGGCGACCAGCACGCGCAGGCCGTTGTCCAGACGGAAGTCGGCGATGGCGGGCGTGGCGGGCGACACCTCAGGCCCCGGCTCGGGCAGGCGGGCGCGCTCGGCTTCGGGCAGCAGGACGGCGACCGGACCGGCCGGGGCCAGGGCGGCGACCGTCACGGGGGCGTCGACGTTCTTCTTCTGCTCGCTGGGCGCGTTGGCGTCGCTGGCGGGCAGGTAGTTGATGGTGATCTGGCGCTGCGGCGTCAGATAGCGGCGGGCCACACGCTGCACGTCGGCGGCGGTGACGGCCTGGATCTCGGCGATCTCGCGGTCGGCGGCCGTCGCGTCGCCGGTCATGATCAGCGCCATGCCCAAGGTGGTGGCGCGGTCGTCGATGCTCTCACGCCCGCGCAGGGCGTTGGCGACCAGCTCGTTCTTGGCCTCGGCCAGTTCGGCGGCGGTGACGGGCTCGTCGCGCAGACGCGCGATTTCGGCTTCGAGCGCCGCCTGGCCGGTCTCGACCGTCTGGCCGTCGGCCATGATGGCGTAGGCGGCCAGATTGCCCGCCTGCTGGGCGAAGTCGGGGTTGGAGCCCGCCTGGGCGGCGATCTGCTTGTCATAGACCAGCGAGCGGTACAGACGGCTGCTATCGCCGGTCGACAGGATGCCGTCCAGCACCGTCAGAGCCGGGCGGTCGGCGTCCTTATAGGCCACGGTGTTCCAGGCCAGGGCCACGGCGGGCAGGGGCACGTTCGGCGCATAGAAGGTGGCGGTGCGCGGGCCGGCGGGCTCGGGCTCCTTCACGTCATTGGCGGGCATGGGCGTCGCCGGACGCTTCAACGGGGCGAAATACTCATCGACCCAGCCGTCCAACTGCGCCTGATCGAAATTGCCCGCCACGATCAGCATGGCGTTGTCCGGCCGGTAGTAGGTGGCGTGGAAGCGCAGCACGTCGTCCAGCGTCGAGGCGTCCAGCTCCTCGATCGAGCCGATGCCCGGACGGCGATACGGGTGGTCCTGATAGATGGTCTCGGGCGCGAACAGGCCGAACAGGCGGCCGTAGGGGCTGGCCAGAATCCGCTGGCGGTATTCTTCCTTCACCACGTCGCGCTCGGATTCAAAGGTCTTCTGATCGACGACCAGAGAGCCCATGCGGTCCGCCTCGGCGAACAGGATGCGCTGCAGGTGGTTGGCCGGGACGACCTCGTAATAGGCGGTCACGTCGTCGGCGGTGAAGGCGTTGTTCATGCCGCCCACGTCCTCGGTCAGACGGTCGAACGTCTCGGAGGGCATGTTCTTCGTCGCCTTGAACAGCAGATGTTCGAACAGGTGGGCGAAGCCCGAGCGGCCCGCCGGATCGTCCTTCGATCCCACGCGATACCAGACCTGGACCGTGACGTTCGAGGTCGAGGCGTCGCGCGCCGTATAGACCTCCATGCCGTTGGCCAGCACCCGCTTGTGGAAGCCCAGCGGCGGCACCTGGACGCCGCCCTGAGCGGTCGTTCCGGCGGCGGGCGGCGCCTTGGCCCAGCCGGGGGCGGCGGCCGGCAGGCCGAGCAGCAGCGCCGAGGCGCAGGCGGTCAGGATCAGACGATTCTTCATGAGGGCGGCTTTCCAAAGCCCGCGCTCGAAGAAACGGGCGCTGAAAACCTAACAGGACGAAGCGCCGCCGCGCACCTTACGGAGCTGTAATGAAATCAGGCTTGGCCACAGACCCGCCTCGGGGATGAAAAAGATGTAACTCGGTTATGCGTCGGGACGCTGATATCGGCGAAACAGGACGTTGAGGGACGTCCGTGCGAGGACGCCCATCATGACAAAATACAAGTTCGCGCCCCTTCTGGGGGTGGTTCTGGCCTTGCCCGCTGCCGGGGTTCTGGCGCAGACGCCGTCGCCTCGAACGCAGCCGTCCCAAAGCCGTCCCGTTCAGACTGCGCCGCAGAAGGCGGACAAGGACGATCAGCCCGCCGCCGTGGGCGACGTCGTCGTCAGCGCCCGCGCCAATGACGTGCGGACTTCGATCGACTCCATCAGCTATAGTCTGGCCGACGATCTTCAGGCGGCGACCGGCACCTTGGCCGAGGCCCTGCGCAATGTGCCCTCGGTCGATGTCGATCCTCAGGGCAACGTCTCCCTGCGCGGCGATAGCAATGTCACCCTGCTGGTGGACGGCCGCCCCTCGGCCATCCTGTCGGGACCGAACCGCGCCGATGCGGTGCTGCAACTGCCGGCCGATCGCTACGCCCGGATCGAGGTGATGACCAATCCGTCCGCCGCCTACAGCCCCGAGGGCTCGGGCGGGGTCATCAATCTGATCACCAAGCCGGTTCCGGCGGCGGTCGCCGCCGCCGCCGCCGCTGGGACGCCGGGCGCCGCTGTCACCACCGGCTCGCTGCGCGCCAATGTGGGCGATCATGGACGCTGGAACGTCGGGGCCAGCGGCTCGCGCCAGCAGGGCAAGCTGACCCTGACTGGCGATCTCAGCTATCGTCACGACGAGCAGAGCCTGTACTTCGACCGCCTGCGCGAACAGCTTAACCCGTCCGGCGCGGTGGTCAGCACGACGACCACCGCCCAAAATATTGAATCGACCCAGGACGGCGTCTTCGGCCGCGTCGCCGCCGAATACCGGCTGACGGAAAAAACCATGCTGACCGGCGAGGCGCGCGCCAATCGCTTCGACATCGACAGCGATGTGCGCGGCCTGTTTGAGACGCGCGACGCCTCGGGCGCCCTGACGCGCGCCTATAGCCGCGACGGCTCGGGCGGCTTCGCCATGAAGGGCTGGGGCGTCACCGGACGGGTTCTGCATCAGTTCGATACGTCCGGGCACGAATGGTCGAACGAGCTGCGCTATGATCGCAACGATCAGGAGAACGACTCCCTGGCCGCCAACGTCTTCCGCCTCCCGATGCAGCCGACGGTGTATGAGGCCCAGCGCGGCCTGAACGCCCAGGAGACGATCGGCTTCACCAGCGCCTACACCCGGCCGATGGGCGAGGGCGCCAAGTTGCGCGCGGGCTATGAGCTGAACCTCACCCGGCCGGATCAGGATAATGAGGTTCGGCGGGGACCCGCCGAGAACGCCCTGGCGCTCGTGCCCTCGCTCAGCAACCGGTTCGAGGCCGAGCAGACGGTCCACGCGCTTTACGCCACCTATGAGCGCCCCTTCGGTCAGAAGCTGTCCGGCCAGTTCGGCTTGCGGCTGGAACAGGCCGACATCGAGGTCGAGGACGTCACCAACGCCGTGCGCGCGTCTCAGGACTATTTCCGCGCCTATCCGACCTTCCACCTGCAGTATCAGCTGACCGAGACCCAGACTCTGCGCGGCAGCTATTCGCGGCGCATCCAGCGGCCCCAGCCGTCGCAGCTGAATCCGTTTGTGGTCTATGGCGACCCGCTGAACCTGCGCTCGGGCAACCCGGACCTGGAGCCGCAGGAGACCGATAGCTTCGAGGCCATGTGGCAGATGCGGCGGGGTCAGAGCTTCTATCAGGCCACCGCCTATTTCCGCGACACGACCAAGGCCTTTACCGAGGTGGCGACCGACGTGGGCGGCGGGCTCCTTCTGACACGGCCCGAGAATCTGGGCGCTCGCCGCGATCTGGGGATAGAGCTGACCGCCAGCGGGCGCCTGCACCCCACCTTGCGCTACAACGCCAGCGTCAACGCCTTCCGTCAGGAGATCGACGCAGCCGGCATCCCCGGCGGCCGCGACCGCGAGGGCGAGATGGTGACCGGCCGCCTCAGCCTGAACTGGCAGGCCACGCCCAAGGATTTCGTCCAACTGATGGGGTTCTGGCAGGGCGATCAGCTGCTGGCGCAAGGCAAGCGCGAGAGCGGCGGCATGCTGAACTTCGGCTACCGCCGCAAGCTGAACGACACCCTGTCGCTGCAGTTCACGGCTCGCGACCTGCTAAACTCCTTCGGCGGCGCCACCACCTATGACACGCCCCAGTTCCGCGAGCGCCTCGACCAGGACCTGAACCTGCGCGCCTTCTACCTGGGCCTGAGCTGGTCCTTCGGCGGGCCGCGCCGCCAGCCCGAGCAGTTCGACTTCTCGACCGGTCCGACCGGCGGCTAAGGCCTGTCGCCGGACTGAGCCTGACGCCCGTCGCCCCTGTGGCGGCGGGCGTTCTCGCTTGGGCCCTTGCGTGTCTGATCGGCCACACCCACCTCCATTGCGACAGCTCAAGGCGTCGCTTCAGATAAGGGCGCATTGAGTTCAAATCCGCCTCCTGAGGGGAAACCGAACGCCATGAATCTCGACCTCTATTCCGACCGCGCCAAACAGGCCGTCCAGTCCGCCCAGTCGCTGGCCCTGGCCCGCCGCCACCAGCAATTCGCGCCCGAGCACCTGCTCAAGGTGCTGCTTGAGGAACGCGACGGTCTGGCTCGCAAGCTGATCGATCAGGCGGGGGGCGATCCCTCCGCCGTCGAGCTCGTCACCGAGGGCCTGCTGAAGAAGCGGCCCCAGGTCGAGGGCGGCTCGGGCCAGCTTTACCTCGACGGCGATCTGGCGCGCGTCTTCAGCGCCGCCGAAGAAGCCGCCAAGAAGGCCGGCGACGCCTTCGTCACTACCGAACGCCTGCTGGCCGCCATCGCCAAGGAAGGCGGGGCCGCCGCCGAGGCGCTGAAATCCGCCGGCGTCACGGCCAAGAAGCTGGACGAGGCCGTGACCGAAATCCGCAAGGGCAAGACCGCCGACAGCGCGGGCGCCGAGGACAGCTTCGACGCCCTGAAACGCTACGCCCGCGACCTGACCGAGGCCGCGCGCGACGGCAAGGTCGACCCGGTCATCGGCCGCGACGAGGAGATTCGCCGCACCATTCAGGTGCTGGCGCGCCGCACCAAGAACAACCCCGTCCTGATCGGCGAACCCGGCGTCGGCAAGACCGCCATCGTCGAGGGACTGGCCCTGCGCATCGTCAACGGCGACGTGCCCGAAAGCCTGAAGGACAAGAAGGTCCTGGCGCTAGACATGGGCGCCCTGATCGCCGGGGCGAAATATCGCGGCGAGTTCGAGGAGCGGCTGAAAGCCGTGCTTAACGAGGTGGCGGCGGCTGAGGGCGGCATCGTCCTGTTCATCGACGAGATGCACACCCTGGTCGGCGCCGGCAAGGGCGACGGGGCCATGGACGCCTCCAACCTCTTGAAGCCCGCCCTGGCGCGCGGCGAACTGCACTGCGTCGGCGCCACCACGCTGGATGAGTACCGCAAGCACGTCGAGAAGGACGCGGCCTTGGCCCGTCGCTTCCAGCCGGTCTTCGTCGCCGAGCCGACCGTCGAGGACACGGTGTCGATCCTGCGCGGCCTGAAGGAGAAGTACGAGGTCCACCACGGGGTGCGCATCTCGGACAGCGCCATCGTCGCCGCCGCCACCTTGTCGAACCGCTACATCACCGACCGCTTCCTGCCGGACAAGGCCATCGACCTGATCGACGAGGCCGCGTCGCGCGTCCGCATGGCCGTGGATTCCAAGCCCGAGGCGCTGGACGAGATCGACCGCCGTCTGGTCCAGCTCAAGATCGAGCGCGAGGCCCTGAAGAAGGAAAGCGACAGCGCCTCCCAACAGCGTCTCGAAAAGCTCGACGACGAGATCGCCGACCTCGAAGGCCAGTCCGACGACATGACCGCCCGCTGGAAGTCTGAGAAGGACAAGGTGGGGCAGGGCGCCCAGCTGCGCGAAACCCTGGACCGCCTGCGCGCCGAACTGGCCGCCGCCCAGCGCGCCGGCGACCTCGGCCGCGCCTCGGAAATCGCCTACGGCCAGATCCCGCAACTGGAACGCCAGCTGGCCGAGGCCGAAGCCGCCGAGAAACCGGCCGAAGGCCCCCTGACCCCGGAAGTCGTCGACGCCGAGCAGATCGCCGCCGTCGTCAGCCGCTGGACCGGCGTCCCCGTCGACAAGATGCTGGAAGGCGAGCGCGAGAAGCTGCTCAAGATGGAGGACCAGTTGGGCCGCCGCGTCGTCGGTCAGGACGAGGCGCTGGAAGCCGTGTCCGACGCCGTGCGCCGCGCCCGCGCCGGTCTGAACGACCCCAACAAGCCGCTGGGCAGCTTCCTCTTCCTTGGGCCCACGGGCGTGGGCAAGACCGAGCTGACCAAGGCCCTGGCCGGCTATCTGTTCGACGACGACAACGCCATCACCCGCATCGACATGTCCGAATACATGGAGAAGCACTCGGTCAGCCGCCTGATCGGCGCCCCTCCCGGATATGTCGGCTATGACGAGGGCGGCGCCCTGACCGAGGCTGTGCGTCGTCGCCCCTATCAGGTCATCCTGTTCGACGAGGTCGAAAAGGCCCACCCCGACGTCTTCAACGTGCTGTTGCAGGTGCTGGACGACGGTCGCCTGACCGACGGCCAGGGCCGCACCATCGACTTCAAGAACACCCTGATCATCATGACCTCCAACCTGGGCAGCCAGTACCTGGCCGACCAGCCCGAGGGCGAGGACGTCGAGGCCGTGCGTCCGCTGGTCATGGAACAGGTCCGCGCCCACTTCCGGCCCGAGTTCCTGAACCGCATCGACGAGATCATCCTGTTCCACCGCCTCGGCCGCGAACAGATGGGCGGCATCGTCCGCATCCAGCTGGCGCGTCTGGAAAAGCTGATGGCCGACCGCCGCCTGACCCTGGCCCTGGACGACAGCGCCCTGACCTGGCTCGCCGACAAGGGCTACGACCCGGTCTACGGCGCCCGCCCGCTGAAGCGCGTCATCCAGAAGGAACTGGTCGACCCGATGGCGAAGAAGCTGCTGGCCGGCGAGATCGAGGACGGCAGCGTGGTGGCCGTGTCAGCGGGTAGCGATGGGCTGGAGATCGGGAAGGCGCGGGTACATTGAGTTCATCAATGTAGGTCTAGCTTCAACGGCCACCCATCCCCGATGGGAGTGAGCGTTTCCCAACTCGAAGTGTGATCAAGGTGCTCCATTTCAGTGCCATTGAAAGCAGCCCAAGCGTCAAACATTTGGCCTATCATGGCACGGTCAATATCTGGTCGCCGGTTTGCTCTCCAAATCCCTAGTTCTGGAAAACCCGTGCGACCGTCTGGTAAACGCACCGTATGGGTCTCGATTGAAACCCATACGAAATCGATCTCATCGAGTCGGGGTTTTGCTGCCCTTAAAGCTTCTCGAACAGCATAGGCAGCCACGCCAGCTTCAATTTTCTGAGGCTTATCGATCATAATGATCGCGAGACCAGCTGCTCCGGGCAGCGCTAGTTTGGTGCGGGTGTCAGTGATCTGAGGATTAGCTTGTTGGAGCAATTTTCTGATGGGCCGACCCCCTATGTTGACCATCATTCTGTTGATTTCGGTCCCATTGCTTCTAGATGATAAAATTTTTTGGATACCGACCTCACCGAAAACGAACATTCGAGGTTCTTTTCGCGTTTCATCGTCGATTAGACGTTCAATGCGTTGCACTGGATAGCCATTGACCGCCTTCATCTCCGCAATGAACTGTCTGTTCCAAAGCAAATAATCGGCAATTTGTCCGGTGCCGTGCAGGGTAGAGAAGGCTTTGTCATCAAGGCTCTCAGTTCCCTCTCCGGTCTTTAAGAAGGCATGCATCCTCTTTTCGAGAGCTGACGCTGGTTGGTTTTTGGAAGGCCTTACGAAGACGAGCAAGCGAATATCATCTTGATGATTCATTTTCAGGATCGGCTTGTTTGATGATTTGCGATTCACACTGTTCAACTTTCGTCATCCTCCGGCAAGCCGCGTCAGCAGCGCAGACCGGGGGACCCAGCGGCGCGCGGGAGCGCGAAAGAGCCACGCTCGGCGGCCGCCCTAAGATCGCCTTCGGCGCCGCTGGGTCCCCCGGTCTCCGCTTCGCTTCGCCGGAGGATGACGGAAGAAGGGGCGGGGCGTGGGTGACGGAAGGAGAGGGGCGGGTTAGCGTGGCCGTATGGCGACCCATCGCACCTTCATCGCGACCTACATTATGGCGAGCGGGCGCAACGGGACGCTCTACGTCGGCTCGACTTCCAATCTGGAAAGCCGCGTGTGGAAGCACAGGACGCGGGCCTTTCCTGGCTTCACCGACGCCTATGACTGCACCCGTCTGGTCTGGTTAGAGCAGCACGCCCTGATGCTTGATGCGATCCGGCGCGAGCGGCGCATCAAGAAATGGCTGCGCGACTGGAAGCTGTCCCTGATCGAGAAGGACAACCCGGACTGGCGCGACCTTGCCGCCGACTGGTTCCCGGATCCGAACTGGACCCCGCCGCCGGGCGTCGACTGAGCCTCACCCCAGCACCGGCATCACCTCGACCCCGTCGCAGACGAAGATGCTCATGTGCGGGTGGTTCTCGAACAGGCGGGCGGCGGCCTCGTGGCTGTCGGCGCGCACGACCATGAAGACGGTCAGCAGGTTGACCATGTCGGTCACGGCGCCGTCGTCGCCGATGCGTTTGGTCGGGCCCAGCGGGCCGCCCTGAAAGACGATGGAGTCGCGGTGCGCCTCTTCCCAAGCGGCGACGGCGGCCACGCCGCGGCGGGCCGTCTCGGCCTGCTCGGCCTCGCTCATGGCGCGCCAGGCCCGCCATTTGGGGCCGGTCTTGTCGCTGGTGAAGACGGCCAGATAGTGGGTCTCGACGCTCATCGCAGCCTCCTGTGCGGCGCGAGCATCAACCCTTCGGGCCGTCTTCGACAAGCGCGGCCGGAGGGTCTGGCTCAGCCCTCGGCCAGCAGGTGGTCGATCAGGGCGCGCGCCTCGGGGCCGGCCCAGTCGGCCTCGCCGGTCAGGACGGCGCGGACGCGGCCCTGGCGGTCCATGACGATGGTCTGGGGCATGGCGCCCTTGCCGGGGAACTCGAACGCCAGCTGGAATTTCGGGTCGATGTAGAAGTCCAGCGGCGCGTTTTCGGCGATGAAGGCCCGCGCCTCGTCGGCCGTTTTGTCCAGGTCCATGCTGACGGCGACCACGGCGAAGTCGTCGCGCGCCTTATAGTGGTCGGCCAGGGCCGCCAGTGTCGGCATCTCGATCTTGCACGGGGCGCACCAGGTGGCCCACAGGTTCACCACCGTCACCTTGCCGGCGAAGTCGGCCAGGCGGACGTCGGCGCCGTCGGCGGTCTTGAACACATAGTCGGGCGCGGTCGGAGAGGCGGGCGCCTGCAGGGCCGCCAGCGATCCCTTGGCGAAGGCCGCCAGTTGCGGCTCGAGCGGCTGGGCTGCGGCCTGTGCTGCGGGCTGGGCCGCGGGCGGCGCGGACTCTTTGCCTCCGCCCTTCTGATTGACGTATAGCAGCGCCGCGCCCACGCCGATCACCGCGAACGTCGCCACGCCCGCCCAAGTCCGTCCAGAGCCGCTCATGTCCGATACGCCTTCCAAACCACAGCCAGATACCCCCGCTCAGGGCCAGTCTCTATGGGGCGGACGCTTCAGCGCCAAGCCTGCGGACATCATGCAGGCCATCAACGTCTCCATCGGCGTCGATAAACGCCTGTGGGCGCAGGACCTGGCCGGTTCGCGGGCCCATTGTCGCATGCTGGAGAAACAGGGGATCATCGCGCCTGCGGACGCCCAGGCCATCCTGGGCGGGCTGGACGTGATCGAAGGCGAGATCCGGGACGGGACCTTCCCCTTCCGCGACGCCTATGAGGACATTCACATGAACGTCGAGGCGCGCCTGTCTGAGCTGATCGGCGAGCCGTCGGGGCGCCTGCACACCGCGCGCAGCCGCAACGACCAGGTGGCGACGGACTTCCGCCTGTGGGTGCGCGACGCCTGCGACCGCACCGTGGCGCAGCTTCAGGACCTGCAACGGACCCTGCTGGACCGGGCGGAGCAGCACGCGGGCGACCTGATGCCGGGCTTCACCCATCTGCAGACGGCCCAGCCGGTGACCTTTGGCCATCACCTGATGGCCTATGTCGAGATGTTCGGCCGCGATGCGGGCCGCTTCGCCGACGCGCGCGCGCGCATGAACGAGAACCCGCTGGGCGCCGCCGCCCTGGCCGGTTCGCCTTTCCCCATCGACCGCCACATGACGGCGCAGGCGCTGGGCTTTGATCGTCCGATGGCCAACTCTCTGGACGCCGTCTCGGATCGCGATTTCGCGCTGGAGAGCCTGGCCGCCGCCTCCATCGCGGCGGGCCACCTGTCGCGTCTGGCCGAAGAGATCGTGGTGTGGATGACGCCGATGTTCGGTTTCGCTGCGCTGCCCGACGACCTGACCACCGGCTCGTCCATCATGCCGCAGAAGCGCAACCCCGACGCGGCCGAGCTGGTGCGGGCCAAGACGGGCCGCATCAACGGCGCCCTGATCGCCCTGACCACGGTGATGAAGGGTCTGCCGCTGGCCTATTCCAAGGACATGCAGGAGGACAAGCCGCCGGTGTTCGAGGCCTTTGACGCGCTGGATCTGGCGCTGACGGCCATGACCGCCATGGTCGCCGTGATCCGCCCCAACACCGAGAAGATGGCCGCGGCCGCCGGCGCGGGCTTCTCGACCGCCACCGACCTGGCCGACTGGCTGGTGCGCGAGCTGAACCTGCCCTTCCGTCAGGCGCACCATGTCACCGGCGCCGCGGTGAAGCGGGCCGAGGCGCTGGGCCTGGGGCTGGGCGAATTGCCGCTGAGCGAATTGCAGGCGCTGGATGGCCGGATCACCGAAGGGGTGTATGAAGTGCTGACGCCCGAAGCCTCCTGCGCCAGCCGCCAGAGCTTCGGCGGCACGGCGCCGGAACAGGTCCGCGCGCGCATCGCCGACTGGAGAAGCCGCCTGTGACGAAGACGTCTGTGAAGAAGACCCTGATCCTCGCGGGCGCCGCCGCCCTTCTGCTGGCCGGCTGCGGGCGAATGGCCGACCTCGAGCCGCCGCAGGGCGCCATGCCGAAGAAGCAGACCGAGCGCGCCATCCGCGACCGCTCGGCCCCGGGCTTGCCGGAAGAGGCGATGCAGAACCTGCCGCCGCGCCAGATGCCCATCGACAACGGCACGAGCAACCCGTTCGGCAAGCCGCCGCCGATGAACTGAGCCTTCGCGCTCCTCTCTCTGACTGGACTCCCCGCCGGTGCACCATTTTGATCTGAAGGACGGCGTCCTGCATGCCGAGGGCGTCTCTCTGGAGGCGCTGGCGGACAGCGTCGGCACGCCGACCTACGTCTATTCCTCAGCCACCCTGCGCCGTCATTACGGCCTCCTGCGCGAGGCGTGCGACGCGCACAGGGGCGCGCTGGGCGACGCCCTGATCGCCTTTGCGGTCAAGGCCAACTCCAACCTGTCGGTGCTGGCGACCTTAGCGAAACTCGGCTGCGGCGCCGACACCGTGTCCGAGGGCGAGATCCGCCGGGCGCTGACAGCTGGCATTCCGGGCGAGCGCATCATCTTCTCGGGCGTGGGCAAGACCGACGCCGAGCTGGCCTTCGCCATCGAGCAGGGCGTGCGTCAGATCAACGTCGAGTCCTCGACCGAGCTGGACCGGCTGATCGCGGTTGCTGCGACCAAGAACGCAGCCCCCGCCATCGCCATCCGCGTCAACCCCAAGATCGGCGCCGGCGGCCACGCCAAGATCACCACCGGCGGCGCGGGCGACAAGTTCGGCGTGCCGGTCGAGGAGGCGATGGCGCTGTACGCCCGCGTATCAAGCTCGCCCCACGTCACGCCCGTGGGTCTGGCCTGCCATATCGGCAGCCAGATCACCGACCTGGCTCCGCTGGAAGCCGCCTTCCGCGTGCTGCGGGACATGACCGACGCCCTGCGAGCCCAGGGGCGCAGCGTCACCCGCCTCGATCTCGGCGGCGGCCTGGGCGTGCCCTATTACGGCGATGCGGCGACGCCGTCCCCGGCCGACTACGTCGCTATGGCCGCGCGCGTGCTGGAGGGGCTGAACGTCGAGGCCGCCTTCGAGCCCGGCCGCCTCATGGCCGCCAATGCGGGCGTGCTGCTGAGCCGCGTCATTCAGGTCAATGAGCGCACGGACGGCCGCCGCTTCCTGGTGCTGGACGCGGCGATGAACGATCTGATGCGTCCGGCCCTCTACGACGCCTTCCACGATCTGAAGCCTGTCCGCCCGGTCGAGGGCGAGCTTCTGCCTCACGATGTGGTCGGGCCGGTGTGCGAGACCGGCGACACCTTCGCGCGCGACCGCGACCTGCCGCCGTTGAAGGCCGGCGATCTGGTCGTCTTCATGAGCGCCGGGGCCTATGGCGCGGTGATGAGCGGCGAATACAATACCCGTCCGCTGGCCGCCGAAGTGCTGGTCGACGGCGAGCGCAGCGCGGTCATCCGCCCGCGCCCGACCTATGAAGCGATGTTCGCTCGCGAACCGATGGCGGACTGGCTCAAGGACTAGTCCAGAGCGCAGATGTCCGGCAGGCCGCGCATCCCGCCGGCGTGGTCCAGGCCATAACCGACCAGGAAGCGGTTCGGCGCCTCCCAGCCGACGAAGTCGGGCTCGGGCGCGCGGGGCTTGGGCCAGGGCTTGCGGGCGAAGACGCAGGTCAGCACCTCGGCGGCGCCCGCCTCCTTGGTGATGCGGACCGCCTCGGCCAGCGACAGGCCGGTGTCGAACACATCATCCAAGATCAGCACCTTCTTGCCGGTCAGCGGGCGCTGATAGGGGGCGCGAACCTCGATCCGGCCCCGGCTGGTCTGCTCGTCGCCGTAGGAGGCCAGCCACAGGGCGTCGAAGCGGACGTTGCGGCCTTCGCGCGACAGGGCGCGGGTCAGGTCGGCGGCGAACCACAGCCCGCCGGTCAGCAGGACGACGGCCACCGTATCATCGTCGACATGGGGGGCGATGCGGCGCGCCAGATCGGCCACGACGGCCTCGATCTCGGCCTGGGACAGGAGGACAGCGGGAGCGAGCGTCGATGGGGTGTCAGCCATGCCTCGCCGATACCCCTTCTGCGACGTCGGTGTCGAGAGGCGAGGGCGCCGGGCCAAGGTCGAGGGCGCCCAGACGACGCAGGCCCCCGTCTTCGCGCGCGGCGGGTTCAGGGCGGGCGGTCTTGTCGGCGGGGCGCGGGGGCGTCTTGCGCACGGGCTCAAGGACGAACTTCGTCGTTATGCCGACGGCCTTGCCTTGAGGATCGCCGATGACCGTGGCGAAGCCCTGCGCCTGGCCGGGCAGGGTAGGGGGCCAGTCCGGGCGCACCACGCGACTGGCGATCTCGACGCCGCGCTCATCCTGCAAGATCACGCGGATGGGGGGCGACGACACCTCGGTGTCGCGGATGTTGCGCACGGCGCCGGAGACGATGATCCGGCCGGGATCATGCGGCGCCACCCGCGCCCGCTGGGCTTCGAACTCCAGCCCGACGATGTTCACTTCAAGCCCCAGCGCGCCATAGGCGCCCGCTGTCGCCGGGAATTTGCGGACGATCTCCTCACGGAACAGGACGCCGCCGGCGAACAGCCCCAGCACCACCGCCGCCGCCGCCGCCCAGGCTGCGCCCGCCGCCGCCGCCTGCCGTGTGCGGCGCTTGCGCTCGGCCCTGGCGCGGAAGGCGCGCGGCAGTTCGGGCGCGGGCGTCTCGGCCAGACTGTCAGGCAGGGTTTCGGGCGAAGCGTCTTCGCCGGCGCTCAGGCCTTTCGTCGCCGGTTCCAGCTCCAGCGGCGCATCTTCCAGGCTGGCGCGCCAGTCGTGGCCGCAGGCCTTGCAGCGGACACGACGGCCGTTGGGGCCGATCGCTTCATCGGCAACAAAATAGCTGGTGGCGCAGGCGGGACAGGTCAGTATCATGTGAGCTGACTGTGAGGCTTATCGCCCCCTCCTGTCGCGGCGCAACGCCCCGGTCCAATACGAAACCCTATGCCCGATCCGATCCGCCGCGCCGCCGACCCTGATTCCGCGCCTGACGCCGTCCGCCTCAGAGGCGTGGGCTTCGGCTATGGGGGGCGACCCGCCGTACTGCGGGACGTTAACCTTAGTCTGCCAAACGGCTCTTTCCACTTCCTTACCGGACCTTCGGGGGCGGGCAAGTCCTCGCTGCTGCGGCTGCTGACTTTGGCGGCGCGGCCCCAGGCGGGACGAATCAGCCTGTTCGGCCAGGACGTGACCCACCTGCCCCGGCGCGAGGTCCCTGCGCTGCGACGCCGCATGGGGGTGATCTTTCAGGATTTCCGCCTGCTGGACCATCTGTCGGCCTTCGACAATGCGGCCCTGCCGCTGCGTTTGGCGGGCGAGCGCCCGGCCGAGTACGCCGCCGACGTGCAGGAGATGCTGCGCTGGGTCGGTCTGGGCGGGCGGCTGGACGCCCTGCCGCCCACCCTGTCCGGCGGCGAGAAGCAGCGGCTTGCCATCGCCCGCGCCGTGGTGGCGCGGCCGCGCCTGATCCTGGCCGACGAACCGACGGGCAGCGTCGACCGGCCTATGGGCGAGAAGCTGATGCGGCTGTTCCAGTCGCTGAACAAACTGGGCGCCACCGTGCTGATCGCCAGCCACGACGAGGCCCTGGCCGAGCGCAGCGGCGCGGCCGTCCTGCGGCTGGAAGGCGGGCGGCTGACGCAGATCGCGCCGGCTTCATCTGTTGGACCGGAGGCGCAGCCATGATCGGCCGCTTGCGCGACTCCCAACCAGAATTGCTGCCGCGCGAGGCGGGGGGCGAACGCTGGCTGGTGGTGGTCATCGCCGTGCTGTGCTTCCTGGCCTCGATCGCCGCTGTCGGGGCGCTGGCCGCCGACCGGGCGGCGCACGGCTGGGCGGGTCACCTGCGCGCCGAGGCGACGGTGCAGGTGCGCCCGCGCGTCGATGAGACCGGCCCCGCCGCCGCCGCCCGCGCCGCCGAGACCCTGGCCGGGGTGAAGGGCGTGGCCGAGGCGCAGGCGATGGACCGCAAGGCGGCCGAGGCTTTGTTGCGGCCCTGGGTGGGGGAGGCGGTGCTGCCCGACCTGCCTCTGCCCTATCTGGTCGTCGTCCGGCTGGACCCGAAGGCGCCCGCCAGCGCGCCCAGCCTGAGCCGCGCCCTGGCCGAGGCCGGGCTGGACGCCAGCGTCGACGATCACAGCCTGTGGCGCGGCGAGGTCGAGCGGTCGGCGGGCGTGATCACGGCCCTGGCGGGGGCGGCCTTCCTGCTGATCGCGGCGGCGACGGCGGCGGCGATCGCCTACGCCACCCGCGCGGGCATGGCGGCCCAGGCGGTGGTGATCGAGACGCTGAGCCTGAACGGCGCGTCGGACGGAGCCATCGCCACACTGTTTCAGCGGCGTTTCGGGATTCTTGCGGCGACGGCGGGGGCGGCGGGGGCCGGCCTGGCGGCGCTCATGCTGGGGGCGCTGCGGTTGATCGGGGGCGAAGGCGGACTGACCCCGGCCTTGCCGCTGGCCTTTAGCGACCTGCTGGCGCTGATCGCCTGCCCCTTGCTGGCGGGGGCCGTCGCGGTGCTGGCTGCGCGCCTGACGGCGCTGGCGAAGCTGGGCGGGCGTCGCTAGTTAGTTAAGCATGAAGTTCCTGACGCTGATCGCCGTGGTGGCGCTGATGTGGCTGACGGGCCTGTTCGTCTTCGCCGAGCGGGTTCGCGGTCTGACGCCTGCGCCGGAGCCGGCGCGGGCGGACGCCATTGTCTCCCTGACCGGCCCCTCGGCCGAGCGCGTCAACGCCGCCATCCGCCTGTTGGAGCAGGGCAAGGGCGACCGGCTGCTGATCTCGGGCGTCAATCGGGAGGTGCGTCGCCAGGAGCTGCGCGCCCTGACGCCGGGGTCCAAGAAGCTGTTCAACTGCTGCGTCGACCTGGGCTTTGAGGCCGAGAACACCGTCGGCAACGCCCAGGAGATCGCCTCTTGGGCGCGGGCCAAGGGTTATGACGACCTGATCGTCGTCACCTCGGACTATCACATGCCGCGCAGCCTGATGGAGATTCGCGGCGCGGCGCCCGGCGTGCGGCTGACCCCCCACGCCATCTCGACGCCGTCGCTGGACACCCCGTCCTGGTGGCGCGCGACCGAGACCGCCCGGCGCATGACGCTGGAATATATGAAATACCTGGCCGTCCTGGGCCGCGAGGGGATGCATCGCCTGACCGGGCGTCACCCGGAACGCCCCGGTCCCGCCGCCCCCGACGCCTCAGACCCCCGCAAGGCCGCCGCATGACGACCGTTCGATCCCTGCTTTTCACCCTGTGGCTGTATCTGTCGATGCCGCTGTTCGCGGTCTTGCTGTCGCCGGCCCTGCTGATGCCGCACGGGGCGGCGATGGGGGTGATCAAGATGTGGGCGCGGTTCGTCCTGTTCGGCCTGCGCTGGATCGCCGGGGTCAAGGTCGAGGTGCGGGGCCTCGAGCATCGTCCCAACGGCCCGGCCCTGATCGCGGCCAAGCACCAGGGGATGCTGGACGTCATCGCCCCCTTCACCTTCCTCGACGACGCTTGTTTCGTCATGAAGAAGGAGCTGATGCCGCTGCCCTTCTTCGGCTGGTTCGCCTGGAAGACGAAGATGATCGCCGTGGACCGCGCCGCCCACGCCAAGGCGCTGAAGGCCATGGTGCGCCAGACCCGCGCTCGCCTGGCCGAGGGCCGTCAGATCCTGATCTTCCCCGAAGGCACGCGCACGACGCCGGGCGAACCGGCCGACTACAAGCCCGGGGTCGCCGCCATCTATCGCGACGTGGACGCGCCCTGCTGGCCCGTCGCCACCAACTCGGGCGTCCATTGGCCGGCGCACGGATTCAAACGCTATCCGGGCACGGTGGTGTTCGAGTTCCTGCCGCCGATCCCGGCGGGTCTTAAGCGGGTCGAGTTCATGAAGCAGCTGGAAAGCCGGATCGAAGACGCCTCGACCGCCTTGTTGCCGCCCAGAACCTAGGCTTTGGAGGGCGGGCCCCTATATCATCAGCTGTTGACCTGGGACCCGCTCATGATTTCACGCTCCGCCTTTCGCCTCGCCCTGCTGACCGCCATCCTGGGGGGCTTGCCGGCTGTCGCCTCTGCGCAGTCACAGCCGTTCCAGCCGCTAGAAGCGCCGCAGACGTGGAAGGTCGACATCGGCGGCGGCTTTGTCCGGGGCTTCAGCGTCTCGGGCGACAAGTCCGAGGATTTCAACTTCACCGCCTGGGGCTCGGCCTCCTATCGCGACATCGTCTACGCCAACGGTCTGGATGGCCTGGGCTGGAACGCCGTCAAGCGCGACGATTTCCATGCGGGCGTTCAGTTGCGTCCGCGCTTTGCGGCGGGCGACATCGAGGGCCTGGACCGGCCCGGCTACGGCGCCGATGCGGCCCTTTACGCCTTCAAACGTTTGCCGGGCAATGTCGTGGTCGGAGGCCGCATACAGCATGACGCCACCGGCGACGACGCCGGTCTTGAGTACTACGGCTCGGTCAGCCACCAGCGCGTGACGCCCGTCGGCCTGTTGCAGACGATGGCCTATATGCGCGGCGGCAGCGACGCGCGCGTCCAGCGCTATTACGGCGTCACCGCTCAGGAAGCCGCCAATACCGACTACGCCGCCTTCACGCCGTCGGGCGGACTGTCGGCCGCAGGCGCCGCAGCCATGCTGGCCGTGCCGATCGGCGACCGTTACGGCGTCGGCGCCTTCGTCAACTACGAACAGCGTCTGGGCGACATCAAGGACAGCCCGTTGATCGAGGACGACTACGTCTGGCGCGCCGGGGTCATCGGCGTGGTGCGCTTCAACAGCGGCGGCTGAGGCTTCAGCCCGCCGCGAACTCGCTGAGGGCGTCCAGGAAGGCGCGGTTCTGATCCTCGGTCCCGATCGTCACTCGCAGGCAATCGGGCAGGCCATAGCTGCCTACGCCGCGCACGATGATCCCCTTGGCCTGCAGATAGTCCTGCGCCGCCGAAGCCGGGCGTTTCGCATCGGGGAAGCGGATCAGGATGAAGTTGCCCGAAGCCGGAAAGACCTCGAAACCGAAGCCCTTGATCGCCTGGGTCAGGCGCGGCCGCCACTCGGCCACCAGATCGCGCGAGGCCCTCTGGTGCGCTTCGTCGCCCTGGGCAGCGATGGCCGCCTCGATGCCTGGCAGGGAGACGTTGAACGGCAGACGGATGCGGTCGATCGCCTGCTCCACCGCCAGCGGCGCATAGCCATAGCCGACCCGCAGACCGCCCAGCCCGTGCAGCTTGGAGAAGGTGCGGGTGACGACGATGTTGGGCGCCGTGCGCGCCAGACCGAAGGCGCTCTCCCAGTCCGGCTCGGTCACGAACTCGGCGTAGGCTTCGTCGATCACCAGGATGACGTGCGGCGGCAGGCCGGCGTGCAGGCGGCGGATTTCCTCGCCCGTGGCGTAGCTGCCGGTCGGATTGGCCGGGTTCGACAGATAGACCAGCTTGGTCCGCTCATCGACCAGAGCCAGCATGGCGTCGACGTCGGCGCGCAGCTCCGGCTCGGCCGCCAGCTTGACCTCGGCCTGACAGGCGCGGGCCGAAATCTGGTAGGCGACGAAGGCGTATTGGCTGGTGACGATGTTGTCCCCGGCCTCCAGATAGGTCTGGTTCAGCAGGGCGAAGACTTCGTCCGACCCATTGCCGAAGATCAGCCGCTCGGGCTCCAGCCCGTGCGCCTCGGCCACCACCGCGCGCAGACGGTCGGCCCGGCCGTCGGGATAGAGGTGGATCGAAGAGGCGGCGGCGGCGAAGGCCTCGCGCGCCTTCTCGCCCGCGCCCAGCGCGTTTTCGTTGGAGGACAGCTTGATCGGCTTGGCGACGCCGGCGATGGCGCTCTTGCCGCCGACGTAGGGGGCGATGTCCAGCAGGCCGCGCTTGGGTTGTGGCGCGCCGTCGGACGGCGCCTGGTTCGCTTCGGTCATGCGCGCGTCATCCCCTGCCGGCAGCCATGTTCAAAAGACGGGAGCGGCGCCGATGACGCCGGTCAGGCCGCCGGGCGCGCCGTCCAGCCTGATGTCTTCGGCCTGCACATAGCCTGTCAGGACGAACAGCTTCAACCCGCCTCCGCCCGATAGAAATTCGGCCGCCAGACCGGCCTGAGACAGGGCCTCGACGATGCGAGCGTCCGGCCATGCGCTGTCGGTGACCCAGAAGGTGCGGTCGTCGCCCGTCGGCCCCGGAGCCTCGGTTCCGACCATCAGGGCGCGCGGAGCTCCAGTCGCGTCATCGGGCAGGGCGGCGATGACCTTCAGCATGGGCAGGGCCAGCAGCCGCCCCCACCACGGCCGCGCCGACAGATCGATCAGGGCGCGCGTCTTGCGCGCCGCCCCGTCGCGCACGGCGAACAGCGCCTGATCCGCCTCGGACATCGGCCGCGCCGCCAGGCCCCAGCGATCGGCCGCCAGCACCTGCGACAGCGCCCCACAGGCGATCAGGGGGCGTCCGTCCGCCGCCTCCAGCCGCCCCAACACCGCGCGCACCGCCGCCTTTTCGGACAAGCTCATCCCCGACAGAATTGCGCGCAGGGCGATGGCGTCGCCGTCAACTGAGCCGCGCGGCCCCGCCGCCAGCCTGGCGCGAGCGGCCTCGGCCACGGCGCGTTCCAGCGACAGGCGTTCCTCGTCGGCGGGCGGCTCGATCAGCATGACAGGGGCAGCCTCAGAACAGCTGCGGCGCAGGCGCCAGGGCGAACGGCCCCAGATAGGTGCGGCCGCCGCGAAACTGGATGGCCAGCTCCACGCCCTGACCGTCGTCGCCGGTTCCGCCCTGCGGCGTGGCGGCGGCGGCCTTTGCGGCGGCGGCGCGATCCAGCGCCCCGCCCTGCTGGGTGCCCGCCAGGCCGACGATGGCCGCCAACGGCTTCTCGGCGCGCACGAAGACCTCGCCTTCCAGCTGGCCCTTGGCGTCCGCCGACAGGGCGTCGCTGGAGACGAAGGCCTTGCTCTCGCCCGCCTGAAGCTGGCCCTTCACGTCGATGAAGCGCCCGCCCGCCGCCGTCCAGGCGCTCAGCAATCCCTTGGCGTCCGCGCCTTTGCGCAGGGCCGAGGCCTTCTCGATCACCGCCTCGATCTGGGCGTTCAGCATTCCCGACTGGGTGAAGCCCTCGACCGGACCGTTGGCGCGGCCCTCGCCGTCGACCAGACGGAACAGCACATCCACGTCGTCGGTCGGCATGTCCGAACCGACCAGATGCGGCCGCATGTAGAACTGCACCAGACGCGCCTGTTTCAGCGGGAAGGGCTCCGCGTCCGGCAGGGCGGTGAAGACCGGCTTCTCCAGCTCCAGCGCCAGATTGGGCCAGCGCTGGGTCAGGCCGTGCACGCTCATGCGAATGCCCTCGGCGCGGATCGCCGTCTTGCCCTTCTGCGCGCGCGTGACCGTCAGGCCGTCCGGCGCCGCCAGCACCCAGCGCGTGGGGTTATAGGCGTTGGCCTGGGCGATCATCTCGGGCGCCGCGATCGCATGACCGGACGGGGCGACGACGTCCAGGTGTTTGATCGTCACCCGCGCGTGCATCGGCCATCCCGTGGTGTAGATCCCGGCGTGTTCGATGGTCCAGCCGCTCTGCTGCAGTCCGGCGATCTTGCCCTCCATCCGCCGCTCGATCTGCTGCGTCAGGAAGAACCACCAGCCGGTCCACAGAACGAGGAGGACGGCGACGATGGCGAAGGGAATGATCAGTCCCTTGCGGCTGTGATGCGGGGCGGCGTCGGTCATGCAATCTCCGGATTCGCGCCCCTATAGCGCATGGACCGGGGGCGCCATAAGGGCGAAGGCGGCGCCGGTTCGCGGCTACGCTTCATCGGACGATGATGAAGATGAAGCGAGGAACGCCTTGGTCAACTCCACCGTCTCGGCCAGCCCCAACCGGAGCACCTCCGTGCCCGGCGGCAGGGCGGCGAACAGGCGGGTCGGGCAGGCGGCGTCCAGCATGACGAAGACGCCCCGGTCGTCCGCCCGGCGGATCAGGCGACCGAACGCCTGAGCGATCCGCCCGCGCGCCAGCGCGTCGTCCCATGAGCGCCCGCCCGAGCCCGTGCCGAACCGTTCGCGCCGCGCCTTGTGCAGCAGGTCCGGGCGCGGCCACGGCACGCGGTCGAAGGCCAGGACGCGCAAGGAGCGCCCCGGCACGTCCACGCCGTCCCTGACCGCATCGGTGCCCAGCAGACAGCTGTCCCGTTCAGCCCTGAAGACATCGACCAAGGCCCCGACCTCCAGCGGATCGACGTGCTGGGCGTAGAGCGGAAGGCCCGCCCGCGCCAGCTCCGGCCCCAGCCGCTCATAGACCGCCTTCAACCGACGGATGGCGGTGAACAGGCCTAAGCCTCCGCCGCCCGCCGCCAGGAACAGTTCGCGCATGGCCGCCGCGATCTGGCGCGGGTCGTCCTTGACCAGATCATTGACGACGATGACCCGGCTGTTGGTCGCATAGTCGAACGGGCTGTCCACCTTCAGCGTTCGCGCCGGTTCGATCAGACGCGCCGCGCCGGTGCGCAGGCGGGCCAGATCGAAGGGATCTTCGGCGGCCGGATCGGACAGGGTGGCGCTGGTCACCAGCACCCCGTGCGAGGGCATGACCACGGCGGCTTCCAGCGGCACGGTCGGGTCGATCCAGTGACGGCGCAGGGCCACGTCGTGGATGCGGCCGAAAGCGGCCTCCGCGCTCAGCCAGTCGACATAGTCGGGATCGGGCCCCATGTCGCCATCTGGGCCGCCCTCCTCCAGCGCCGCCAGCATGGAGCGCCAGCCGGGCAGGGTCATGCGCGCGCGCCGGTCCATGCCGCGCAGCGCCCCCTCGATGCGAGCGCGGGCGGCGCCGTCCAGCTCGGCCGCCTCCTCGTCGAGGATGTCTTCCAGATGGCGCGACAGCGTCAGCAGCGGCGCCTCGAGGTCGGCGATGGCCTTGGCCGCCTCGCGCGCGGCCGCCAGCACCGGCTCGGTGACCGGATGCAGCGGGCACTCCAGGCCGAACTCGGTCCCGCCGCTCTCGGCGGCGCGAGCGCGCAGTTGCTCCAGCGCCGCCACCAGGAAGCGCTCGATCGGGCCGATGGGGTTCACTTCGCCGGACGCCGGCGCGATGCGGCCGGACACGCCTTCGCCGGGCAGTTGCGCCGCCGCGCGCAAGGCGTCGGTCAGGGCCGCGCGGGCGGCCTCATTGTCGGCGCACAGGTCGCCCAGCCGTTGCTCGAGCCCGCGCCCCCGACGGCCGCGCCCCTCCGGCCCGCGGATCCAGCGGCGCAGCTCGGCCGCCTCCTGCCCCGACAGGCAGGCGGAGAAGGCGCTGTCGGCGGCGTCGAACAGGTGGTGGCCCTCGTCGAAGACGATGCGCTTCAGCGCCGCCGTCTCGCCGTCCTGCTTCAGGCCGCGCGCGGTGCGGGCGCCGTCGAAGGCGGCCTGGGTCATCACCAACGCATGATTGGCCACCACCAGATCGGCCCGGCGGCTGGCGCGGATGGTCTTTTCGACAAAGCACAGGCGATAGTGGGGGCAGGCGGCGTGGACGCATTCGCCGCGCCGGTCGACCAGATTGGCCGGTCCCGCCTGATGCATGGGGGCGGTCGCATAGAGGCCCGGCAGCCAGCCGGGATAGTCGCCGCCTGTCATGTCGCCGTCGCGGGTATGGGCGGCCCAGCGCGCTGCCAGGGCCATGCCGATCAGGTCGCCGTTCCCCAGCTGCGCCGCCTGCACCATGTCCTGGAGGTTGAGCAGGCAGAGATAGTTCTCGCGGCCCTTGCGCACGACGGTCTTGCGCCGCCGCTCGGCCTCGTCGGGCCACAGGGCGCGGCTCTCGCGGTCGATCTGGCGTTGCAGGGCGCGGGTGTAGGTCGAGATCCAGGCTGCGCCTGCGTTGCGCTCGGCCCACAGGCTGGCGGGCGCCAGATAGCCCAGGGTCTTGCCCGTGCCGGTCCCCGCCTCGGCCAGAAGGACGCGCGGACGCCCCTCCTCGTTGCGGGGCGAGAAGGCGTAAGCCGCCTCGGCCGCATAGTCGGACTGGGCGGGCCGCGTCTCGTCCAGACCCGAGGCCTGAAGCAGCTTGTCCAGACGGATGCGGGCGCTCTCAGAGTCGACGGGGGCGGACCCGGCCTCGCCGCGCGGCGCCTCGTCCTCCCACTCCTGAAGCCGGGCCCAGACGTCGAGGCCCGAGCCGCGCTGCTGGCGGTCGCGCAATGGTCCGGCGCGCAGGGCTTGAAGCACGCGCGGCGCCCAGCCCCAGCCCGCCCGTTCCAGCGTCAGGGCCAGCGCGTAGGCCTCCTCCCGCCCCGGATAGGCGGGCGCGGCCAGTTCGGCCAGCAGGTCGGCGGCGGCGGCGCGCAGGGCGGCGGCCTGTGCCTCGGCGCCTCGCGGCTCCTCGCGCCCCAGGGCCAGCGCCAGCCCGGTGGCCGACGGGGCGCAAAACCGGGCCGGGCGCACGAAGGCGAACAGCTCCAACGCATCCAGCATCTGCGCCGAGCGCGGGGGCGGCGCCAGACCCAGCCGCCGCGCCGTCAGTCCGGCGTGGGCGACGATGACGTCGCCGCCGGTGAACAGGCCCTCGGCGGCCCCTCGCCCGATCTTCCTCGCGCCCTGATCGTCGCACACGGCCCCGGCCCCCGGCGGGGTGGCCAGCGCGGGGGGCAGGTCGAACGTCAGGGACGGAACGGTCCGGATGTCGGCGGATTCAACAGTCACTCTCGCTCAATAGCGCCAGAGGTGATGAAACGGAACGGGAACATGTTATAGGCCTGTCGTGACGACGCCGCGCACTGCAACGCTTCCGCCTCTGTTCGCCGACTGGTTCGCCGGTCGGGGCTGGTCGCCGCGCCGGCATCAGCTGGAGATGGTCGCCGCCGCGCAGGCCGGTCAGCACGCCCTGCTGGTGGCGCCGACCGGCGGGGGCAAGACGCTGGCGGGCTTTCTGCCCAGCCTGATCGACCTGGCCGAACGGGGGCCTCGACCCGAAACGGGGCCGGGCTCGGGCGTTCACACCCTCTATCTGTCGCCGCTGAAGGCCCTGACGACCGACGTCGAACGCAATCTGATGACGCCCATTCGCGAGATCGGGCTGAACATCCACGTAGAGAGCCGCACCGGCGACACCAAACAGTCGAAGAAGCAGCGCCAGCGCGACTTCCCGCCCGACATCCTTTTGACCACGCCGGAGCAGTTGGCCCTGTTTTGCGCCTGGGAGGGGGCGAGGGACTATTTCGCCGACCTGAAATGCGTGGTGCTGGACGAGGTCCACGCCATCTGGAGCGGCAAGCGCGGCGACCTGCTGGCGCTGGGGCTGGCGCGGTTGCAGGCGTTCGCGCCGCAGATGCGGCGGGTGGCGCTGTCGGCGACGGTGGATGATCCGCAAAA
This sequence comes from Brevundimonas naejangsanensis, assembly GCF_000635915.2. NCBI lineage: Bacteria > Pseudomonadati > Pseudomonadota > Alphaproteobacteria > Caulobacterales > Caulobacteraceae > Brevundimonas > Brevundimonas naejangsanensis. The sequence continues at coordinate 2,853,370 of NZ_CP015614.1, forward strand.
GATCGCCGACTGGCTCTCCCCTTCTCCCCCGCGGTTGCAGACCTTCGCGCCGCAGATGCGGCGGGTGGCGCTGAGCGCGACGGTGGATGATCCGGCAAAGATCGCCGACTGGCTCTCCCCTTCTCCCCTCGTGGGAGAAGGTGGGCGGCGGAGCCGCTCGGATGAGGGTGACGCTGAGAACAGACTCGACGCCGCCAGTCTGGATCAGGCCGCCCCCTCATCCCTCTCGCTGCGCGATCCACCTTCTCCCCTGAGGGGAGAAGGAGTGCGGGTTGTTTTGGGCGATCCCGGGGCGCCGCCGGTGGTCGACGTGCTGGTCAGCGAAGGCCGCGTGCCCTGGGCCGGGCACACCGGCGTTCACGCCATCCCAGAGGTCTACGACGCCATCCGGCGCGCCGAGCTCAGCCTGATCTTCGTCAACACCCGCTGGCAGGCCGAGTTCGTCTTCCAGTCCTTGTGGGCGATCAATGAGGACGACCTGCCCATCGCCCTGCACCACGGCTCGCTGGCGGCAGAACAGAGGCGCAAGGTCGAGGCGGCGATGGCGCGCGGCGACCTGAAGGCCGTGGTCTGCACCTCGACGCTGGACCTGGGCATCGACTGGGGCGACGTCGACCTGGTGATCCAGCTGGCCGCGCCCAAGGGGGCCAGTCGGCTGGTGCAGCGCATCGGCCGCGCCAACCACAGGCTGGACGAGCCCTCGCGCGCCCTGATGGTGCCGGCCAGCCGCTTCGAGATGCTGGAGTGTCAGGCCGCGCGCGAGGCGGTGGCCGAGAACGCCTTCGACTGGGAGCCGGAGCATACCGGCACGCTGGATACGCTGGCCCAGCACGTCATGGGCTGCGCCTGTTCCGAAGCCTTTGATCTGTCAGACCTATACGCCGAAGTGACGACGGCCGGCCCCTATCGCGGCCTGACCTATGAGGCCTTCGAGGAGGTGGTCGATCTGGTCGCCACCGGCGGCTATGCGCTGCGGACCTACGACCGCTTCGCCCGTATCGTGCGCACCCGCGACGGCAAGTGGAAGGTCCGCAACGCCCAGATGGCGCAGCGCCACCGGATGAACGTCGGCGCCATCGTCTCGGCCGCCAATCTCAACGTTCGCGTCGCCGGTCGCAGGGGAGGGGGCAAGCATCTGGTCGCTGGGCGCAAGGTCGGCGAGGCCGAGGAGTGGTATTTCGAGCAGATGACGCCGGGCGACACCTTCGTCTTCGCCGGTCAGGTGTGGGCCTTCCAGGGCATCGCCGGGACCGACGCCCTGGTCGCGCCCGCCGTGGATAAAGACCCGAAGATCCCCTCTTACGGAGGCTCGAAGTTCCCGCTGGGCACGTCCCTGGCCGAGCGGGTGCGGCGCATGGTGCAGGACCGCGATCACTGGCGCGTCCTGCCCTCCGACGTGCAGGAGTGGCTGGAGCTGCAGGAGCTGCGCAGCGCCATCCCTGAAGCCCAGACCCTGCTGGTCGAGACGTTTCCGAGGGGCACGCGGCATTTCCTGGTCGCCCATCCGTTCGAGGGGCGGCTGGCGCACACCACCCTGGCCATGCTGCTGACCCGGCGACTGGACCGGATGGGCGTCGGGCCGCTGGGCTTTGTGGTGACGGACTATTCGCTGGCGATCTGGTCGATCCGGCCGATGGACGACATCGATCTGGACGCCCTGTTCGAGCCGGACATGCTGGGCGACGATCTGGAGGCCTGGCTGGAGGAGAGCTTCATGATGAAGCGGTCCTTCCGCAACTGCGCCCTGATCTCGGGCCTGATCGAACAGCGCCAGCCGGGAGCCGAGAAGACCGGACGGCAAGTGACGTTTTCAACCGACCTGATCTACGACGTGCTTCGGCGGCACCAGCCTGACCACCTGCTGCTGAGAACGGCGCGCGCGGATGCGGCGACAGGGTTGCTGGACGTGGCGCGGCTGGGTCAGTTGCTGAGCCGCATCCATGGCCGCATCGTGCATAAGGCGCTGGACCGGCCCTCGCCCTTCAGCGTGCCGGTGCTGGTGCAGATCGGTCGTGAACGGGTCGGCGGCGACGCGGCCGAGATGATCCTGGATGAAAGCGCCGAGGCCCTTATCGCCGAAGTCATGGAAGACGCGCCCGAAGCGCTGAAGGGGGCGGCGTGAAGCAATCGTGCGTCCTTTTCCCCTCGGGGGAGAAGGTGGCTTGTGCAGCAAGGCGGATGAGGGGGACGCCAGTTGCGTGGTCGTCTTCTAGCGGCTTGCCTGCGGATACAGCCCCCTCATCCGAGCGGCTCCGCCGCCCACCTTCTCCCCCGAGGGGAGAAGGGCGATGAACGACGCCCTGCGCGAAACCCTGTCGCCCTATCGCCATCCCTGCGGCGGGCTGAAGCTGACGGTGAACGGCGAGGCCTGCGTGTTGCGCTGTTCCGGCTCCCTGTGGTTGCCGGGGCGTCAGGCCCTGATCGCCTCGGACCTGCACCTGGAGAAGGGTTCGGCCTTCGCGGCGCGCGGCCAGATGCTGCCGCCCTATGACAGCCCCGCGACCCTGGCCAAGCTCGAGGCCGAGATCGACGCGCTGGACCCGCGCACGGTCGTGCTGCTGGGCGACAGCTTTCATGATTCAAAGGCGGTGTCGCGCATGGAGGGCGCCCAGCTGGCGCGGCTGGAGAGGCTGGCGTCCGGGCGCGACTGGGTCTGGCTGGAAGGGAACCATGATCTGGACGCCCTGGCCGGCGCACTGGACCAGCTGCCGGGCCGCGTGGTCGAGACGATGGCGCTGGGCGGCCTGTATCTGATCCACGAGCCGCAGATCGAGCCGGCGCCCGGAGAGGTCGCGGGCCATCTGCATCCGGCCGCGCGCGTCGCCGCCTATGGCCGGGGGGTGCGACGTCCGTGTTTCGTGACCGATGGGCGACGGCTGATCATGCCCGCCTTCGGCGCCTTCACCGGGGGGCTGGACGTGCGTGATGCGGCGGTGGCGTCCCTGTTCGCGACCGCTCCCTTGGCGGCCCTGCTGGGGCGGGACAAGGTCCACGCCGTCGCCTTCGACCGCCTCAGCTGAGGCGGCGACGGCGCAAGGACGGTGCGGCCGGTCAGCCGACGTGGGGCGTGATGATCCCCAGCGGCAGGGTGGTGACGTTCTTCACCCCGCGCGTGACGATGTGGCTCTCGCAGTTGGAGACGATGCCCAGCGTCAGCAGCTTGTCGCGCAGGAACTGGTCGAAGGCGTGCATGTCGGTGGTGATGATGCGCAGGACATAGTCTTCGCGCCCGGTGATGGTGGCGCACTGCACCACCTCGGGCCAGCCCTCGACGGCTTCCTCGAAGATCTGCAGATTGTCGCGCGTCGGCAGGCTCAGCTTGACGATGGCGTAGACCTCGAAGTCCAGGCCCAGAAGTCCGGCGTCCAGCAGCGTGACACGCTTGCGTATCAGGCCAGAGTCCTCCAGTCTCTTGATCCGGCGCCAGCACGGCGACGCCGACAGGCCGACGCGATCAGCCACCTCCGCGACGGACAGGCCTGCGTCCTGCTGAAGGATGTCAAGGATGCGCGCGTCGATGGGGTCGAGTTCGTCGGCCAAAGGCTTTCTCCGAATTTGCTTTCTGCGAAATAAAATACCTCAAATTGGTATTTGGCAAGAGTGTTTTTGGAAGAGCTAACAGTGAGCCGACATGCTATGCCCTAGTTCATAAGGAAACGCGGCCGGTTCAACCGGACGGGAGGCATTGATGAAGAATACCCCGACGCTGTCGCTGCGCGTCCCGGAGCCTTCGGGCCGGCCGGGCGATACGCCTGATTTCAGCCATTTGAAGCTCGACGAACCCGGCGCGGTCGCCCGCCCCGACGTCAGCACGACGCCCGCCGAAATGCGCGATCACGCCTTCCGCCTGATCCGCGTGCTGGACGATCAGGGCAAGGCCGTCGGGCCGTGGGACCCCAAGCTGGACCCTGAGACCATGCGTCGCGGCCTGAAGGCCATGATCCTGACGCGCGCCTTCGACGACCGGATGCACCGCGCCCACCGCCAGGGCAAGACCAGCTTCTATATGAAGTGCACCGGCGAAGAGGCCATTGCGGTCGCGCAAGGCATGATCCTGAGCCGCGAGGACATGGGCTTCCCGACCTATCGCCAGCAGGGCCTTCTCATCGCGCGCGACTATCCGCTCGCGACGATGATGAACCAGATCTATTCGAACGCCGAAGACCCCATCAAGGGCCGCCAGCTGCCGATCATGTATTCGGCCAAGGACTACGGCTTCTTCACCATCTCTGGCAATCTGGGCACGCAGTATGTTCAGGCCGTGGGCTGGGGCATGGCCTCGGCTATCCGCGGCGACGACAAGATCGCCATCACCTGGATCGGCGACGGCTCGACCGCTGAGAGCGACTTCCACTCGGCCCTGACCTTCGCCGCCGTCTATCGCGCGCCGGTCATCCTGAACATCGTCAACAACCAGTGGGCCATCTCGTCCTTCCAGGGCATCGCCGGCGGACTTGAGACCACCTTCGCCTCCAAGGGCATCGGCTACGGCCTGCCCGCCCTGCGCGTCGACGGCAACGACTTCCTGGCCGTCTGGGCCGCGACCCAGTGGGCCGAGGAGCGCGCCCGAACCAACCAGGGCGCGACGATCATCGAACTGTTCACCTATCGCGGCGCCCCGCACTCGACCTCGGACGATCCCAGCCGCTACCGCCCTGGCGACGAGCACGAGAAGTGGCCGCTGGGCGATCCGATCGCCCGCCTGAAGCAACACCTGATCGGCCTGGGCGAATGGTCGGACGCACAGCAGGAAGAAGCCGAGAAGGAAGCGGTCGAGAAGGTCCGCGCCGCCGCCCGGGAATCCGAGGCCATCGGCACCCTGGGCCAATCGCGCCCCAGCGTGAAGACCATGTTCGAAGAGGTCTATGCGACCGAGGACTGGCGCCTGATCGAACAGCGCCGCGAAGTAGGAGTCTGAGTCATGGCCGAGATCAACGACAAGATTGAAGCCGACATGGTCGACCAGAAGGACGCCCCGGCGTCGGTCGCCCCGGACGGCCCGGCCATTGCGCCGATGAACATGATCCAGGCCCTGAACTCGGCCCTGGACGTCAAGATGGCCGAAGACCCGACCGTCGTCTCCTACGGCGAGGATGCAGGCTATTTCGGCGGCGTCTTCCGCGTCACCGACCACCTGCAGAAGAAGCACGGGCTGAACCGCAGCTTCGACGCCCCGATCTCGGAATCCGGCATCGTCGGAACCGCCATCGGCATGGCCGCCTATGGCCTGCGCCCGGTCGTCGAGATCCAGTTCGCCGACTACATCTATCCGGCCTACGACCAGATCGTCTCCGAAGCGGCCAAGATGCGCTATCGCTCGGGCGGCCAGTTCACCACGCCGATGGTGGTGCGCAGCCCCTATGGCGGCGGCATCTTCGGCGGCCAGACGCACAGCCAGTCGCCGGAAAGCCTGTTCACCCACATCGCCGGCCTGAAGGTGGTGATCCCGTCCAATCCCTATGACGCCAAGGGCCTGTTGCTCGCGGCGATCGAGGACGACGATCCGGTCATCTTCTTCGAGCCCAAGCGCCTCTACAACGGTCCCTTCGACGGCTGGCACGAAAAGCCGGTCAGCCCGTGGAAGGCGCAGGAACTGGCCCAGGTTCCGACCGGCAAATACATTGAGCCGATCGGCAAGGCCCGCGTGATGAAGGAAGGGTCCGACGTCACCATCCTGGCCTACGGCACAATGGTCTGGGTGGCGCTGGCGGGCGCCGAACATGCGGGCGTGGACGCCGAGGTCATCGACCTGCGCACCCTCGTGCCGCTGGACATCGAGGCCATCGAGGCCTCGGTCAAGAAGACCGGCCGCTGCGTCATCGTGCACGAGGCGCCGAAGACCTCGGGCTTCGGCGGCGAACTGAGCGCCCTGGTTCAGGAGCGCTGCTTCTATCACCTGGAGGCGCCGGTGGCGCGCGTGACCGGCTGGGACACGCCCTATCCGCACGCCTTTGAATGGGAATATTTCCCCGGACCGCAGCGGGTCGCGGACGCGCTGAAAGCCGTCATGATGGGAGGTCGCTAAGATGGGTCGTTTTGTTTTCAAGCTTCCTGACGTTGGCGAAGGCACCGCCGAGGCCGAACTGGTCGGCTGGCACGTCAAGGTCGGCGACACCGTCGCCGAGGATCAGATCGTCGCCGACGTCATGACGGACAAGGCCACGGTCGAGCTGACCAGCCCGGTCGCGGGCGTCGTCACCGCCCTGCACGGCGAGCCCGGCCAGATGATGGCCGTGCGCGGCCCGCTGGCCGAGTTCGAGGTCGAGGGCGAAGGCAATGCGGAAGCGGTCGCTGAAAGCCCCTCCACCGCTACGCGGTCCCCCTCCCCACAAGGTGGGGAGGAAAAGCCCTCGCTTTCTCCTCCCCATGCCAATGGGGAGGTGGCGCCGAAGGCGACGGAGGGGCCGACGGCCGCACCCGGAGCCAACCACGTCTTCAAACTGCCCGACGTCGGCGAAGGCACGGCCGAAGCCGAACTGGTCGGCTGGCACGTCAAGGTCGGCGACGCGGTTCAGGAAGACCAGATCCTGGCCGAGGTCATGACCGACAAGGCGACGGTCGAACTGACCAGCCCGGTCTCCGGCGTCGTCGTCGCCCTGCATGGCGAAGCCGGTCAGCAGATCGCCGTCGGCGGCCCGCTGGTCAGCTTCAACGTGGCGGGCAAGGGCAACGTCGCCGAAGCCCCCGCCGCCGCTCCGGCGCCTGCCGCCAAGGCCGAGAAGGCCGCGCCGGCTCCTGTCGCCGCACCGGCCGCCAAGTCTGCTGCTGCGCCCAAGGCCGACGCCAGGCCCGTTCCCGCCGTGACCGGCCGCCAGCCGGGCGAGCGCCCGCTGGCCTCGCCCGCCGTGCGCAACCGCGCGCGGGATCTGGGAATCGACCTGGTCTTCGTGCCGGGCAGCGGCCCCGCGGGCCGCATCGAGCACGCCGATCTGGACGCCTTCGTCGCGCGTGGCGGCACGTTTGCCCCCGCCACAGCCTCGGGCGGTTCGCTCTACGTCAAGGCCGAAGGCACCAACGAGGTCCGCATCATCGGCCTGCGCCGCAAGATCGCGGAGAAGATGGCCGAGAGCGTGCGTCGCATCCCGCACATCACCTATGTCGAGGACATCGACATGACGGCGGTGGAAGAGCTGCGCGCTCACCTGAACGCCCAGAACAAGGGCACGGGGAAGGCCAAGCTCAACGTCCTGCCCTTCATCGCCCGCGCCATCGTCGTGGCCCTGAAGGACCAGCCGAACATCAACGCCACCTATGACGACGAGGCGGGCGTGCTGACCCAGCACAACGCCGTCCATCTGGGCATCGCCGCCCAGACGCCGAACGGCCTGATGGTCCCGGTCGTCCGCCACGCCGAGGCGCGCGACGCCTATGACACCGCCGAAGAGATCGCCCGCGTCTCGGGCGCCGCCAAGGACGGCAGCGCCAAGCGCGAGGAGCTTTCCGGATCGACCATCACCATCACCTCGCTGGGCACGCTCGGCGGCGTGGTGCACACGCCCATCATCAACCACCCCGAAGTCGCCATCGTCGGTCCTAACAAGATCGAGGAGCGCGTCGTGGTGCGGGGCGGCCAGATGGTCGTGCGCAAGATGATGAACCTGTCCTCTAGCTTCGATCACCGCATCGTCGACGGCCATGACGCGGCGGTCTTCGTGCAGAGGATCAAGACCCTGCTGGAGAACCCTGCCACGCTCTGGATGGGATAACCTGATGCGAAGTCAGATTCGCAACATTAGGCAGGTGTATAAGTTTGGCGCCTTCGGAGACCCTAACTCCATGGGCGTTTGGATTTACGGAAAGCGACCGGACGGACGCACTGTAGCCTGCCAATCTCAGCTCAAAGACGGTGTCGGAATTTCCATCTGGTCCTTCACCACTAAGGGCAATGAAATGCTTCAATGCGTCACAGATTTCAGTTGCGATGAATGGGCCGAAATATCTGCCGCTTCAGCAGATGAACAGCCTCAGATCTCCAACAAAATTATTGCTGCTCGCATTGCGAACAGAGAGGCGGAATGACCCAGACCCTCAAGACCAAAGTCCTGATCATCGGCGCCGGGACCGGCGGCTATGTGGCGGGGATTCGTTGCGGCCAGTTGGGGCTGGAGACCGTGCTGGTGGATGCGTCGCCGGGCCTCGGCGGCACCTGCCTGAACGTCGGCTGCATCCCGTCCAAGGCCATCATCCACGCGGCGGGCAAGTTTGAGACGGTGGCCAAGGCCGCCGGCGACGGCACGCTGGGCATCACCGCCTCGACCCCGGCCATCGACCTGTCCAAGACGGTCGAGTGGAAGGACGGGGTGGTCAAGAAGCTGAACGCCGGCGTCGCCGCCCTGCTGAAGAAGGCCAAGGTCAAGGTCATCAAGGGCTGGGCCGAGTTCTCGGACGCCAAGACCTGCACCGTCAAAACCGAAGACGGCGACCTCCGCATCAGCGCCGAGCACGTCATCCTGGCTACGGGGTCGGAGCCGGTCGAACTGCCCTTCCTGCCCTTCGGCGGCGACGTGATTTCGTCCACCGAGGCCCTGAGCCTGCCGGAAGTGCCCAAGAAGCTGGTCGTCGTCGGCGGCGGCTATATCGGCCTGGAGCTGGGCATCGCCTTCCGCAAGCTGGGCGCCGAGGTGGCCATCGTCGAGATGGCTGATCGCATCCTGCCGCTCTACGACAAGGCCCTGACCGACCCGGTCGCCAAGTGGCTGGAGAAGCACGGCGTTCAACTGCTGCTCGGCGCCCGTGCGGGCGGCTTCGGAGACGGCAAGCTGAACGTCACCGACAAGGACGGCAATCCGATGCAGTTGGACGCCGACAAGGTGCTGGTCACCGTCGGACGCCGCGCACGCACCCAAGGCTGGGGCCTCGAAAACATGGGCGTGGCCATGAACGGCCCGTTCGTGAAGATCGACGAGCGCTGCGCCACCAGCATGAAGAACGTCTGGGCCATCGGCGACCTGACCGGCGAGCCCATGCTGGCGCACAAGGGCTCGGCCCAGGGCGAGGTCGTCGCCGAGATTATCGCCGGCCATGACCGCGTGTTCGATCCGACCACCATCGCCGCCGTCTGCTTCACCGAGCCGGAGATCGTCTCGGCGGGCCTTGGCCACGAGGACGTGAAGGGCCGCGACGACGTGATCCAGGCGGTCTTCCCCTTCGCCGCCATCGGCCGCGCCCTGGCCATCGAGGCGGGCGAGGACGGCGGCTTCGTCCGCGTCATCGCCTCCAAGTCGGATCACCGCCTGCTGGGCGTCCAGGCCGTCGGCCAACACGTGTCGGAGCTGTCCAACAGCTTCGCCCAGATGCTGGAAATGGGCGCGGTGCTGGAGGATGTCGCCGGAACCATCCACGTCCACCCAACGCTGGGCGAAGCCTTCCACGAAGCCAGCCTACGGGCGCTCGGGCACGCCATTCACATCTGAGGGCGCTATGCTCGGGTCGCGGACCCTCGCGACTTGAGCGCAGTTGAGCGGGCCGCGATTGTCGGCCCTTCGGGACCTCCCGACCCGACGCGGCCTGAGATTGTCTCGGCCCTTGGGGGCAAGAAAAGGGTCGCGCGGCGAATGCAGCGCGCCCCTTTTTTGCGTCTAGCGCCTGCTAATCAGTTCTTGGCGGGAACGCGCGTGTCCGTGGCCGGATCGACGGCGCCGGGGCGTCCCTCGGCGGCGGCCTCGGCCTGATTGGACTCCAGCTTGTCGGCGACCTTGCCCGCGCCTTCCTCGACCGCCTGAGCGGCCTTCATGGCGCCGGATTCGACCACTTCGCCGGTCTGGGCGGCGACGTCGGCGGCCTTGTCGCCGGCGGCTTCGGCGTTGGCCTCGGCCTGGTTTTGCTCGGCCTGGGTGCAGGCGGCGGCGCCGAGCGCCAGGACGGAGGCGGCGGCGATGGTCAAGGTGCGGATGCGCATGGGTGAACCCCTCTGAGATAGGAACCTTTGCCTTAACGCCGGCGGTCTCGCGCGGGTTGCGATCACCCTCAGTTCAGGTCGACCGGCAGCGTCTGGCTGGCCAGCAACTGCTCCATCGTCTTCCAGTGGTCCGGCCCCTGCCGCTGGACCCAGGCCTGCACCATGTCGCGGCCGAGGCCATAGTTGATGATGTAGGAGCGGTAGGTCTCGATAAAGCTCAGCCGCTGCGCCGCCCGGTCGCGCGCCACGAGGCTGTATTTCTGCAGCTGATCCAGCGCCGTTTCGCGGTCGATGCGCCCCGCCAGATAGGCGTCCGCCACCGTATATTCCGCCCGCGCCAGCTCGCGCGTCAGGGTCAGCAGCTGCGTCTGCGCCTCGGCTGTCGCCGGGTCCAGCCCGGCCAGCGGATACAGCACCTGCGCCTCGAACTCGGTGCGTTCATGGCCAGGGAAGGCCAGGTCGATGCCGTAGTTGGCGCTGCCCTCGGCGATGAAGGACATGGGGCTGAACAGCGGATAGACGCTCATCTCGACCCAGCCCTTGTCCTTGACGAAGGTCTGCTCCAGCAGGGCGTTGTAGACGTGGTGGCCGGGATACCCCTCGTGACAGCCCAGATCGACCGCCCGGTCGATGTAGATCGGCAGGTCGGTGTTCACCTGGATCAGGCTGAAGGCCCCGCCCTTGAACCAGTTGTATCCGGACCACGGCTTGTCATTGACGAACTCCAGGGTGAAGGTCTCGCCGGCGGGCAGGGTCATGCGGCGTTCGGTGCGCGCCTTGCACTCATGGATGGCCGCACGCATCACCGTGTCCAGCCGGTCCTTGGGGATGACGTAGCGGGCGCGGAAGGCGGCGACCCGATCCGCCAGCGGCCCCTCGCCGGGGACCAGGGCGTCGATGCGCGCCAGCACCGGATCATAGGACGACAAGGGCCGCAGTTCCGGCCGCACCCCGAACAGAGCCTCGGCCTCATCGGCGAAGCCCATCGTCTCGCCCTGCAGCATCCGCAGCCGCGCCGAGGCGGCCGCGACATGGGCCTTCAGATAGGCGCGGCGCTGGCGGCTCTGGGCGTCCAACCCAGCCTCCGGCAGGGCGTCCAGGCGCTGGGAGAGGTTGGCCGCGCCCTTGGCCAGCTGGGGCAGGGCGCGCGGCTGCGCCTTGGCCGTCTCGGCCCACTCCGCCGGGCCGTAATAGGCGTCGACATAACCCGGCTCGCGCTCGCCGATCTCCAGCGTCAGGGCGACGTAATCGCGCGCCACGGCGTCCAGACTGTCGGCGTTCGGCTTCGGCGTCGCCGCGCAGGCGGCCAGAACGGCGACGGCGCCCGCCAGGGCGGCGATGGTGGTAGCGCGCATGGACATCTCCCTCTCTCGTCCCTGACGCTAGGCCTTCGCGCGCCGCCCGCCAAGAAGCGGCCTGCGGACGCAGTTCAGGGATTGAGACCGCCCCGCCCATGCTGTAAGCACCGCCGTCCGGCCTCGTCGCCGCAGACGCACCCGTAGCTCAGCTGGATAGAGTGCTGCCCTCCGAAGGCAGAGGTCACAGGTTCGAATCCTGTCGGGTGCGCCACTTTGAACATTTGTGTGTTTTTCGCTGTCCGACAGCTGGGCGATGGCAGGGCCTTGTCAGAAGGCGGCTTTAATCGACCCGGAGCCAGACGCGCTGATGCGACCGTCGGCGCAGGCTGACGGCGCCCGACAGCCGGCGACCGGCAGTCTTGTAATCCGTGATGTAGAAAAAGGCCGACACGTCCGCCAGGATGGCATCGCCTCAGGTCGACGCCAGCTTCACAGCAAGTCTGGAAGAGGAAAGATGGCGCACCCGAAGAGATTCGAACTCCTGACCCCCAGATTCGTAGTCTGGTGCTCTATCCAGCTGAGCTACGGGTGCGCACCGCCTTGCGGGCAGGGCCGGGTATCTAGCGGGTCGCTTCCGGGCTGGCAAGTCGGTTTTCTAAGAAAAACTTGAGAAAATGCAGGGTTGGCCTGAGGGGGCGTGGGGCCTAGGCATAAGGCGCCCTGCAACGTGCTGGAGAAATTGCGTGCGCGCCTTGCCATTTTTCACCTTCCGTCCTGCCCGCAGAATGTCGGCGTTGATCGCCGGGACGGCGGCTGCGGCCCTGTTGCTGGGCGGGTGCGCCACGTCTGCGCTGGACGCTGGCGTCGCGCCGGGAGCGCAGCCTCAGGCAAGCCAGACCATCGCGCGCGGACCGTTCGTGTCGGCGGCCAATCCCCTGGCGGTCGAGGCGGGGATGAAGGTGCTGGCGCGCGGCGGGTCGGCCGTGGATGCGGCCGTGGCCGTGCAGGCGGTGCTGGGTCTGGCCGAGCCGCAGTCGTCCGGCCTGGGCGGCGGCGCCTTCATGATGTTCTATGATGGGCAGAGCGGGGCCGTCACCGTCTATGACGGGCGCGAGACGGCGCCGGCGGCCGCCACGCCTGAACTCTTCTATGAGAACGGCCAGCCGCTGGCCTTTGTCGATGCGGTGTTGAGCGGGCGCTCGACCGGGGCGCCGGGCGTGGTGCCCATGCTGGCCCTGGCGCAGAAGCAGCACGGCGCCCTGGCCTGGTCGGAGCTGTTCGGCGACGCCGAGAAACTGGCGCAGGACGGCTTTGTCGTCAGCGAGCGGCTGGCGGGCATGATCAACAGCGACGCGCCTCAGGCCAAGACCCGCTGGGCGAGCGAGTATTTCACCAAGCCGGACGGGACGCGCTATCAGGCGGGCGAGACGCTGCGGAACCCAGCCTATGCCGAGACGGTGCGCCGGATCGCGCGGGACGGCGCCGCGGCCTTGCAACAGGGGCCGCTGGCCGAGGCTATTGTGGCGGCGGTGCAGGCGGGACCGCGTCCCGGCGCCCTGACCACGGCCGACGTCGCCGGCTATCGCCCGATCGTGCGCGAGGCGGTGTGCGGTCCCTATAAGATCTACACCATCTGCGTGCCGCCGCCGCCGTCCAGCGGGGCCTCCATCCTGGAGTTGCTGGCGATGGCTGAGCGGACGCCGGATATCGACAAGGGCCCTGACAGCCCCGAGGCCTGGGCCGCCTTCGGCCAGCTGCAGCGGCTGATGTACGCGGACCGCGACCGCTATTTCGGCGATCCGGCCTTCGTCAGCGTGCCGGTGGCGGGTCTGCTGGACCCGGCCTATGTGGCGGAGCGGGCGGCGCTAGCGCCGGGCCTTCGCGGCGCGGCGCCCTACGGCGTGCCGGCGGGGGCGCCGAACGTCGGCGCGGACGCCACGCGCGAACCGGCGGGGACGTCGCACCTGGTCGTGGTGGACGCGCAAGGCAACGCCGTTAGCATGACCACCACGGTCGAGAGCCTGTTCGGCTCAGGCCGGATGGCGGGCGGCTTCTTCCTGAACAATCAGCTGACCGATTTCTCGATGGTTCCGACGGCGTCGGACGGCGCGCCTGCGGCTAACGCCGTGGCGGCGAACAAGCGGCCGCGCTCGTCGATGTCGCCGGCCCTGATCCTGGATCGCGAGGGGCGGCTGGTGGGCCTGCTGGGCTCGCCGGGCGGTTCGTCGATCCTGGCCTATAACGCCAAGGCCCTGATCGGCGCCCTGGCCTGGGGCCTGCCGCTGCAGCAGGCGTTCGACCTGCCGAACCTGGTGGCCAAGGGCGACGGCTTCGGCGCCGACACCGAGGGCTTCCCCGAGGCGGTGCGCGAAGGGATGGCGGCGCGCGGCGTGGAGTTGAGGCCTAACACGACCGAGACCTCGGGTCTGCATGGCGGGCTGTGGCGGGACGGCCGCTGGGATGGAGCGGCCGACAGCCGCCGCGAGGGCGTGGCGCGGACGCAGTAGGAGGAGGAGCCTAGCGCGGCGGGCGGATCGTCAGTTGGAAGGCCACCAGGCCTTCCGACACGTCGGTGTTGATGCCCTGATAGCCGCGCAGGCCCTTGGCTTCGATTTCGCGGTAGACCACGCCGAAGGAGCTCTGGATGGCGCCTCGGCGATAGGCCACGCCGATCGAGGCGTCGCCGAGATAGGTGCCGGCGTCCTGGGTCACGCCTGAACCGGCGAATTCGCCGTCGCGCGTGCGGGCGAAGTTGTAGCCGACCGCCCGCTTGGAGCCTGCGGCGTAGAGATACCAGCGCGGGCGGTCGCCGAACGCTTCGTCGCCGTTGGGCGCCAGACGGTCCAGGTTCTCGCCGATGCGCAGGGTGGCGCCAGCCTCGGCCGACGGGCCGTCGCTGCCGACGCCGAAGCCCGCGTGCGGCGTCAGCGACACTTCCAGCCCCGAGGCGGTGCGGCCGCTGGCCGCGGTCCAGCCGCGCGTGTAGGTGACGTCATAGCTCTCGCCCGAGAAGGCGACGGGGTCCAGGGCGCGGGGCGGCGCGGGCGAGCCGTCGGCGTGGCGCAGCTCGCCGGTGGTCGTGATCCGCAGACGGTCGGTGAAGCCGTCGCCCGCGAACCAGGCCTCTTGCCGCAGTTGGCCGGCGTCAGCGCTGAAACGCGAGGCGGTGTTGATCTGGACCGGGGCGCCGAAGGCCGCCTCAGGCTCAGCCGAGAAGGGCAGGCGGCTGTCGGCCAGGGCGGCGGCGTCCTCGAACCGGACCGCCTCGCCGCCGCGCGCGACGATGGGGCCGTCGGCTTCCATCTGCGGCAGGGCGGAAACGGGCATGGAGACGACTGTCGCCGCCCCGATCGTCAGTCCTGCCCATGCCATGCGCCGCATCAACGGTCCCTCCCGACCCGTTAACGGTTCCACTGTGCACGAACGCCGGGGAACCGCAACGGACTCTTTTGCGCCTTAATCCTAGTCAAACGAACGAAGCCGCCCGGAGAGGGTTCCCCCCGGGCGGCTGAAAGGCGATGGCGATGAGGGCTAAGGCTTGCCTTACTGGCAGGCCAGACACTCGTCGTAGTCGATGCGGGTGACGGAGAAGAGGTCCGGCTGGTTCGGATCGATCTCGGCTTCGACCTTGTCCTCGGCGCCGGCGAAGGCGGCGCGCTGCACCGACTTGGAGCGCAGATAATAGAGCGACTTCAGGCCCCGCTCCCACGCCGACCAGTGCAGCATGTGCAGGTCCCACTTGTTGACGTCGCCGGGGATGAACAGGTTCAGCGACTGCGCCTGGCAGATGTCGCCGGTGCGGTCGGCGGCCAGTTCGATGACCCAGCGCTGGTCCAGTTCGAAGGCGGTCTTGAAGACGGCCTTCTCTTCGTCGCTGAGCGCGTCCAGGTGCTGGACCGAACCTTCGTGCTCAAGGATCGACGACCAGACGGCCTCGGTGTCGATGCCCTTCTCGCCCAGCAGCTTCTGCAGATAGGGGTTCTTGACCGCGAAGGAGCCCGACAGGGTCTTGTGGGTGTAGATGTTGGCCGGGATCGGCTCGATGCCCGCCGAGGTCCCGCCGCAGATGATCGAGATCGAGGCGGTCGGGGCGATGGCCAGCTTGTGCGAGAAGCGCTCCATGACGCCGCGCTCGGCGGCGTCGAGGCAGGGGCCCTTCTCCTCGGCCAGGGTGCGGCTGGCCTTGTCGGCCTCGCGGCGCAGGTGCTTGAACAGGCGCATGTTCCAGCTCTTGGCCATGGCCGATTCAAAGGCCACGCCCTGCGCCTGCAGGAAGGAGTGGAAGCCCATCAGGCCCAGGCCCACCGAACGCTCGCGCTGGGCCGAATAGACGGCGGCGGCCATCGACGACGGGGCGCGGGTGATGAAGTCCTCGAGCACATTGTCGAGGAAGCGCATGATGTCCTCGATGAAGCGGGGCTCCTCGCGCCACTCCAGGAAGGTCTCGGCGTTGACCGACGACAGGCAGCACACGGCGGTGCGCTCGACGCCCTTATGGTCCAGGCCCGTGTGCAGCATGATTTCCGAGCACAGGTTGGACTGCTTGACCGACAGGCCCAGATCCTTCTGGTGCTGCGGCATCTGCCGGTTCACCGTGTCCGAGAAGATCAGATAGGGCTCGCCCGTCTGCATCCGGATTTCCAGGATCTTGGTCCACAGGTTGCGGGCGTCGACGGTTTTGCGCACCTCGCCGGTCTTGGGCGAGATCAGGTCGAAGCTCTTGCCGTCCCGCACCGCTTCCATGAAGGCGTCGGTGATGTTGATGCCGTGGTGCAGGTTCAGCGAGCGCCGGTTGAAGTCGCCCGAGGGTTTACGGATCTCGAGGAACTCTTCGATCTCCGGGTGGTGCACGTCCAGATAGACGGCGGCCGAGCCGCGACGCAGGGACCCTTGCGAAATCGCCAGGGTCAGCGAATCCATCACGCGGATGAAGGGGATGATGCCCGAGGTCTGGCCCGCGCCCTTGACCTTCTCGCCGATGGAGCGGACGCCGCCCCAATAGGTGCCGATGCCGCCGCCGTTGGAGGCCAGGGAGACGTTCTCGTTCCAGACGTTCTGGATGCCGTCCAGGCTGTCGTTGACCGCGTTCAGGAAGCAGGAGATCGGCAGGCCGCGATCGGCGCCGCCGTTCGACAGGACGGGCGTGGCCGGCATGAACCACAGCTTGGACATATAGTCATAGACGCGCTGGGCGTGCTCGGCGTCGTCGGCGTAGGCCGTGGCGACGCGGGCGAACATGTCCTGATAGCTTTCGCCCGCCAGCAGGTAGCGGTCTTCCAGCGTCTTTTTGCCGAAATCGGTCAGCAGGGCGTCGCGCGAGCGGTCCAGCTTCAGGCCGCCCACCACCTTCAGGTCCGGCTTCAGCTCGATCGGAGCCGGGGAAACCTGAGAGAATTCCGTTGTCTGCAACGCTTCGCCGCCAGCCATCTCGCTATCCCGCTCTTGCTTGGAAACCACTAGATGTAGTGGGTACCCTGTCCGGAAGTGACTAAATCGGCATTAACGTCCGAGGCCAAGTGATTTTTTTTTGGCGAACCTAGGTGACACGCACAGGCAGGAATTTCGTCCAGTGATTCGTCAGCGCCGCGCGGGCATTTGCTGCCTGCTGGGGGTGTTTATCCAAAGGTTGTGGAAATCTATCAGGCAGGGAACGTCCCTCCAGCTTCGCCGTTAGCGCCCCATGGCTCCGCATCCCACCGCCTTTCTGACCCGCGCCCTGCGTGTCGCGCGCACTGAAATCGCCGCTGTGGCCGCCATGCTGGTCGTCGCCCTTGGGGTGCTGACCTTCATCGAGGTGGCCGACGACATGCGCGAGGCGGACGGCCAGGCCTTCGATCAGGCGGTGCTGGCGGCGGTCCGGCCATTCGCCGACGATCCCGGCCGCCCCTGGGGGCCGTGGTGGCTGCACGAAGCGGCGGCGGACCTGACGTCACTGGGCGGCATATCGGTTCTGACGCTGTTCGCGATCATCGCCATCGGCTTCCTGCTGATCATGAAGAAGCGGCTGTCGGCGCTGATGCTGGTGGTCGGCCTGGCGGGCGGGGTGGCCCTGAGCGAGGGGCTGAAAGCGCTGTTCGAGCGCGAGCGGCCGCCGCAGATCTATCAGGCGGTCGATACGCTCAACGCCAGCTTCCCCTCCGGTCACGCCCTATTGTCGACGGTCTTCTATCTGACGCTGGGCGTCATGCTGACGCGGGCCTTTCCGCGCCGGCGGCTGAAAGCCTATGTGCTGGGCTGTGCGGTGGTGATCGCCCTTCTGATCGGGCTGACGCGCATCTATCTGGGCGCGCACTGGGCCTCGGACGTGTTTGCGGGCTGGAGCGTGGGCGCCGCCTGGTCGATGGCGCTGTGGCTGGTCGCCTATGCCGCCGAACGACGCCAGCGCCTGCACGACGCGCCGCTTCAGGACGCGCCCTGATCGCCCGCCCTTAGACCAAGGTCTAGCGCCGCGACGGCGCGCAGCTGACGGATAAAGACGGACGACGTTTCAGGAGTTTCCCATGACCGATTTCGCCGCCCTCTACGCCGAACGGCTGACGACGCCCGAGGCGGCGGCCGCCCTGATCCCGTCGGGCGCCAAGGTGGCCATGGCCCTGGGCGTCGGCCAGCCGCCCGCCTTGCTGAAGGCGCTGGCCGACCGGGCCGAGGCGCGGCAGGTCGGCGACATCAACCTCTACTACCTGCTGTCCACCGCCATCGCGGGCGAGACGGTGATGCGCTACGAACTGACCGACCGCATCCGCCCGCACAGCCTGTTCCACGGCGCCATCGAACGGAAGCTGGAGGCGCGCGCGATTGAGGAAGGCCGCCGCGCCGTCTGGTTCGTGCCGACCGGCTTTCAGCAGGCGCCTCGGGTACTGACGCAGGAGATCGGCGTCGACACCCTGCTGGCGACCGTCTCGCCGATGGACGCCGAAGGGTATTTCAGTTTCGGGACCAACACCGACTACGCCCTGGCTGTGTCGCAGAGCGCGCAGCGGGTGATCCTGGAGGTCAATCCGCACATGCCGCGCGTGTTCGGCGACTGCCGCGTGCACGTGTCCCAGGTCGCGGCCCTGGTCGAACATGCGGCGCCCCTGCTGGAGGCGGGCAAGGCGCCGCAGCAGCCGCAGGATCGCGCCATCGGCGCCCTGATCGCGGGGCTGGTCGAGGACGGGGCGACTCTGCAGATGGGCATCGGCGCCCTGCCGGACGCCGTGTGCGCGGCCCTGCACGACCATCGCGACCTGGGCGTCCACACCGAGATGCTGACGCCCGGTCTGGTCGAGCTGATGAAGGCGGGCGTCGTCACCAATGCGCGCAAGACCCTGCATCCGGGCAAGACGGTCTTCACCTTCTCCATGGGCGACCGTTCGACCTATGAGTTCCTGCACGAGAACTCGGCTGTCGAAGCCTATCCGGTCGACTATGTGAACGACCCGGCCGTCATCGCCCGCAACGATCGGATGGTGTCGGTCAACGCCACCCTTCAGATCGACCTGTTCGGCGCCTGCTGCTCGGAATATCTGAACGGGCGGCAGTATACGGCGGCGGGCGGCCAACTCGATTTCGTGCGCGGCGCGACGGCGTCAAAGGGGGGCAAGTCGATCATCGCCTGCCATTCGACGGCGGCGAAGGGGACCGCCTCGCGCATCGTGGCGCGGCTGGACGGTCCGGCGACGACGCCCCGCAACGACATCCACTACGTCGTCACCGAGCATGGGGCCGTCAATCTGAAGGGGCTGACCGACGACGCCCGCGCCCGCGCCCTGATCGGCCTGGCCGCGCCGGAGTTCCGCGAAGGGCTGGAGCGCGAGGCCAGGGCGATGGGCCTGCTCTAGGTTTAACAAACCGTCCCCATCTTCCTCCCCAGTTTCCTATCATTCAAACACCACATCTAGCGGTCGTGCGAAAATTGATCGCTAGATGTGCGCATCTTCCCTTGTTCGGACGCGCCGGGGGACGCATGGTGCGGGCGCCCTCTCCTGGATTCGCGACAGGTCTTTTTCGATGAACGCCCCCGCTATCATTCGTCCCGACATGCCCGGCCTGCTGACCCCTTCGGCTGCCTATAAGCCCTTCCGCTATCCGTGGGCCTTCGACATGTGGAAGAAGCAGCAGCAGGTCCACTGGATGCCCGAGGAAGTCCCGATGGGCGAGGACGTCAAGGACTGGGCCGCCAATCTGAACGACGGCGAGCGCAACCTGCTGACCCAGATCTTCCGCTTCTTCACCCAAGCGGACATCGAGGTGCAGGACAACTACATGGAGCGCTACGGTCGGGTGTTCAAACCGACCGAAGTGAAGATGATGCTGGCCGCCTTCGCCAATATGGAGACCATCCATATCGCGGCCTACGCCCTTCTGCTCGAGACCATCGGCATGCCGGACAGCGAGTTCGGCGCCTTCATGGAATACGAGGCCATGAAGGACAAGCACGACTACATGGGCCAGTTCGGGGTCGATTCCGACGCCGACATCTGCCGCACCCTGGCCATGTTCGGGGGCTTCTCGGAAGGGCTGCAGCTGTTCGCCAGCTTCGCCATGCTGATGAACTTCCCGCGCCAGTCCAAGATGAAGGGCATGGGTCAGATCGTGTCCTGGTCGGTGCGCGACGAGAGCCTGCACTGCGAAGGCATCATCAAGCTGTACCACGCCTTCAACAAGGAGACGGGCGCCGTCACCAAGGCCGTGGCCGACGACATCGTCGACTGCTGCAAGACGGTGATCCAGATGGAGGACAAGTTCATCGACCTGGCCTTCGAAATGGGCCCGGTGAACGGCATGACGCCCGACGACATCAAGGCCTACATCCGCTTCATCGCCGACTGGCGCCTGCGCCAGCTGAACCTGCCCGAGGTTTACGGCGTGACCGAGAACCCGCTGCCGTGGCTGCAGTCGCTGCTCAGCGGCGTGGAGCACGCCAACTTCTTCGAGGCGCGCGCCACCGAATACTCCAAGGCGGCGACGCAAGGGTCGTGGCACGGCGCCGACGGCGTCTGGGACAGCTTCGACAATATGATGAAGCGCCGCACGCACAGCGCTGAGGCCTGATCCAGCCCGCGTTGGCTAAGTAAAAAGGGCGCCGCTGACGCAAGGTCGGCGGCGCCTTTTTTTGTTGCGGAGGGCCTAGTTCGGCCCCTGACGCCCGGCGTTGCAGCGGGCGCGGTCGCCGCGTTCGCAGGCGGCGACGGTGGCGCGCCAGTCGGCCATCTCTCGGTCATAGCGGGCCTGGGCTTCCCCGGCGGCGCGCAGATCGGCCTCGTGGCGTTCACGGGCGGCGCGGGCGTCGGCCTCCGTCTGATTAAGCTCGGCCTGCCAGCGCCGCTGGGCCTCGGCCTGTGCGGCCTGATTGGCGCGGTCCTCATTCTCGGCCAGGTCGTTCTGGGCGACGATTTCGGCGTTCAGGGCCTGGGTCTGACGCAGTTCATCGGGGTCCTGCTTGGAATCCGGCGCGCGGCGGTAGCGCTCGCCCTTGGTCAGCATTTCGGCGACGGGGTCGCGCGACTGGGCTTGAGCCGAGCTCTGGGCTTGAGCTGAGCTTTGGGCTTGAGGCGGGTCGGCGCGGGGCGTCGTCGTCTGGGCGCCGGCAGGCGCGGCCAGGGCCGCCAGCCCCAGGGTCAAGGCCAAGGTCTGGGACAGACCCGGGGCGGCGCTTCGCGGGGCGGAAAAGCGAATCATCGAAAATCTCCTTCGGACGCGGCGACGGAACGCGGCAAGCTTGGCGTTTCCGCGGCTTCACGGGAACAACGCTTTACGGGCCGGTTTGGCTGCCGGTCACACCGGCAGGCGCAGTTCGAACCGCGCGCCCCACGGCCCGGTGTCGACCAGCGTCAGCGAGCCGCCGTGGTTCGCCGCCAGTTCGCGCGAAATGGTCAGGCCCAGCCCCGTGCCGTCCGCCTTGCTGCCGCTGACGAAGGGCTCGAACAGGCGCTCGGCCAGGCGCGGCGGGATGCCGGGTCCGTCATCGGCGATGAGGATGGCGGCCTCAGCCCCTTCGGTCGCGGCGCTCACAGTGATGGCGCCCTTGCCCCCGCTCTCTGGATTCGCCTCGATGGCCTGACGGGCATTGCGCATCAGATTGACCAGGATGCGGTGAAGTTGGTCCGGGTCGGCGTTGACGGTGAAGCGGGCGGGCAGGTCGCGCACCAGTTTCACTCCGTCCGGCTCCAGCCCGGCATCCTCGGCGGCGGCGGCCACGGCGCGGGCCAGCAACATCTTCTGACGCTGGGGCGCGGGCTCTTCGGTCTTGCCATAGGCCAGAACGTTGCGCGCCAGGGTCGAAGCGCGCCCCAGCGCCCGCTCCAGCCGGGGCAGGGCGATCGCCACCAGCGGGTCGGACGAGGTGGACAGCCGCTCAGACGCCATCTGGGCCGAGGTCAGCATGTTGCGCAGGTCGTGATTGATCTTGGCCACCGCCTCGCCCAGCGCCGCCAGGCGGGCGCGCGAGCGCAGCGACTGGCGCACCTCCTCCTGCATCCGGGCCAGTTCGCGCTCGACCCGGCCGATCTCGTCGCGACGGCTGGACGGCGGTTCGGCCGGGCTTTCGGGATCGGCGGCGAAGCGTTCGATCGAGCGCGTGACGCGGCCCAGCGGCTGCAGCACCAGATAGGACAGGGCGGCGTACAGCAGACCGCCCGCCACCGCCGCGATCAGCAGGGCCACGGCTAGGTTGTTGCGCAGGAAGGTCGCCAGCTCCTTCTTCAGCGGCTGGGCCGGGGCCAGGATCTCGATCAGGTCGCCCGAGCGATAGCGCGGCGCCGCCTGCACCCGCAGCGAGCGGTCCGGGTGGCCGAACAGGGTCTTCCACGGGTCCAGCAGCCGCGCCCCGATATTGCGCTGGCGCAGGTCGATCAGTTCGGGCGCGCGCGGCAGGTTGGGGGCCTGCAGCAGCAGGCGGCGCACGCCCTGCTCGCCGACCACGACCGACTGCACTCCGCCGATGCTGAGCAACTGCTCCGCCGTCGTGTCCTCGACAGCCGAATAGGGCAGGGCCTCGACCCCGACCGACGCCAGTTCCGCCGCCTGCAGCCGGTCCATCAGCCACCGCTCCTGGAAGGAGGCGGCGCTGGGCACGATGATCAGGCCGACGACCGACAGGGTGAAGACGACCGTCAGCACCAGCAGCCGCACCGACAGGCCGTCCGGCGACGGCAGGGCGAACCGGCGGCGCGGCTCGGGCCGTTCCGTCACCGGCGTGAACTCGGGCGCATGGGACTGCATCTCGCCCACCGTCATGACGCCTCCGTGCGGCGGCGGCTGCGCAGCGTCTGACCCAGCCTGAGCAGCAGGGGCAGCAGCATCGACAGGAAGGCCACGCCCATCAGGGGCCAGAAGAACTCGGCGAACAGGCTGCGGATGTCGGGGTTAGGATTGGTGATCAGCACTTCATGCAGGCTGTCGCCGATCCAGCAATAGATGATGTGGGCGGGCAGCAGGCCGACGAAGGTGGCGATGACGTAGGGGCGCAAGGGGGCCGCCATCACGCCCGCCGCCACATTGATCATGTGAAACGGCACGGTGACGACCAGACGGGCGATCAGCACATACCAGAAGGTGTCCTTGTCGACCCCCGCGCAGACTTTGTTGAGCAGGCCCGTATCGGCGGCGGCGCGGCGGCGCAGGGAATCGCCCAGAGCCGTGCGCCCGACATAATAGACGGCCAGGGCGCCGACGGTGGCGGCGAAGGCGGTGGCCACGCCCCCGACCCATGGCCCGAACAGATAGCCCGCCGTCACAGTGATGAAGACCACGCCCGGCACCACGCTGGCCGTCAGCAGGGCGAAGATCAGCATCAGGACGCCCAGGGCCAGCAGATAATGTCCGGCGACCAGGGCCTCCAGCGTTGCGCCGTGCTCGCGCAGCGTGTCCAGCGACAGATAGCGATTCCAGCCCATGCCGAAGATCAGGGCGGCGGCGGCCAGCAGCACGGCCAGGGGCAGAAATCTTTTGACCCGGTCCAAACCGCGCTCCATCCTCTTTCTTCTGCATCCCTAGCGGATTTCCAGCCGTCGTGCGCGTCTGTCGAACGCACGGAAAAGCGGCTGTGGCGTTGACTCCCGTCCTGTCGCCGCTTATACGCCCGCCTCTCTCGCGGCTGACGCTTGTGTCTGTCGCCAACCCCAGTAACCCGGAGCCGACCGTGAAGCGGACCTATCAGCCGTCGCGACTCGTGCGCAAGCGCCGTCACGGCTTCCGTTCGCGGATGGCCACCGCGAACGGCCAAAAGATTGTCGCGCGTCGCCGCGCCAAGGGCCGCAAGCGCCTGACGGCCTGACGTCACGCGCCCATTTCCCTTCAGGGCGGGGCGCATGACCGATCTGATGAAAATCGATCGCCTGTTGAGGCGGCCCCAGTTTCTGGCGGCCGCCAAAGGCGTTTCCCAGGCCCGCGGCGCCGTGGTGGTCCAGCAGCTGGACCGCGCCGACGGGGACCCTTCGGTGCGCCTTGGATTCACCGCTACCCGCAAGATCGGCGGCGCCGTCGTGCGCAACCGCGCCAAGCGCCGTCTGCGCGAGGCCGCGCGCCTGCTGACGCCGCTGCACGGGCGAGCGGGATGCGACTATGTGTTCATCGCCCGCATGGGGACGGCGGACCGCGACTGGGACCGCTTGCTTGACGATGTGAAATCGGCCCTTACAAGGCTCGCAACCCCGCGCGCGGCTTCCGATATGGGAGACCGGGCCGTTTCGACCGCCTCGACACCGACCCGCGCCGCCACCAGCCCGCGCCCCGCCGACCAGGACCGCTGATTTCGATGCAGACCCAGAATTCGCGCAACACCATCATCTTCTTCGTGTGCGCGGCCCTGATCATGGGCGTCTACTACTTCATGGTGATGCGCCCGCAGGCCGAGAGCCGCCGTCAGGCGCAGATCGTCGCCGCCGAGCAGCAGAAGGCGCGCGAGGCTTCGGCCGACGCCGGCCTGACGCCGACGGGCCCCGCGCCGGGCGTCTTCATCAAGGACCGTGGCCAGGCCCTGGGCGCCGTCGCCCGGGTGCCGATCCAGACGCCGACGCTGAAGGGCTCGCTGTCGCTGCAGGGCGCGCGCATCGACGACCTGTACCTGACCAATTACAAGGAAACGCTCGACAAGAGCTCGCCGCCGGTCGAGCTGTTCCGCCCGCAGGGCATGGAGCACGCCTATTTCGCCCAGTTCGGCTGGAGCGGCCCCAACGTCGCCGGCGGCGTCCCGGGCCCCAACACCGTCTGGCGCCTGACCAAGGGCGAGACCCTGACGCCGACCACCCCGGTCGAACTGACCTGGGACAATGGTTCGGGCCTGCGCTTCACCCGCCTCGTCTCGATCGACGAGCAGTATATGTTCACGGTCAAGGACACGGTGGCCAACCTGGGAACCCAGGCCATCGCCATCGCCCCCTACGGCCGCGTCGAGCGCCAGGGCGTCCCGGTCGACCTGGGCAAGCAGATGATCCTGCACGAAGGGGCCATCGGCGCCTTCGGTTCGGACGGCAAATTCACCACCGAACAGGTCAAGTACAAGGACTGGGCCAAGAAGCCGCGCATCCAGAAGGATTCGGTCGGCGGCTGGATGGGCATCACCGACAAATACTGGCTGGCGGCCCTGATCCCGACCCAGGACGAAGCCATCGAGGGCCGCTTCTCGGTGCGCGACGCCGACGGCATGAACGTCCACGAAGCCGCCATGTTGGGCGCCACCCGCACGATCCAGCCGGGCCGCCAGATCGAAGAGACCCAGCGCCTGTTCGCCGGCGCCAAGCGCGCCGAAGTGCTGAAGGGCTACGAGGAATCGCTGGGCCTGCCGCGTTTCGTCTACGCTATCGATTGGGGCATGTTCTGGTTCCTGACGCGCCCGATCTTCACCGTGGTGGAGTTCTTCTACGGCGTGTTGGGCAACTTCGGCCTGGCCATCCTGGCCCTGACGGTCGTGGTCAAGCTGGTCCTCTTCCCGCTGGCCAACAAGTCCTACGAGAGCCTGTCCAAGATGCGGACCCTCCAGCCCAAGATGGAGGAGATCAAGAAGAAGCACGGCTCTGACCCGCAGAAGCAGCAGCAGGAGATGATGGCCCTTTATCAGCGGGAGAAGATCAATCCGCTGGCGGGCTGTCTGCCGATGGTGGTGCAGATCCCGGTCTTCTACGCCCTATACAAGGTGCTGTTCGTGACCATCGAAATGCGTCACGCTCCCTTCTTCGGCTGGATCCGCGACCTGTCCGCGCGCGACCCCTCGACCGTGTGGAACCTCTTCGGCGCCGTGCCGTGGGACCCGGCCACCCTGCCGGTTTTGGGCGGCATCCTGAACGGCCCGCTGCACCTGGGCGTCCTGCCGCTGGTCTATGGCTTCACCATGTGGCTGCAGATGGCGATGAACCCGCCGGCGCAGGACCCGATGCAGCGCCAGATCTTCGCCCTGATGCCGATCGTCTTCACCTTCATCATGGCCCCGTTCGCGGCCGGCCTGCTGATCTACTGGGCCTGGAACAACGTCCTGTCGATCATCCAGCAATATGTGATCATGCATCGCTTCGGGGCCGAGAACCCGATCGACAGCTTCATCGCCCGTTTCAAGAAGGCCTGATCGTTTGGACGCTTCTGACGAGCCCAAGGTCGGCGAATACGCCGACGCCGAGATCGAGGCGGCGCGCATCCTGTTCGCGCGCCCCGCGACCTTCATCATGGGCTGCGCCAAGATCGAGCAGTTGCCGACGCCGGACCTGCCCGAGATCGCCTTCGCCGGCCGCTCGAACGTCGGCAAGTCCAGCCTGATCAACGGCCTGGTCGGCATGCACAAGCTGGCGCGCGCCTCGAACGAGCCGGGCCGCACGCGCGAGGTCAACTTCTTCGATCTGGACGGTCGGATGCGTCTGGTCGACCTGCCCGGCTACGGCTGGGCCAAGGCGTCGAAAACGACGGTTAAGAAGTTCCAGGACCTGGGCCGCGACTACCTGCGCGGCCGGGTGACGCTGAAACGCGTCTATCTGCTGATCGACAGCCGTCACGGCCTGAAGAAGGTCGATGACGAGGCGTTGGACGCCCTGGACCTGTCGGCCGTCTCCTATCAGATCGTCCTGACCAAGGCCGACAAGCTGAAGGCGGGCGAAGCCGCGAAGGTCCAGGCCGCGACGCTCAAGGCCATCGCCAAACGCCCCGCCGCCTATCCGCACGTGGCTGTCACGTCGTCGGAAAAGGGCTTCGGTCTGCCCGAACTGCGCGCCGAGATCATGCGCACCACGGGCGTCACCCTGGACTGAACCGCTCGCGGCGGTATGAACCGTTAAGCTAGACCCGCGTTATCCGCTCGGTTCTTAACGAGAGGGGAGCGCGCCATGCGTTCAGCGATCATGGGCGGCGTCGCCGTCGCCTGCCTGCTGGGTCTGTCGGCCTGCGGAAACAACACCAAGACTGAAGCTCCAGCTGCTGACGGGGCTGAGACCGCCTCGACCGCCGCCGCGCCTGCGATGCTCGATGCGCCCAAGCCCGGCCTGTGGCGCGTGTCCACGGCGATGGAAGGCATGCCCGGCGGCGCGGCCATGGCGCCGCAGGATGTCTGCATCAAGGAAGCCAAGTTGGAGGCTCCCGCCAATGCCCAGCAGCCGGGCGCCGACTGCACGACCCAGCCCTTCGCGCGCCAGGGCGACGCTATGGTCGCCACGTCGACCTGCGCCCTGCCGGGCAATATGAAGGCTGACTCCACCATCCGCGTCACCGGCGACTTCAACAGCCGCTACGTGACCGAAGTGACGACCAGGATGGACCCGGCGCCGACGCCCCAGATGGCCCAGACCAAGGTCACCATGACGGCCGAGCGCATCGGCGACTGCCCCGCCAGTCAGTAATCGCTCGCGGGCCGGCGCCTGGCAAAAGAGCCCGATTGTCCGGGCGGACATGGCGCCGCTGCGAAGCGGCCCCATATCGGTCGGATGATCCCTCTGTCCATTCTCGACCTCGCCCCCGTCCCCGAAGGCTCCGACGTGGGCCAGGCGCTCGCCAACACCATCGATCTGGCCCGCCACGCCGAACGGCTGGGCTACAATCGCTACTGGCTGGCCGAGCATCACAACATGCCGGGCATCGCCAGCGCGGCGACCTCGGTGGTGATCGGCGCAGTGGCGGCGGCGACCAAGACCATCCGCGTCGGGGCCGGGGGCGTCATGCTGCCCAACCACGCCCCTCTGGTCATCGCCGAGCAGTTCGGCACCTTGAACGCGCTATATCCCGGCCGCATCGACCTGGGACTGGGGCGCGCGCCGGGCTCGGATCAGGCGACGGCGCGGGCCCTGCGCCGGACGCTTCAGGGCGACCACGACGCCTTCCCGCAGGATGTGATGGAGCTGATGCAGTGGTTCGCGCCCGCCACGGCCGATCAGCGCATCATCGCCAATCCGGGCGAGGGGCAGGACGTGCCGATCTGGATTCTGGGCTCCTCGACCTATGGCGCCCAACTGGCGGCGCATCTGGGCCTGCCCTACGCCTTCGCCAGTCATTTCGCGCCCGGCGAGATGATGCGGGCCATCGACATCTATCGGCAAACCTTCCGTCCATCGCCGCATCTGGACAAGCCCTACGTCATGCTGGGCTATAACGCCTTCGTGGCCGAGACGGACGAGGCGGCGCGCCTGTTGTTCACCTCGGTCCAGCAGGCTTTCGTCAACCTGAGAACCGGCCGCCCCGGCAAGCTGCCGCCGCCGGTCGAAGGCTATTACGAGCGTCTGGACGGCGCCGCGCGGGGCATGATCGACGCGGCCCTGGCCTGTTCGGCCGTCGGCGCTCCGGCGACGGCCCGGGCCGCCCTTGACGTCTTCATCGCCCAAACCGGGGCCGACGAACTGATGCTCACCAGCCAGATTTGGGACCCGGCCGCGCGGATACGATCGCTGGAGCTTCTGGCCGAGGCGGCAGGGCGAACCGGGCGATTGCCCTAGATAGCGGAGTAGGGCGCCTGGAAATGCGCGATGAGCCTGGCTTCATCTGCGAAATAAGGGTTCGACAGGTGCACGGGCGCTGGAACTTCCGCCTGGCCTGCCGGCCTGCGGAACATGGTCAGACAATCCAGAAGCGCCGCGTCGATCCAGGTGACCACTTCCTGCACCACCATTTGACCGCCATGGACGGAAACGAGGTCCGCGACCGCTGAGGCGGAGACGGAATGCGCCCGACTATGGTCGTTCTGGCCCTCGACGAGTTGAGACTGGGCATAGTTGGAATGATGAATGAAGGCCGTGCCGCCGGGCTTCAGTTTACGGAGGATCTCGGCGACATAGGCTTGCAGGACGTCTATTTCTGCGTGGACCAGCGAGTCGAACGAGAAGACGACATCGAACGATGCGTCTGGGGCGGCGGCGAGCGACAGGCCGTCGTTGCTCTCAAAGCGGGCGTGTGAGGCATTGGAAAATCTGTTGCGACAGGCTTCGACGCAGGACGCGTTCAGATCGATGCCGAGGTAGCGTTCGCAGTTGGGGAGCAGGAAACGCGTCCAGCGACCGTAACCCGGCGCGATCTCTAGGATGCTGGAAGCAGGAAGCAGCCGGTGGAGCCTGGGGAATAGCGAGCCATACCATTGGGCTTCGCTGCCTCCCCAAGGAACGCTCCATTCTTCACCTGCCTCCTCCCAGCCGTAGTTGTCGCCCCAAAGCGAAGTATTCCAGCTGAGATCAGGCATCTTAGGCTCGCTTCCTAGTGTTGAAAAAGAGGTCGTCCAGTCGCGGTTATCCTTAGTCAGAGTGCAAGTAACGCGAGCCTCGCCAAGGCTGTCAATGTCCGTCTGTACGCGCGCTCTAGATGTCCGACGGAGGCAGGAAGCATAGGGGCGTGGGGCCCTTGATCGAGGCGTCGCCGGAGGCTGTCGTGCGGCCGCAGGCGGCGCCGAGGCGCATGGCGTCGGCCAGGTCCTGGGCCGATATCGGCGCGCGCTCGTTCAGGCGCGCGCGCAGGCCCTGGCATGCCGCGAGGATAGCGGCGGCGCGGCGCACCTCGGCGTTGTCGGACCGTGCGCCAAGCCCTGCCAGGGTGGCGAAGCGCCATTCGCCTTCGTCGGAGGGACCGCTGATCATGTCCCATTTTTCCGTCGGCGTCAGATGTTCGCCGATCAGCGCCCAGTCGTCCTCGCCTCGGCGTCGCCGATAGTGGCCCAATCGATCCGGCAGGCCGTGGCGCGCATAGATGGCGACGGCGATCGCTTCTACTTCGGCGATCTGCTCAAGGATGGCGCGCAGACCGTCGTCGGCTTCGTCTTCACCCGCACCGGTTGGATGCGGGACCGCGGGGGCCGCCTCCTGACGACGCCGAGGACGGCCGAACATCGCGCCTTAGTCGAGGTTCAGCGTGCTGGTCACGGAGACGTCGTAGACGACGCGTGTGATGCTCTGCACGAACTCGAAGAATTTGCGCATTTCTGCGGCTCCGGCGCGCGGGGCGTAGATGACGTCGTCGGGCTGCATCTGGAAGTTGCTGGCGATGAAGAAGCCCTCGCCCTCGTTCAGATTCAGACGATAGACGACCGGCACCCCGCGCGAGGTGGGGGCCTGCTGAATGCCCAGGGCCTGGGCGACCTCCGGCCTCTCGAAGCGGAAGACCAGCACCGACCGGGCGTTGGCCAGGTTGGAGTCCAGCCCGCCGACGCCGCTGAGCGCTTCAGCCAGGGTCAGGGGCCCGGACGGCAGCTCGCTGCGCGCCACGGCGTTGAAGGCGCCGAAGGAGCTGAAGCGGCGGGGCTTGTAGACCAGATTAACTTGATCGCCGCGCTGGAGGCGCACGTTTTCATTGAACTCGGTCGTCACGACGGACATCGGCGCAGCGTAGGTCTTGCCGTCGCGCTGAATCCGAACGTCGATGTCATACAGCGACCGCGACGGGCCGCCCGCAGCGGCGATCACGTCCAGAATGCGGTTGTGGTTGCTCGTCAGCGGTTGGCGGCCCGGATTGCGGACCTCGCCCAACACGGTGACGGCGTTGGACGTATTGCCGGCGACGGTGACGATCACCTGCGGATTGGCCACCTTGCCGATGAGGGCGCGGCGCACGGCGGCCGAGGCCTGCGTCGGCGTCAGCCCCTGAACATTCACCTCGCCCGCGAAGGGGATCGGCACGGCGCCGTTGCGGTTGACGACCAGCGGCGGCAGGGTCTGGTTGCCGCTGGATCCCGCATTGTTGGAGCCGCCCCCGAACAGGGCGCCGCCGGGCTCGAAGATGCTCACGGCCAGGGTGTCGCCGACGCCGATCACGTCGGTCGGGGCGTCGGACGACGCCAGGGCCAGGGTCGAGAAGGACGGCGGCGGCGCGGCCTTGAGACGTTCGCTCAGGGCGAAATCCAGATCGATCAGGGCGTAGTCGCCGGCGCGTTCGGGCGATGAGGCGCCCTGAACGACATTGCGCCCGGACGGCCCGTCGCGCGGCAGGGTGGAGCACCCGGCCAGAAGGGCGACGATGAGCAGGCTGGCGGCGGTTCTGGTCATGGGGCCTCTGTTCAATTTCATCAGATGCTTACCCTTCAGGCGGTCGCGCCGCCAGAGGAAGACAGCACCCGTTCCTGAACGACATTGAAATGGCGCGCCCAGTCCGGGGCGCAATAGGGCGGGGCGACGGGCGGGTTGCGGGTCCAGTCCTCCAGCGCGCTCAGCCAGCCCAGCCCGTCCAGCGGGTCGATCAGGCGGGCGTGGGGCACCAGTTCGCGGTGGGCGGCGATGTCGGAGGCGATCAGGGGCACGCCCATGGCGCTGGCCTCGACGGCGGGCAGGTCGAACCCTTCGACAGACGACGGCGCCACCATGGCCCGGGCGCCGCGCATCAGCGCAGACAGGGCGCAATCGGGCAGGTTTTCGGCCTGATGCACCAGGCCCCGCAGATTGGGCGAGCGCTGCAGATGGTCCAGCACCGCCTCATTCTCCCAGCCGTAACGCCCCACCAGGACCAGACGCGGCGTCTCGTCGCCCATCGTCTCCTGAAGGCGCCGCCAGACCGTCAGCAGGAAGGCCAGGTTCTTGCGGGCCTCGATCGTGCCGACGTGCAGGAAATAGGGGCGGGCGGCCGTGATGGCGGTGCGGCTGTCGAAGGTGCGCTCCAGCCCCAGGTGGGCGACCTCGATCGGCGGGGCGGCCAGGTTGGACCGGGCGGCGAACCGTTTCAGCTCGTCCGCCGTGTAGTGGGAGTTGACGAGGATGCGCGAGGCGTGGCGCAGGACATTCTGCATGCGCCGCTCATGCTTGGCCCCATCGCCGGGGCGGCAGAACTCGGGGTGTGTCACCGGGATCAGGTCGTGGACCATGATGATCCGTTCGATGCCGCCGTCCGCCAGCGACGTCAGGATGTCCGGCGTGTTCAGACTGGTGTGGCCGACGTTGATATAGGCGCGGGCCGAGGGCGGGGCGGCGATGCGGCGCGACCGGAAATACTGTTTCCACACCCGCTTCGGCTTCTTGCGAAGCTGCGGGTTTTCCTCAGGAACGTGGCCGATCACCGAGGCGCCGTTGTCGGGCGAGTTCAGGGCGTCGAACAGCCTGCGGGCCTCGCCGTTCAGTTCGGACACCGCGCCGGGGCCGGTCCAGCGCGTCCGCAGCTCGGTCAGGCGCTGACGGAACCAGTCGTTGTCGACGCGCGCCAGCTGGTCCTTGCGCGCCCGCACCGGCGTCATCCGATAGACGGGATGCTCGATCAGCCATTCGGCATAGGCCAGACAGACCCGGTCCACGCCGGTCGGCGCGCTGCGTTCGGTCCGGCTGAGCAATCGACTGGCGTCGAAGAGCACGTCCTGCACCATCAGGAGACGTATCCCGCCTGCATCAGCTCGGCGATGTGGATGATGGCGACGGGGCGCCGCTCATCGATGACGAACAGATTGCTGATCTTGTTGGCGCTCAACAGATCGACCACGTCGCTCATCCGGGCCTGGGGATCGACCGTGATCGGGCTGCGGCTCATGATGTCTTCAGCGTGCAGGGCCGTGATGTCGTTGGTGAAGGCGCGGCGCACGTCGCCGTCGGTGATCATCCCGGCCAAAGAGCCGTCCGGCGCCAGCACGGCGACGGCGCCCTTGCGCCCCTCGGTGATGGCCGAGACGACGGTTCTGAAATCGGCGTCCAGCGGCACGCTGGCGGGGGCGGCGGCGTTGTCGCCCATCCATTCGCGCACGGTCTGCAGGCTCATGCCCAGCGAGCCGCCCGGATGGTGCAGGCCGAAATCCTCCCGCGTGAAGCCGCGCCGGTCCATCAGCACCATGGCCAGGGCGTCGCCCATGGCCAGGGACATCAGGGTCGAG
This sequence comes from Brevundimonas naejangsanensis, assembly GCF_000635915.2. NCBI lineage: Bacteria > Pseudomonadati > Pseudomonadota > Alphaproteobacteria > Caulobacterales > Caulobacteraceae > Brevundimonas > Brevundimonas naejangsanensis. Next base: position 2,885,777 of record NZ_CP015614.1, read on the forward strand.
GTCGTCGGCGCCAGGCCGTTGGGGCAGGCCTCGGCCACCTTGGGCATGGTCAGGCAGACGTCGGAGTGGCGACCCAGGAAGCTCTGCGGCCTCTGGGTGAGGCCGATCACCGGAATGTCGTTGCGGGCGCAGAAGATGAGCGGATCGCGCAGTTCGCGGCTCTCGCCCGAGTTGGACAGGGCCAGAAGCGTGGTGTCCGGGCGCAGCATGCCCAGGTCGCCGTGGCTCATCTCGGCCGGATGGACGAAGAAGGAGTTGGTGCCGGTCGAGGCCAGGGTGGCGGCGATCTTGCCGCCGATGTGTCCCGACTTGCCCATGCCGGTGACCACGACATAGCCCGGCCGCGACAGGATGACGTCGGCCGCCCGCGCGATCGAGGAATCCAGCGACCGCTCCAGCGCCTCCAGCGCCTCTATGTTCAGGCGCACGACCTCGCGGGCGCGGTCTGACATGGCGGCGAGCTGTTCGGGAGTAGAAGGAGCGGAGAGGGCGGTCATCACGGTTCCAGGCGCCGGGGCCGCTTCTGCGGCTCTTCGTACAGCAGCCGGAATTGCCCCAATAAGCGGCTCTACACAATGGCGTGGTCGGAAAAGCGCCGGACAAAACGTTTCGATCCGGCCCGTTGAGAATCTTTTACAACCTTTGCGGTGCTCGCGCGTTGTGACGATCTCACTAATGGGAAAGTCGAAACCTCAGCCTGATGTCCGATGCTCAGGGGGCCGCTCCCCCGCGCCTGCCTCACCCGCCCGTCTGCTTGCCCAGCGCAGCCCTGTTTCTCGACCTCGACGGGGTCCTCGCTCCCCTTGCGCCGACGCCTGACGCCGTCGGGCCGGACGCGCGCCGCACGGCGGTGTTGACCCGTCTGACGCAGGCCCTGCAGGGGCGCGCCGCCGTCGTCAGCGGCCGCACGCTTGCGGAGATCGACCGGATCAGCGACGGCGCCGCGCGCGCGGCCTCCGGCGTGCATGGCCTGGAACGCCGGCGCGACGACGGCGCCCTGTTACGCGCGGATCCATCGCCGGCGATCAAGCAGGCGCTGCAGGCCTTCCACGCCTTCGCCGCCGCCCGTCCCGGCGTCCTGGTCGAGGACAAGAGCCTGTCGGCGGGTTTGCACTTCCGCCAGGCTCCGGAGGAGGGCGACGCGGCGACGCGGCTGGCGACCGATCTGGCGGCGTCGACGGGCCTGACCCTGCAGCCGGGCTCTATGGTGCTGGAGCTGAAGACCCCCGGGGCGGACAAGGGCACGGCGGTTCGCGCCTTCATGCAGGAACCGCCCTTCCTCGGCGCGACGCCCGTCATGGTCGGCGACGATCTGACCGACGAGGCCGGGTTCGAGGCGGCGCAGGACCTGGGCGGGTTCGGCGTGCTGGTCGGGCCGTCGCGGCCAACCGCCGCCCGCTATCAACTGGCCGATGTCGCCGACGTTCTCGACTGGCTGGAAGCCGTCGCCGCAGACGCTCACAAGGAGCCTCGCCATGAAGCCTGACCTCGACCTCGCCCCTATCGGCAACTGCTCCGTCAGCGCCCTGGTCGACCGGCGCGGCCGCTTTGTCTGGGCCTGCGCCCCGCGGATCGACGACGACCCGGTCTTTTCCGCCCTGATGGACGGCGAGGCGCCAGAGCACGGCTTCTGGGCCATCGAGCTGGAGGGCCTGGCCTCGGTCGAACAGGCCTATGTTCGCAACACAGCCGTTCTGCGCACGGTCATGACGGGCGCGGACGGCGCCGCCGTCGAGATCATCGACTTCTGCCCCCGCCATCTGAAGCACTCGCGCATCTATCGGCCGACCGCCTTTGCGCGGGTGGTGCGGCCCCTGTCGGGCTCGCCGCGCATCACCGTGCGGCTGCGCCCCTCGGCGGACTGGGGCGCGCGCGCGGCTGAGCGGACTTCCGGCTCCAATCACATCCGCTATCTGTGCAGCGACGTGACCCTGCGCCTGACCACCAACTGTCCCGTCAGCCATGTTCTGAACGAGCGCACCTTCCGTCTGGAAGAAGAGATGGCCTTTTTCCTCGGCCCGGACGAAGGCTACGATCAGGCGGTGCTGGCGGGCGTCAATGCGGCGCTGGACCTGACCATCGCCCACTGGAAGCACTGGACCCGCACCCTCTATCTGCCGCTGGACTGGCAGGAGGCGGTGATCCGCGCCGCCATCACCCTGAAGCTATGCGTCTATGAAGAGACCGGCGCCATCGTCGCCGCCATGACCACCTCGGTGCCCGAGTTCCCCGAGAGCGGGCGCAACTGGGACTATCGCTACTGCTGGATCCGCGACGCCTATTACACGGTGCGGGCGCTGAACCGCCTGGGCGCGGTGGATATCCTGGAGAACTACCTCGGCTATCTGCGCAATCTGGTCGACGCCTCGGCGGGTGGTCATGTGCAGCCGGTCTATGGCGTGGGGCTGGAGCCCGCCATCGTCGAGCGCATCGTCGACAGCGTGGAAGGCTATCGCGGCATGAAGCCGGTGCGCGTCGGCAATCAGGCGCATGAGCATCTTCAGCACGACGTCTATGGCCAGATCGTCCTGCCGCTGGTTCAGGCCTTCTTCGATCAGCGCCTGCTGCGTCCCGGCACGGTCGAGGATTTCCGCGCTTTGGAAAAGGTCGGCGACCGCGCCTTCGCCATGCACGATCAGGTCGACGCCGGCCTGTGGGAGTTCCGCACCATCGCCCGCGTGCACACCTATTCCTCGGTCATGTGCTGGGCGGCCTGCGACCGCCTGGCCCGCGCGGCGCATCACCTGGGCCTCAACGACCGCTGGGAAGTGTGGCGCGAGCGGGCGCGCGTCATCCGCGAGCGCATCGAGGCCGAGGCCTATCTGCCCGACGAGGGTCGCTTCGCCGCCAGCTTCGGCGGGACGGAACTGGACGCCGCGCTGCTGCAGATGACCGACCTGGGCTTCCTCGACGCCCGCGATCCGCGCCAGGTGAAGACCTTCGAGGCGATCGAGCGCGACCTGAAGCGCGGCCCCTATCTGTTCCGCTACATCCACCCGGACGACTTCGGCGAGCCGGAGACCGCCTTCAACTTCTGCACCTTCTGGTACATCGAGGCGCTGGCGCTGAACGGCCGGGTCGAGGAGGCGCGCGTCATCTTCGAGGAGATGCTCAGCCGCCGCACCCATGCGGGCCTGCTCAGCGAGGACATTTCGATCCAGGACGGCGAGCTGTGGGGCAACTACCCTCAGACCTATTCTCTGGTCGGGATCATCAACTGCGCGGTCCTGCTCAGTCGTTCGTGGCAGGACGCCCGATGAGCCGCCTGATCGTCGTCTCCAATCGCGTCTCCGCGCCGAAAGACCCGGCGGCGGGCTCTGCGGGCGGGCTGGCCATGGCCCTGTCGGCGGCGCTGCGGAAATATGAGGGGCTGTGGTTCGGCTGGTCGGGCGAGACCGTGGAGCGGTTCACCGGCGAGCTCAACATCGAGGATCGCGCCGGCGTCACGGTGGCCACCGTCGATCTGGAGCCGCAGGATGTCGATGAATATTACAACGGCTACGCCAACAAGACCCTGTGGCCGCTGTTCCATCACCGCGTCGACCTGACCGCCTATGAGCGGTCCTATGGCGAGGGTTATGAGCGCACCAACCGCCGTTTCGCCGAGGTGCTGCAGCCCCTGCTCCAGCCGGACGACGTGATCTGGATTCACGACTACCACATGATCCCGATGGCGCGGGACCTGCGCCGGCTGGGCGTGAAGAACCGCATCGGCTTCTTCCTGCATACGCCCTGGCCTGCGCGGCAACTGCTCGTCACCCTGCCGCATCACCGGCGGCTGGTGAAATCCATGTTCCATTTCGACCTGCTGGGCTTCCAGACCCGCGAGTGGATGGAGCTGTTCCAGCGCTACGTCGAGGTCGAGGCCAAGGGCGTGGTCGGACCCGGCGGCCGGGTCGAAGCCTTCGACCGCAGCGTCCAACTCGGCGTCTTTCCGATCGGCATCGACGTGGACGGTTTCTTGGCGGCGCGCGATTCGCTGCTGGGCCAGAAGACCTATGACCGGATCGCGGCCAGCGCCGCCTTCCGCTCCATGATCGTGGGGGTGGACCGGCTTGACTATTCAAAGGGGCTGGAACAGCGCCTGCTCGGCTATGAGCAGTTCCTGGAAGACAATCCGTCGATGCGCGGCGATGTCTTCCTGCTGCAGGTGACGCCGATCTCGCGCGACGACGTGGATACCTATCAGGACATCCGGGCGCGGCTGGACGCCCTGGCCGGACGCATCAACGGCGCCTACGCCGACATGGACTGGCAGCCGATCCGCTATCTGAATCGCACCTTCCGACGCGACCAGCTGGCGGGCATCTATCGCGCCGCCCGGGTCGGGCTGGTGACTCCGCTACGCGACGGCATGAACCTGGTGGCCAAGGAATACGTCGCGGCCCAAAACCCCGACGATCCCGGGGTGCTGATCCTGTCCCGCTTCGCCGGCGCCGCTGAACAGATGGGCGAGGCCCTGCTGGTCAACCCCTTCAGCCGTGAAGAACTGTCCGACGCCATCCACAAGGCCCTGACCATGCCCCGGGAAGAGCGCATTCGAAAGTGGAAGGCGCTGATGCAGGTTGTCCGCGACACCGACGTCGCCCACTGGCGCGATCAGTTCGTGCGCGCGCTGATCAACTGAAAGCGCTGTCGGCTTTGAGGCGCTGCAGCGATCGAGCGCGACCTTTTGACGCACATAAATTTTTCTCAGACCGCGGACCATTCGTCTTATTTGAATGACAGTAACGCGTAGATCGGCACTCCCTCGGTATTAATAACGACGATCTTGCGGTTTAGTTTTAGATTGCATTGGTCGCTTAGATGAAGACAGTCATTACATACGGCACTTTTGACCTGTTTCATGTCGGGCACCTGAGAATTCTCACTCGTGCTAAGGCGTTAGGTAACCGACTGATTGTTGCGGTCTCCACGGACGAGTTTAATTTCGTCAAAGGTAAGTCTTCCGTGATTCCCTATGCTTCTCGAGCTGAAATCGTCGCAGGACTGAGTTGTGTTGATCAAGTCATACCGGAAGAGAATTGGGATCAGAAGATTTCTGATATCAAGAATTGGTCAGTTGATGTTTTTGTCATGGGGCATGACTGGGACGGCAAGTTTGATTATCTGTCGGATTATTGTGAAGTGACCTATCTTGATAGGACCAGTGGCGTGTCTTCTACAATGATTAAGCGCACTGTCGGCGCGTCTAGTTCTTCCGCGATTGGTTTCTAGGGTTGTATAGTTTTGGCTAAATCTACCAGTGTGTATCTTTTCTCGTCGCAGGAGAAAGATAAGTATTGTTTAGACCCTTTGGTGTCTAATCTGAAGCCGTATTTCAAGGACGTATTTTCTTTGTCATTCGATAAAATCTGCTCTGATATGGCCAGATTTTCTGTCGATGAATGTCCGGTCGCTATATTTTCTTCTTTGTCCGCTTATGACTTTGCTAAATTTGTCAGGGGCGGTCGTCCGTTCGTGGCGGTAGGCCTGGAGCACGGCGTGGCTCCATTTAAAGCTTATACCTACAATCCAAGATTTCTTGAGTACGACTGCTATGTTTCGCCTACCCGTCTATGGGCGAGAAGGTTGTCGTCTCTTCATCCGCGCTACGCGAACAAGTTTACTGAAGTCGCCTATCCGCGGATGGATGATCTGGTTTCGCGTTGCGACAGGCGCCGAGGCGAGAGCCATTCCGCCTGGTCAGGTGCGCAGCAGAGCGAAAGAGATCTGGTCATCCTGTCGTGGGGCGTGGATTTTTCGACCGTGCGGCGCATGCCGGACCGGGCGGGGGTCGTCTATCTGGTGCATCCTTCGATCGCCAAGGCGGCGCGTCGAACCAAGTTGAAGCACGCCAAGATCGTGGTTTCGACGCCCGACGACGCGGCCGCCCTGATTGTCGGAGCCAATCGGATTTTCGGTGATTTTTCGTCGATGACGCTGGAAGCCGCCGTCTTGAACCCTTCAGTCTATATGTTCGTAGACCGACGGTTCTATGGATCGGACTGTGATCTGAACCCGAGCTTCTTTGATCGTTCGGATGCAGCCTTCGGCCGCGTGGAGCATGCCGATTGCTCCTTGCCTATTCAGCGCGTGCTCGACCTTGAGGGATTGAAGCGCGCCTTGGCTGGCGAGACGGTCGCTCCTGAAGCCGCGGTCGTGTCGTGGGCCGTCGAGGGAATGTTGCCCAAGGCCACGGGAGATCAAGGCGCGCAGGCGGCTGCTTTGATCGGCCGCGTCGCGGCGGCCCTCTTGCCCGAGAAACGAAAGCTGGCGACGATGTCGCCCAACCTGCTGGCCCTGAAGGCGGTTGAATCCGCCTACTATGACGTCCTGGGCCGCCAGCCTGATTATCCGGCGGCGCTGTCGCATGCGCGGAACTGGTTGAACAACCCAGCGCCGCGCCCTGCCAAGACCATCAGTCTGTACAATACGTTTGCGCAAAGCGCCGAGGGGCAGAAACGCTGGGTCGCAGGCAATTTCCAGCTGCCCGAAGTGCGAGTGGAGGCTATGGCTGGCGATGTGTCGGAAATCGTCAGCTAGTCCGTGACGGCGCGGGCGGGGGGGCCGGGGCGCCGGTCGCCCCGGCCCCGTCTGGCCGCTGCCAAAAATGGCGCGTTCCGCGTGGCCTAGCGGTTCATCGCTTGTTCAGGTTCACTAGAACACCAAGGCAAACTTGTCAGGCACGCGGCGGGATCGGCTTTTTGTGTTGAAACGGCGCCACAGTCGCCATAATCAGCGCTAGAGCTGGGAACCGCTGCACTGCAACGTCGTTCGGGTTTGGAGCGCCGGTGCAGGACATGTGTCGGGGATCGGATCAACTACGAGTGTGAGGACACCATGAAGCTGAAACTTCTGGCCAGTGTCGCTGCGGCCGGGCTGTTCGCAGCCGGCGCTGCATCGGCTGAGCCCGATGGCTGGTACGGCGCGATCGACGCCGGCTACCACATCATCGACGACATCAATACGGAAGCCTCGGCGACCGGCCACAACTGGAACTGGGAAGTCAACGACGGCTGGGCGGCTTTTGCTCGCCTGGGCTACCGTTTCAACCCGAACTGGCGCGCTGAACTCGAAGGCGGCTACCGCTCGGGCGACATCGGCACCGTGCGCGCCGTCTCGGGTCCGCAGGGCCTGTGCAACCTGACGCCGGCCACCGGTCCGTGCCACTCGCCGGAAGGCGACATCACGTCGACCACCCTGATGGCCAACGTCATCTATGACTTCGGCACGCCGGACTGGACCCTGCGTCCGTTCGTCGGCCTGGGCGTGGGCGTCAACCGCGTCAACACCGACACCGTCGGCCGCCTGCGTCAGACGCCGGGCGTGACCTTCGGCGCTGACGACAGCTCGACCAAGTTCGCCGCCCAGGCGATCGCCGGTCTGGCCTGGGCCGTCTCGGACCGCGCCAACGTCGACCTGACGTACCGTTACCTGACGGGCGACATGGAGTTCGACACCCGCACCTCGGGCACGGGCGCCATTCCGTTCGGCACCCTGGCGGGCGACTATGACCAGTCGCACACCGTGACGCTGGGCCTGCGCTATGCGTTCGGCGCCGAGCCGGTCGCCCCGCCGCCGCCGCCCCCGCCGCCGCCGCCCCCGCCGCCTCCCCCGCCGCCGCCCCCGCCGCCGCCTCCGCCGCCTCCGGCCAAGCCGGCTGCCCGTCAGTTCGTGGTCTACTTCGACTTCGACCGTTCGGACCTGACGGCGGAAGCCCGCTCGGTGGTGACGCAAGCCGCCAACTACGCCAAGTCGGGCGCTCCGACGCGCGTGCTGGTGGTCGGCCACACCGACACCTCGGGCAACGCGGCCTACAACATGGGCCTGTCCAACCGCCGTGCGCGCACCGTGGCTGACGCCCTGGTCGCTCAAGGCGTCAACGGCGGCGTGATCTCGCTGGACGGCAAGGGCGAAACCGCCCCGGCCAAGGCCACCGGCGACGGCGTGCGCGAGCCGCTGAACCGCCGCGCCACCGTCGACATCAACTTCTAAGGCTCAAGGGGGCCGGTTCATCCCGGCCCCCGCGACCATAGAAGCGTCGATAAGAACCTTCCGCCGAGCTCAGGTTGCTGAGTTCGGCGGTTGTGTTTGAGCTTCAGGCGGCGCACAGGCCTTATCGGCTTGTCCATCGGGGTCTGAAGTTTAATAAGGCTCTGTCGCTAGAGAGATATCAGCGTTTGCTCGCGCCCTTCGATCCAGACCAGCCGGTCGCCGGCCTAAAGGCTCCTGTCGACCTGACCGGAAGGCGGTTCCTCATGGTGTCCGCGCCCTTCGGGCGGTTCGGGCGCAGGCTGGCGCGCGCCATCGAGAGCCGGGGCGGTGAAGTGCGCCGCATGTTGTTCAACGCCGGCGACCTTTCGAACTGGGCGCGGAGCGGCGGGCTCGCCTATCGCCGTCCCGCCAGCGAGTGGCCGCAGGACGTCGCGCGTCTGGCTAAAGAGTTCACCGACATCATCCTTTTCGGAGAGGGCGGCCCCTATAATCAGGGCGTGCTGACCCAGGCCAAACAGCTTCCCGCCCGTGTCTGGGTTCTGGAAAACGGTTACTTCCGCCCCGATTGGATCACTCTGGAGCGCAACGGCGTCAATGCGTCGAGCGGACTGCCGCGCTCGGGCGCCGGCTATCCGCCGCCGCCGCCGGAACTGCCGATTTCAAGACCTGTCGGCAAGATCCTGCCGCATCACGTGCTCAACATCAGCTTCTATCATGCGGTCCAGCCCTTCGGCCGTTTGATGTTCCCGCACTATCGCCACTACTACAGCGCTTCGCCTTGGCGACAGTGCGTGGGCCACGTGCGGCGATATCTGGCCCTGGCGGTCTCGGGCGCGAAGAGCCGGGATGTCGAGCGTCTTCAGGCTAAGGGCGACTTCTTCATCGCCTGCCTGCAGCGGGACGGCGACGCCCAACTGCTGCGCTACTCCGAGATTCACGACAATCTGTCCTTCCTGGATCGGGTGATGGCCAGCTTCGCCCGCTCGGCGCCGGCGTCGACGCGGCTGCTTGTCAAAAATCATCCGCTGGATCCCGGCGTGATCAACCTGGGCCGCGAGACGCGGCGCCTGGCGGCCAAGCATGGCCTGACCGGCCGGGTCGACTTCCTCGACGGCGGCAATCTGGCCCAATTGTGCCGTGCGTCACAGGGTATGGTCGTCAATAACTCCAGCGCGGCCTTGTCGGCGCTTGGTTTCGGCACGCCGGTCAAGGTTCTCGGCCAGGCCTTCTTTGATTTCGAGGGGCTGACCGACCAGAAGCCTCTGGACGCCTTCTGGCGCGCGCCCGCTCCCGCGGACCGCAGCCTGTTTACGGCCTTCCGCGCCTATGTGATCAACAGGACCCAGATCAACGGGAACTATCACGAGCCGCGCGCTCTGGATGCGACCGCCGAGCGCGTGGCCGACGCCCTGGCGACACGCCTGACCTAGGGTCGCCGAACGGCTCTCGGTATGGTGTGGCTCTCAGGACACCCTTGGGCGCTGTCATCGTTCTGTCATCCAGTTGTCGTCCGAGCGTCTGATGGGGGGCCTAAAGCCGCCCCATCAATGACCGCGCTGATTGCCGTTCTGGCAACTGCGTCGAAAAGGATCACAGCACCCATGTTGAACCGCAACCTCGCCTATGGGGTTTCCGCCGCAGCCATCCTGTTGGCGACCTCCAGCGCCGCCTTCGCCCAGGAAACCACGGGCGGCATCCGGGGCGTGATCACGGACGCGGCGGGCGCGCCGGTGGCCAACACGGCTGTCGTCGTCACCCACATTCCGTCGGGCACCAGCACCACGACGGTCACCAATGAAGAAGGCCTGTACACCGCGCGCAACCTGCGCGTCGGCGGCCCGTACTCGGTGACGGTGATGGTCGACGGCCAGACCGAGACGGCTCAACTGGGCAGCGTCGGCATCGGCGCTCCGACCGTGTTCGACGTGACCGTTTCGGCCATGGCCGCCGACGCCGGCGCGACCGAAGTGGCCGAAGTAGTCGTGCGCGGCGTGCGTGCTGTGCGCACTTCGCCGACCGCTCGCCTGAACCTGGAAGACATCGAGACGCTGCCGTCGATCAGCCGCGACATCAAGGACATCGTGCGCACGACCCCGTTCGCCACGGTGGACCCGACGAACAACGACGCCCTGTCGATCGGCGGCCAGAACACCCGCTACAACGCCATGCTGATCGACGGGATTAAGCAGGGCGACGACTTCGGCCTGAACGGCAACGGCTATCCGACCCTGCGTTCGCCGATCTCGCGTTCGGTGCTGCAAGCGGTCAGCGTCGACGTCGCCCCCTACGGCGTCCAGTACGGCAGCTTCACCGGCGGCGTGATCAACTCGGTCACCAAGTCGGGCGGCAACGAGTTCCACGGCGAAGCCTTCTGGGAAGTCACCAACGACAGCCTGCGCGGCGACAGCTTCAGCTATAAGGACTTCGTCTCGGGCGAGCGTCAGAACCGCTCGCTGACCGGGGAGTTCGAAGAGACGACCTGGGGCGCGACCCTCAGCGGTCCGATCATCAAGGACCGCCTGTTCTTCCTGGTGAACTACGAAAAGTATGAATCGACCCAGCCGGTCCTGTCGGGTCCGGAAGGCTCGGGCGCCGTCAACCAGGCGCCGGGCATCACCCAGGCCCAGGTCGACCAGGTCCGCGACATCGCCAAGCGCATCTACGGCTACGACCCGCTCGACTGGTCGGCCGACGCCCTGACGGTCCAGGACGAGAAATACTTCGCCAAGCTGGACTGGAACATCAACGACCAGCACCGCGCCGTCGTCTCGTACCAGCAGACCAAGGGCAGCGATCTGCGCCTGAACAACACGGTCACCAACGGCGCCTACGTCAGCGTCGGCCTGCTGTCCTCGGCCTATCAGATCGACCAGAACCTGACGGCCTACAAGGCTCAGCTGTTCTCGGACTGGACCGACACCTTCTCGACCGAGTTCTCGATCAGCCGCAAGGAAACCGAGAACCTGTCGAACGGCCTGGGCGGCAACGACTTCGCCGCCATGCAGGTCTATCTGGATGAACCGATCGGCCCGAACACGGGCGTGCGTCGTTCGATCCGCTTTGGGCCTGAGCGTTCGCGTCACGCCAACATGCTGACGGTCGACACCATGCAGTATCGCTTGGTCGGCAACTGGGAAGCCGGTTTCGGCCATCGCTTCACCGGCGGCTATGAGCGCGAAGAGCAGGACATCTTCAACCTGTTCGTTCAGGTCGCCAACGCCGAGTACGAGTTCGCGTCGCTGGCCGATTTCGAGGCCCGCAAGGCGTCGTCGGTCGGCTACACCAACGCCGCCAGCAACAACAAGAACGACGGCGGCGCCAGCTTCAGCTACGCCCTGAACACCCTGTTCCTGCAGGACGAATGGTCGGTCAGCCCCAACCTGACGCTGACGGCCGGCCTGCGCTACGACTGGTACACCTCGGACGACAAGCCGAAGTACAACAAAGCCTTCTATGACCGCTTTGGTTTCGGCAACGACACCAACCTGGACGGCATCAGCATCCTGCAGCCGCGCTTCGGCTTCAACTGGCGCCCGGACCCCACCCTGACCGTCTACGGCGGCTTCGGTCGCTTCCAGGGCGGTTCGCCCAACGTCTGGATCTCGAACTCCTATTCGAACCCCGGCAACCTGACAGGCTCGTTCCAGTGCAGGGTGAACACGAACTACCAGTCCCAGTTCGCCGGCGGCTTCGGCGTCTGCCAGAACGGTTCGTATCTGACCAACGTCGATGGTCTGAACCCGAACCAGCAGCTCAAGGACAAGGTCACCGAGAGCGCCCAACTGGGCACCGGCAACATCAACCTGATCAGCCCGGCGTTTAAGACGCCGTCGATCTGGAAGACCTCGCTGGGCGTTAACAAGATCTTCGATCTGAGCCGCTTCAACATGGGCTCGGGCTGGAGCCTGACGGCCGAGTACGTTCACTCGGAACTCGAAAACGCCATCGGCTGGGTCGACCTCAGCATGGCTCAGACCCAGAACGGCACGGCGCCGGACGGTCGTCCGATCTTTGGTCCGAACCCGGTCCGTCGCGGTCAGCAGGTGCTGATGCTGACTAACCTGAACGGCGGCAAGACCGACCAGTTCGCCATCGGCCTGGACAAGGCCTGGTACGACGGCTGGCTGGACGGCGCGGGCTTCAACCTGTCCTACACCTACCTGGACAGCACGGACCGTTCGCCGGCGACCTCGTCGACGGCCAGCTCCAACTTCGGCAACAACGCCCTGTCGGATCCGAACAACCCGGAACTGGCGGACTCGAACTATGAGATCGAGCACGCGCTGAAGCTGAACCTGACCTACTCGCGCGCCTTCTTCGGCGACTACCGCACGCGCTTTAACCTGTACGCCCAGCGTCGTTCGGGCCTGCCCTACAGCTACACCTTCGGCACCAGCCCGGCGAACCTGTACGGCGAACACGTCACGACCCAGCGTCAGCTGCTGTACGTGCCGGCGGCCGACTCGGCCGGCAACGTAACGGCGACCAGCGACCCGCGCGTCACCTACGGCCCGAACTTCAACGTCGGCGCCTTCAACGACTTCCTGCACTCGACGGGCCTGATCAAGTACGCTGGCGAAATCTCGCCGCGTAACGCCTTCAAGTCGCCCTATGTGACGACGGTCGACCTGCACATCTCGCAGGAGCTGCCGGCCTTCTTCCCGGGCGGCGCCAAGCTGGAAGGCTATGTCGACGTCAAGAACCTGGGCAACCTGATCAACGACGAGTGGGGCACGATCCAACAGATCGGCTTCCCCTACACCTCGAACAACGTCGGGGCCTCGATCGTGGACGGCAAGTACAACTACACGCTGTTCACGCCTCGCAGCCCCAGCACCTTCGGCACCGAGTCGGTGTGGCAGGTGAAGGTTGGCGTCCGCTACCGCTTCTAAGCGACGCTGAACGAAGACTAGGGGAGGGCGGTCCGGAAACGGGCCGCCCTTTCTTTTTGGTGGCCTACCGCGCAGTCGCGCTACTTGAGGCACTTGTTAAGTGGGCCTATCGCGCGTTCGCGCTGCTTGAGGCGAGTTGAGCAGGCCATGTGCGTTGAAGCGGCTGACCCGGCGAGGCCGGCCGCCATTGAACCCGAGGCCTTCAGGGCCTATCTCGCCCCCTTCGTGCTTCATCCCTTTTATGTGGACGTTTTCGGCCCATGACTTCGCCCATGACCCCGCCTATCCCTGCTGAGTGGACGCCGCATCGCGCGATGTGGGTCGGCTGGCCCAGCCACGCTGACCTGTGGGAGGACAACCTCGAACCGGCCCAGGCCGAGGTCGAGGCTCTGGTGCGCGCCCTGGCCGGGCCGGGCCGCGAGCAGGTCAAGCTGATGGTCGGCAATGACGAGGCCCTGGCCGACGCGCAGGCGCGCTTCGCCGACGCGGCGGGCGTCACCGTCGTGGCCGGGCGCTTCGGCGACATCTGGCTGCGCGACACCGGGCCGATCTTCGGCGCCGGATCGGCCTCGGCCCAGGCCTTTGTCTTCAACGGCTGGGGCGGCAAGTACGACCTGCCGCACGACGACGAGGTGGCCGACCAGATCGGCGAGCAGACGGGCGTCGCCCTAACCCGCCACGACTTCATCCTGGAAGGCGGCGCCGTGGACCACGACGGCGAAGGCACGGTGCTGACCACGCGCCAGTGCGTGCTGAACCCCAACCGCAACACCGGCTGGACCGAGGAAACGGCCGAAGCCGCCTTCGCCCAGGCCCTGGGCGCCCGGAAAGTGCTGTGGCTCGGCGACGGCCTGCTGAACGACCACACCGACGGCCATGTCGACAACCTGGCCCGCTTCGTCGCGCCGGGCGTGGTCGCCTGTCCGATCGCCTTCGGCCCCAAGGATCCCAACGCCGAAGTCTATGACGAAGCGGCCGAGGCCCTGGCCGCCATGACCGACGCCGCCGGTCGTCCGATCCGGGTGCTGCGCATCCCCTCGCCAGGCCTGATCCTGGACGAGGACGAACGCCCGATCCCGGCCAGCCACATGAACTTCCTGATCGCCGACGGCGCCGTCATCGTGCCGACCTACGGCGACGACATGGCCGCGCGCCTGGCCTGCGAAGCCCTGGCCACCGTTTTCACCGATCGCGAGATCATCCCCTTGCCGTCGATCGCCACCCTGTCGGGCGGCGGTTCCTTCCACTGCATCAGCCAGCAGGAGCCCGCGTGATGACCCGTCAAATCACCGTCGCCGCCATCCAGACCTCGTACGGCGAGGACATGCAGGCGAACATCGACAAGACCATCGGCTTCATCCGCGATGCGGCGGCCAAGGGCGCCCAGGTCATCCTGGCCCCGGAGCTGTTCCAGGGGCCGTATTTCTGCGTCTCGCAGGAGGAAAAGTGGTTCGGCGCCGCCTATCCGTGGCGCGAGCATCCGGCCGTGACCCAGCTTCAGCCCGTGGCCAGGGAGCTGGGCGTCGTACTGCCCGTCTCCATCTTCGAGCGCGAGGGGCCGCACTACTTCAACAGCCTGGTGATGATCGACGCCGACGGCGAGCTGATGGGCGTCTATCGCAAGAGCCATATTCCCGACGGCCCCGGCTATCAGGAGAAATACTACTTCCGCCCCGGCGACACCGGCTTCAAGGTCTGGGACACGCGCTTTGGCCGCATCGGCGTCGGCATCTGCTGGGATCAGTGGTACCCGGAAACGGCCCGAGCGATGATGCTGCAAGGTGCCGAGGTGCTGCTGTACCCGACCGCCATCGGCACCGAGCCGCATGACGATACGCTGGACACCGCCGCCCCTTGGCGGCGCGCCATGCAGGGCCACGCCGTGTCCAACGTCGTGCCGGTCGTCGGCGCCAACCGCATCGGCCACGAGCAGGTGACCGAGGCGGGCCAGACCTATTACGGCCACTCCTTCATCGCCGACCATCGCGGCGACCTGGTCGAAAGCCTGGACCGGGAGGAGGGCGTGCTGGTGCACACCTTCGACCTGGACTTCCTGGATCGCCACCGCGCGGCCTGGGGCTTCTTCCGCGACCGCCGCACGGACCTGTACGGCGCCCTGGCGACGGGCCGCCCGGCCTGATCCGACAGTCTTAAATCTGAGCCCAAAAGAAAAGAGGCGGAAGACCGGGGTCTTCCGCCTCTCTCATTTTATGCGTTGAACGCTATCAGAACTTCAGCGTGGCGCCGAAGGTGAAGTAGCGGCCGATCGCATCGTAGGTCTGCGGGAAGGTGTTCCCGTTGTTCGCCGAGGTGGTGCCGATCTGCGAGCCGACGATGGGCGGCGACTTGTCGAACAGGTTGTTGATCGTCGCCGTCAGACGCACCGTTTGGGTGATGTCCCAGCGGCCGCTCAGGTCGAAGTAGTCGTAGCTGTCGATCTGGGCGTAGTCCGGGAACCACTTGGTGTTGCTCGGCTCGACTTCGACGCCGGACAGATGACGCCAGTTCAGCGAGGCTGAGTAGTCGCCCAGCGTCCAGGTCGCGCGGCTGTTCCAGCGTTGTTTGACCTTGGGCTCGCCGCACGAGACCGAGTAGTAGCCGACGCAGTCACGCAGCACGGAGGCCGGGGTGGCCTGGGTTTCGTGCTTGGTGAGGATGCTGCCGTTGACGCTCAGGTCGAGGCGGCCGATGTCGCCCCAGCCGAAGTCGGACAGCTCGACGCGGTAGTTGCCCGCGATGTCGAAGCCCGAGACGCGCTCGTTGCCGGCGTTGGTCGACGGACGGATCACGCCCTTGGCGTCGACGCCGTTCAGCGAGCCGTTGGCGGCGCTGCGCTGGATGGCCTTACAGCTGTCGTTGAACGCCAGCGTCGGGTTCAGAGCCTTGTCGTAGCAGCCGTTCATGACATCAGCCAAGCTGGGGCTGTTGATCGTCTTGTCGATCTTGATGTCGTAGTAGTCCAGGCTCAGACGCAGGCTCGGCACGAAGGACGGTTGCCAGACGGCGCCGATGGTCCAGGTGTCGGCTTCTTCCGGCCCCAGGTTCGGGTTGCCGCCCGTCTGCTGGTTGACCTGGCCAGAGTTCGGCGCAGCCACATAACCGATCGCGCCCAGCGGCACGCCGGTCAGACGGCACAGGTTGCTCAGCGTGCCGGCCGTGTTGGCGTCAGCCGAGTTGATCAGATTTAACTGGCACGGATCGATCGCCATATTGCCCAGGCCGGTGACCTGCGGGTTGAACAGCTCGCCGATGTTCGGGGCGCGGGTGGCGCGCTGATACATGGCGCGGACGCGGACGTCCTCGATCGGCGACCAGTCGCCGCCGAACTTGTAGCTGCCGTAGTTGGTCTTGGAGCTGCCGGCCTTGAACTCGGTCTGGCGGTAGCCGGCTTCCAGGTTCAGGCTGTGGATGAACGGCAGGTTCTCGATCAGCGGCACCGCCAGTTCGGCGAAGGCTTCACGCAGTTCGAACTGACCGTTGCGATCCGGAACCGGCGCGCCGGTGCCCAGGATTTCGCCGTTGGTCTGAGACGCCGCATCGCCGCGCGTCGAGGCGCCCGACCGACGCCATTCGGCGCCGAAGGCCACGGCGACCTGGCGCTCGCTCCACGGGCTGGACAGGCGTTCCGGCAGCAGACCAGAGATCGAGCCCGAGGCCACGTCCTGCTTGATCGTGGTTTTGCTCATCGACGACAGGTTGATGTAGTCGATCATTTCCTGCGTGATCGTGCCTTCCGGACCGAAGACGTTGATCGGCACGCAGCCCGCCACGGGGGTGGAGGCGCCCGGAACCAGACATTCGGTCGCCGAGACGGTGTTCAGGGCGTTGCGCAGCTTGGACAGCGAACCCCAGTTACGACGCGTCAGCAGCTGCTGCGTCTCGCCGTGCGAAACATAGGCGTCGTAGTTCCAGTCGGCGTTGATGTCGCCACGGACGCCGGCCAGCAGCTGGACCGTCTTGTTCTCGATGTCGACCGGACGGGTGCCCATCTCGGTGAAACGACGGTTGATGGTCAGGTCCATCATGGTGTCGCCGCCAGCGCCGGCGACGCACTTGGCCGGATCGATCAGCAGGGCGCCGCAGAATTGCTGGCGCATGGCGTCCGGGATGAACGGGTTGCCGATCGGCACCTTATAGGTGTTGCCGAAGGTGCCGCTCGACGCGTTGTCCAGCGAGACGTTGCTCTGGACGTAGGTCAGGTGGCTGTAGACTTCAGCGGCCGAGTTGATCTTGAAGCTGCCCAGACCGTTGATCTGATAGCGGCTCAGCGGCGTCTGATACAGGTTGTACGGGTTGTAGTTGTAGCCCGCCGAGTTGTAGTTCGGGTGGTTCGAGCCGATCAGAGCGCCCGTGGTCGGGTCCAGCTCGGCGCCGGTCGGCAGGGCGACGCCGCCCTTGACCGGGGTCAGGTCGAAACGACCGGGGACCGAGGTGCCCGAACCCAGCGGCTTGCCCGAGGTCGAGGAGAGAGCGACCTCGCCCCAGGGGCGGCGCACCTGGTACAGCGGGTCGGTCTTGGTGTAGCCGAAGCTGACGACGGCGTTGCCGCGGTCATCGGCGAAGTTGCCGCCCATGGTGACGTCGAACTTGCGACGCACGGCGTCGTCTTCGCCCGAGAAGCCGTAGGAGGAGTTGACCTCGACGCCTTCGAAGTTGTTCTTCAGGATGAAGTTGACCACGCCGGCGACGGCGTCAGCGCCGTACACGGCCGAGGCGCCGCCGGTGACGGTGTCGACGCGCTCGACCAGGGCCAGCGGGATGGTGTTGGTGTCGACCACGCCTTCGAGGTTGAACGGCACCACGCGGCGGCCGTTGATCAGCACCAGCGTGCGGTTGGTGCCCAGGCCGCGCAGGTTGATGGTCGCGCCGCCGCCCGAACCGTTGTTGGTGGCCGAACCGACGGCCGGCACGGCGGCCGGCAGATCCTTGACCAGCTCTTCGACAGCCACCGGCTGCGACATAGCGATCGATTCAGAGCTCAGCGACGTGATGGGGCTGGACGCCTCATAGCCCGGCTGGCGGATGCGCGAGCCGGTAACGACGATGGAAGCGACTTCGGCGACTTCTTCATTCGCCGACTGGGCGAACGCCGGCGTGGCGGCCATGAAGCTGAGGGCGGCGCCCCCGATAATGGTCGAAGCGAGCAAGGACTCGCGAACAATTCTCTTTTTCAAAAAGAGACCCTCTCCTGAACAAAACAAGCCCCCGTCGCCCCTTGAACGAAGGGACCGATCGACGGCTCGCGGCACATCAGGGCGGTTCGCCCTGCGCGGGGGACATTACGGCGAGGCCTGCCACAAGCAAGTCGGAATTACGTCAATAATGGCACAGAGCAGAAAAAAATACTGACAAATGAAGGAAATTCGGGATGAGGCGCAAAAAATACGCTCAATTCCCAAAACTGTAACGAACGATGTTGTGTGAGGCGCCGTCGCGATCATCGGCGCTGCTGCCCCAGGGGTAGCCTTTATCGTCGCCGCAGTAGGACCGTCGGCCCTCGCGAGCGTTCTGCACCACCAGGCGCGGGCGCAGCCGGGCGGCGCCGCTGAAGAGGTTGTCGGTGATGGTGTTGTAGGACGGCGTCTGGTGGCGGATGACGCCGCGCTCGCCGCAGTTGCGATAGAGGAAGACGCCGGGCCGCCCGCCCAGTTCGAAGCGGTTGCCGATGATGCGATTGCGGGTCGAACCGTCGATGGCGATCATCTCGCGCTGGGTCCGGGTGCGGAGCAGGTTGTCCTCGATCCGGTTGTCGGCGCTTTCGGCGTCCAGATAGATGGCGGTTGAGACGCTGTCGCCCTCCAGGATCGAACCCAGCAGGCTCAGCCGGGTGACGCCCGGACCGACATAGAGTGGGATCGTCCCCGCCGCGCGGATCGTCACGTTCTCCAGCGTCACATGACTGGGCGCCGTCGCCTGCAGGCGGTCGGTGTGATCCCTTGTGCGCGAAGAGGCGCGCAGGTCGTCATAGCGTCCATCGGCGCCCATGCCCCAGACCCGCACGGCGCCGTTGATCCGGCAGTTGCGGATGCGGACATCGGTCGGACGGCTCCAGAGGGCGGCGTCGATGCGGCGCGACCAGATGGCGATGGTCGGCGCCGAGGCTGCGACCGGAACCTCCGGGCGGCCGACCGTCCCGCCGCCGCAGTCCAACTGGGCGCCTGAAGCTTCTGCGCCGATGATGCGCACGGGACGGACGATTGTCTGGTCCGGCGTAAGCGCTGCGCGGCAGGCCAGCAGGTAGGGGGTATCGGCCTCGGCGGTCAGGGCGGCGATGTCCTGCGCGTCGCAGGGGCGGGCGGCGGGCATGGACCAGGCTTCGGCGGAGAGCAGCAGGAAGGTCGCCAGAATGCTCATCGCGTCGCTGTCAACAGGACGCGGCCGTCAGGGCAGGGGCGTGGCCAGGGCCCGCGCCTCGGCCGCGCAGCCGGGGTTGCGCGCGCCCGTCGCACGCACGGCGGCCAGTTCCGCTCGCGCGGCGATCAGGTCGGCCTGAAAAGCGGGCTGGGCGGCGGCGGCCTGAAACACGGCGCGGCCCAGTTCGTCGCCGGCGGCCACGTCGCGCGGATAGTGCATCGCGCAGACCAGTCGGCTGCGGCCCAGTTCGTCGCCCATGCGGCGGGCGGCCTCGGCGCGGGCCGGCTCAAGGGCGGCGAAGGCTTCGCCATAGACGGCGCCGACTGTCGAACTGCCGGATGGATAGGAGGCGCTGCGTCGGCCCGCCTCGGTCAGCCGCTGGCAGGCGTTGCGCTGAAGATCGTCGCCGACCGGGCGGGGGCGATGGGCGCGGGCCTTGACCCTTTCGGCGACGGTGTCGGCGTCATGAAACAGCCGCTGCATCATCCGGGTCAGCTGCGGAACGGCGGCCGGGTCCAGGCGCGCGTCCAGGGCGCAGTCGAAATGCTGCAGCGCCAGCGGCGGGCGCAACTCGGCGTGAGCCGTGGCCAGCAGCCAGCGGTCGGTGTCTTCCAGGGCGATGAAGCGGGCGGAACGGGCCTTGTCGTCCAGATCTTCGGCCGAGCCGGGCGCAGGCGGCGGGGGGACGGCGTCGGCCAGGGCGGCCACGACGGTTTCGTCCAGATAGCCCGCCACGACAGGCGCGCGGGCGGCTTCAGGCCGCAGAGCGGCGGGCGTTCCGGCGCAGGCGCTTAACAAGACGGCCAGGACAGCCGCCGTCGCCACGGCGCGCGGGCCGCCCGGTGTGCGCATCAGGCCCCGGCGCTCCAGGACAGTTGCACCGAGGTCAGGCCGTCTTCGCCCGGCGAGGCGACGACCTGGAGGCTGGCCCCGTTGTCGCCGGATGCGGCGGCGCCATAGGCGCGGGCCTCGCCCTGATTCATGGCCATGATCGAGGCCAGCCCCGCCTGCTCAGCCCGCTGGCGATAGAAGGCCACGACGGCTTCCGGGTCTGCATCGGTGCTGAAGGTGATCAGGCCGCCGGGCCCGCTTGGCCCATTGGCGGCGATCGGGGCGCCGTCAGCCTGGGCTCCGGGGTAGACGACGGCGAAGGCGGGCGCGCCGCGGATCGCCCCCGCCGAGGCCGGGGAGGCGCCGCCAGTCGAAGCGGCGGCCGAAGCGGCGTCCGGCTCGAAAGAGCGGGCCGCAGCCTCTTCGCCTTGGGACGCAGCGGGACCGTCGCACGCCGCCAGCCCGATGCTGAACGCCAGGACCCCGATCGCCACGCAACGCCTCATTCCCACTACATCCTTAATGTCGCTAATGGGGCGCACCGTGGCCTATCCGTGCGGCGGCAGCAAGGCGGTTCAACCGGTAGGGGCGTCGACGTCGTCGCCGGGCTGGCCGGTGGACTTGCGCGCCTGTTCAGGCCCGCCGGCAGGGCGCGTGGCGGCGTCGCGCGCGGCCACGCCTTCGCGAGCGAGCGCGTCGTTGATGACGTCCTGGTCCGGATCAATCTCGGAGCCCGACGCCGAGCCGCCCCGCAGGGAGCCGGCGCGGGTGTCAGAGCCCGAATCAGTGCCCTCCAGCGCCTTGTTCAGCGCGTCGCGCAGGTGGCCGCGATCGGTCTTCTCGCCCATGGCGGCGGCTTCGCGGCTTTCGTCGTTTTCGGTCTTGGGGTCGGTCATGCAGATCTCCCGTGGCTGGACCAGAAACAAGCGGCCGGGAGGCGGGGCGGTTCCGTCGGGCCTGCGCACGCGCGAAGCGGACAAGAAAAAAGGCCGGAAGCGTGCGCTTCCGGCCCTTGATGCATCCGGCGAGCCGGAGGCGTCTTCTTATTTGCCGAACAGCTTGGCCCACTGGCGCGGCTCGCGCTTCTTCCACGAGTCGCGGTGATAGGCGTCCGAACCAATCAGCGGCACGACGGTGGTGGCTTCGGCGTAGACCATCTGTTCGTAGGTGGTCGAAACCTTGCCCCACGAGGCGGCTTCCTGCAGCGTCGAGGACGAGCAGGCGCCGTCGCGCACGTCGGCGACCGTGATCTGCACGGCGTATTTGTGCATCTCGGCGTCTTCACCGAGGATCTCGGCGCAGACGACGGTGTCCTGGGCGAAGTTCTTGGGCACGCCGCCGCCGACCATGAACAGGGCCGTGGTGCCGGCCGCGATCTTGATGTCGGTCAGTTCGCGGAAGTCCGCGACCGCGTCGATCATCATGTACGGCTTGCCGGCCTTGGCGCGTTCCTTCTGGTGCTTGACCAGGCCGAAACCGGCCGAGCTATCGACGAAGGCCGGGCAGAAGATCGGCACGCCCTTTTCATAGGCGGTCTGGATCAGCGAGCCGGGCTTCTTGGCGTTGCCTTCCGACAGCCACTTGCCCATTTCCCAGATGAACTCGCGCGAGGAATAGCCGCGCGGCTCCAGGCGGTTGGCGATCTCATAGATCGCGTTGTCGCAGTCCTGCAGCTCTTCTTCGTCGATGTAGGTGTCGTATATGCGGTCGATGTAGTTGTCGCGCAGGATGTTGTCGTCGACCGGGCCCGCAGCCTGATAGTGCTTGTAGCCAAGCGCTTCGAAGAAATCCATGTCGACGATGGAGGCGCCGGTGGCGACCACGGCGTCGATCATGTTGAACTGCACCATGTCGCGATAGACGTGCATGCAGCCGCCGGCCGAGGTCGAACCGGCCAGGATCAGCCACGGCGAGCAGGTCTCGTCTTCCAGGGCCATGTTGAAGATGTCGGCCGCGCGGGCGGTGTCGCGCGAGCTGAACGACATCTTGCGCATGGAATCGATGATCGGGCGGGCGTCGAAGCTGGTGATGTCGACGTGCTCGACGGTGGTGGCCAGCAGTTCGGCTTTTTTGTTCGACTGAACGGGAGCGTTCATTTCAGCGGTTTCCCTCGGATTTGAGCGCCCGTCGTCAATAAGGAACAGCGGCCCGGACGGAGCGACGGGCCGCTGCTTGTACCAAAGCCTTGAGACATTTTTCAGTTCAAGGCGGGGTGTTGTGGATCAGCGCTTGCGTTTGCGCTGGCCGGCCTTGCCCTTGGGACGCGACAGGCGAACGATCTTGCGGGCGTTCTCCTCGGCCGTGGTGCGCACGGTCGGGATGGAGCGCGGCGCCAGGCCGTACATCGAACCCATCGGGGCGTCCTCGACCACGGCGATGTCATGTTCGCCATAGCCGTTGAAGCCCGTCGTCATGGCCACGCCATAGGCGCCCAGCATGCCGATCTCGATGAAGTCGCCTTCCTGCACATCGGCGGGCAGCCAAAACGGGCCGGGCATGTGGTCGATGCTGTCGCAGGTCGGGCCATAGAAGCGGAAGGGCTTCAGTTCCGACGCCGCGTCTCCGTCCCGCACCAGCTTGGTCGGGAAGGGCCAGCGCGAGTGGGTGGCGTCGAACAGCGAGCCGTACGACCCGTCGTTCAGATAAAGGGCGTCGCCCTTGCGCAGGTCCACGCGGCACAGCACCGACGACGATTCGGCCACCAGCGCCCGGCCGGGCTCGCACCACAGCTCGGTCGTTTCCGACACCGGCATCTCGTTGAAGCCGCGATGGATGGCGTCGGCGTATTCGCTCAGGTCCGGCGGGACCATGCCCGGATAGACCGACGGGAAGCCGCCGCCGACGTCGACGATATCGACGAAGACGCCCGCCTTCTTGATGGCGCGGCCGACCTGGGTCATCGCCGCCTCATAGGCCGAGGGGCGCATGCACTGCGAACCGACGTGGAACGACACGCCCATCAGGCCGTCCTGAACCGCCTGGCGGGTGGCCAGCAGCAGGGCGGGGGCCTGATCCGGGGTGACGCCGAACTTGCCCGACAGCGAATAGGCGGCGCCATCGGCCGACACACCCATGCGAACCACCAGATTCAGGTCCTCGGCGTGGCCGGTGGCCTCGAGGATCTTGTTCAGTTCGTCATGGCTGTCGAGCACGAAGGTGCGCACGCCGTGGTCGGCGTAGGCCGCACGGATGGCGCCGCGGCTCTTGACCGGGTGCATGAAGGCCAGGCGCGCGTTCGGGCTGACCGATCGAACCAGTTCGATCTCGGCCAGGGACGCGACGTCAAACGCGTTGACGCCCTGTTCGACCAGAGTCTCGATGACCCAGCGCGAAGGGTTCGCCTTCACCGCATAGAAGACGTCGGCTTTCAGATTATCCTGGAACCACTGCGCCGCTACGGCAACGGAGCGAGGACGCACGAGTGCGACCGGACGCTCCGGGGACCGCTGACGGACCAGGTCCAGGGGAAACTGGTACGTGTGCAACGCACGTAACCCCCTGATGATTGTTAAACCCAGACCCGGCGTTAGCGGCGCAAGTAGGACCTACGGGGTCCGCCGGAACGCGCGATATGGGGGCATTGGCGTGTCATGTAAAGCGGAAATATTGCGGCGCGGTTCCCCGATCCGCAGCGGCGATAGCGTCCCACGGTCTGCATCGGGCCGCCCGACGGCGGCTTGGCCGAGACGGGGCCGGCCCGCTTGCCCTTCTGCTTCTATATGGGGTTGCCCGGGCTGACGCGGCTTGGGCGCGGCGTCCCGAACATGGGGCCGGTGGGGGCCGCGAGGCGGCGCTGCGCGGCCGGGGCGATCGGGTCGAACGGGCGGCTTCCAAGGCGGAGGCCCTGTGCTGAAAAGGCTCACCCACTGGACGTAATCGACGCAGACATGCCATTAAGACTTGCCCTTGCGCCCATCTCGCGTCATGCGGCGCCCCCTTTGTCGCAACCTCATCCATGGGTTCATGAGTTCTTCAACAGCCGCCGTCGCCTCTGTCCGCGACGTCTCGAAGACCTACGGGGCCAGAAAGGCGCTCGACGGCGTGTCCGTCGAGGTCGGCGCCGGTGAAATGGTCGCCCTGATCGGTCCTTCAGGGTCGGGCAAGTCCACCCTGCTGCGTTCGATCACGGGTCTGCACCCGATCGATCCCGGCGGGACCATCTCGGTTTTCGGCGATGTCGTTCAGCAGAACGGCCGCGTCACGGGCGCCGTGCGCCGTGCGCGCGGACGGCTGGGCATGATCTTCCAGCAGTTTAATCTGGTGGGTCGGCTGAGCCTGTTCTCCAACGTCATGCTGGGCGCGCTTGGCCGTCTGCCCGCCTGGCGCGGCCTGTTCGGCGTCTGGCCGGGCGCGGACAAGGACAAGGCCATGGCGGCCCTGCACCGCGTCGGCGTGTCCGAATACGCCGCCCAGCGCGCCAACACCCTGTCCGGCGGTCAGCAGCAGCGCGGCGCCATCGCCCGCGCCCTGGTCCAGGGCGCCAAGGCCATTCTGGCCGACGAACCCGTCGCCTCGCTGGACCCGGTGTCGGCCCGCAAGGTGATGGAGCTGCTGGTCGAGCTGAACAAGCGCGACGGCCTGGGCGTCATCGTCACCCTGCACCAGGTGGACTACGCCATCCGCTACTGCGACCGCGTCGTCGCCCTGCAGAAGGGCAAGGTGGTTTACGACGGGCCCTCGACCGGCCTGGACACCAAGCGCCTGATTGAAATCTACGGTCCCGAATACGAGGACGCGTTCTGGGAAGCCAAGGCATGACCCATTCCAACTTGACCCGCCGGATGCTGGGCCTGGCCGCCGGCGCGGCCCTGGCCGTCAGCCTCGCGGCCTGCGGCCAGGGCGACAAGGCCGGCGCTGCCAAGGGCGCGCCGTCCGAGATCAGCTTCGCCATCCTTCCGGCCGAGGGACAGGCGTCCTCCGGTCCGCTGTGGCAGCCGCTGCTGGACGACATGACCAAGGCCGTCGGCGTGCCGGTGAAGCCTTATTTCGCGTCCAACTACACCGTGCTGGTCGAGGCCATGCGCGGCAATCAGATCCAGGCCGCCTGGTTCCCGGCCAAGACCGCCATCGAGGCGATCGAACGCTCCAAGGGCGAAGTCGTCGCCCGCATCGTCGACCCCGAAGGCCGCGATTCCTACCAGTCGACCCTGATCGTCAAAAAAGGCTCGGGCATCACGCTGGACGACGTGCTGGCCTGCGGCAAGAAATACGACTTCGGCATCGGCGACGCCCTGTCGACCTCGGGCACGCTGGCCCCGATGACCTTCCTGTTCAATCCGCACAATGTCGTGCCGAACGAGTGCTTCAAGACGGTGCGCACGGCCAACCACCAGGCCAACTCCTTCGCCGTGGCCAACGGCCTGGTGCAGGTGGCGACGTCGAACACCATCAACACCGTCTTCATCGGCCGCTCCAACCCGCAGATCGCCGCTCAGCTTGAGGAAATCTGGCGCTCGCCCCCGATCCCGGAGGCGGGCATCGTCATCCGCGAAGACCTGGATCCGGCGATCAAGGAAAAGATCCGCGGCTTCTTCCTGACCTATGGCCGGGGCGAGGGCGCCGAGGCCGAGCGCCAGCGCAAGATCCTGAAGGACCTGAACTATTCGGGCTTCAACCCGGCCGACGAATCCTATCTGAACCCGGTCCGCGAGATGATCGCAGACCAGACCCTGACCGAGGCCAAGGCCAAGGGCGACGCCGCCGGCGCCGCGCGCGCCGAGGCTGAACTGCAACGCCTGCGTCGCCTGCGCGAGGTCCAGCCTTGACCGACGCTTCGCTTACCGCCGCCGCCGGCATTCCCAAGGCGCCCGCCAAATCGGCCGGCGCCTGGGCGCTGGACATCCTGATCTGGGGCGGTCTGGCCGTCCTGCTGCTGATCAGCATCGAGGCTGTGGATCTGGGCAATCTGTCGCGCCTGATCACCAACTCGTCCAATATCCAGACCTTCGCCGCCGACCTGCTGCGCCCGAACTTCGCCGACTGGCGCCTGTTCGTCGGCAAGATGTGGGAGACGATCCAGATCGCCCTGTGGGGCACCTTCCTGGCCATCTTCCTGGGCGTGCCCATGGGCCTGGCCGCCGCGCGCAACATCGCCCCGGTCTGGGTGGTGCAGCCGGTGCGCTGGATCATGAACATGCTGCGCTCCATCCCCGATCTGGTGATGGGTCTGCTGTTCGTCGTCGCCGTGGGCCTGGGTCCGCTGGCGGGCGTCCTGGCCATCGCGCTGAACACGGCAGGCGTTCTGGCCAAGCTGTTTTCCGAAGCGGTCGAGTCGATCGACAAGGGCCCGGTCGAAGGCGTGCGCGCCACCGGCGCGTCCAAGCTGCACGAGATCGTCTGGGGCGTGATCCCCCAGGTGGCGCCTCTGTGGACCTCTTTCGCCCTCTACCGTTTCGAATCGAACAGCCGCTCGGCCACCGTCCTGGGCCTGATCGGCGCGGGCGGCATCGGCCAGGTCCTGTTCGACCGCATGAACGGTTTCGCCTTCCGCGACGTTTCGGCCGTGGTCATCGTGGTCATCGTCGCGGTGACCCTAATCGACTTCCTTTCGCAGGCGATGCGTCGACGTTTGCTCTGACTGTCACAAAGGTCTGGCCGGACCGTCACACTCTCCTGCTTTAAGCGTCGCACACTGACGACTGGAGAAGGTCCGGCCATGATCCGCACACTGAAGTTTACGGCCTGCGCGGCCGCCCTGCTGGCCCTGGCGGCCTGCGGCGACAACGAGGGCGGCGCCCCCGGTTCGCAGAAGGCCCGCACGGGCATCTGGGCCGCCGGCTCCTCGACCGTCTTCCCCTTCTCCACCCGCGTGGCGGAAACCTTCTCCCGCAACGGCGGCGGATCGTCGCCTCGGGTCGAGGCCCTGGGCACCGGCGGCGGCATTCAGGCTTTCTGTTCGGGGATCGGCCCGTCGACCCCGGACATCGCCAACGCTTCGCGCCCGATGAAGGCCAGCGAGTTCGACCGCTGCGTCGCCAACGGCGTCACCGACATCGTCGAGCTCAAGATCGGCTATGACGGCATCGTCGTCGCCACGGCCCGCACCGGCCAGAGCTTCAACCTCGAGCTCAACGACCTCTACGAGGCCCTGGGCAAGGACGTGCCGGGCGCCGACGGCCAGTTGATCGCCAACCCGGCCAAGACCTGGAACGAGGTCAACAAGGCCCTGCCGGCCACCCGCATCCAGGTCTATGGCCCGCCGCCGACCTCGGGCACGCGCGACGCCTTCCTGGAGCTGGGCATGGCGCCGGGCGCCAAGCTGATCCCGGCCGTCGCCGCCATCGAGAAGCAGGACAAGACCCGCTTCGAGACCATCGCCCACACCCTGCGCGAAGACGGCGCCTGGGTCGACTCGGGCGAGAACGACAACGCCATCGTCCAGACCCTGACCCGCACGCCGGGCTCGCTGGGCGTGTTCGGCTTCTCCTTCCTTGAGCAGAACATGGACACGGTGAAGGCCGAGACCATCGACGGCGTGGCCCCCTCGGTCGCCACCATCGCCGACGGCTCCTATCCGCTGGCCCGCAGCCTCTACATCTACGTCAAGAAAGCCCACATCGGCGTGACGCCGGGCCTGGAACAGTTCGTACAGGAGTTCATGTCCGACGGCTCGGCCGGTCGCGGCGGCTATCTGCAGGACCGCGGCCTGGTGCCGCTGCCCGCCGACCAGCTGGCGGCCGAACGCGCCAAGGCGGCGGCCATGACCTCGATGTCGCGCCCGAACTAAAGAGCGCCCCATCCCAAAAAAAAGGCCCGGCGAGTCTCCTCGCCGGGCCTTTCATTTGCAGGCGACTGCTTAGAAGTCGGCGGTCAGGCCCACGAAGATGTAGCGACCCATCGCGTCGTAGGTTTGCGGATAGGTGTTGTTGTTGCCCGTCGTGCCGACGCTGTAGGACAGCGGCGGATCGCGATCGAGGATGTTGTTGACCCCTGCGCGCAGGCGCAGGTTCTCGCGAACCTGCCAGGTGCCGGCCAGGTCGAGGTAGTTCTGGGCGTCGAACGAGCCGTCCAGGCGATCGGTCCCGCCCAGATTGTCAACTCCGCCGTAGTAGCGCCAGGTCAGCGAGAGGTCGCTGCTCCACGGCGTCTGCCAGGTGACGCGAGCGCGGTGACGCCATTCGTTCTTGGGCGTGCCGCATTCATTGCCGAAGAAGCCGACGCAGTCATACGGGGTGACGCCTTCGCCCGGATCAGTCTCCAGCTTCTCCAACCACGAACCGACGAAGTTGAAGGCCAGCTTGCCGTATTCGCTGAGGTTGAAGCGCTCCAGCTCCAAGCCGTAGTTGACGTTCACATCGACGCCGGAGGTTTCTAGCCCGCCGATGTTGGTGTTGAACGCCTCCACATAGCCGCCGGTGGTCCACAAGGTGCCAATATCGCTGCGGACGATGCGGGCGCAAGCGGCCGGGTCGTCGTTCTCATAGCAGCGTTCCAGGGTCACCAGCGGATCGATGATGTCGATCCGGTCCTTCAGCTTGATCGAGTAGTAGTCGACCGAGATGTTCAGGCCGGGGGCGAACGACGGCGTAAACACCGTGCCGATGGTGAAGGTGTCGGCGGTTTCCGGCGCCAGGTCGGGGTTGCCGGCCTGCAGGAAGTTGTACTGACCGGCCGGGCTTTCCAGTAGGCCGCCTGCGTCCGTCGCCAGACCGTACTGGGCCGCAGGCACGCCGGTGGCGACGCACTGCGTCAGGCTGGCCGTCGGGTTGGGGCCGCAAGGATCGCCGTCGGAGTCGAACAGGTTCAGGCCTTCCGGCCGGAACAGTTCGACCACGTTCGGCGCGCGGGTGGTGCGGGCGAAGCTGGCGCGGAAGCGGATGTCCTGCACCGGCGCCCAGTCGAGGCCCAGGCCATAGGCGTCCGAGTTGAACTTGTCGTAGGTGGACCGACGATAGGAGCCGTTGATGGACACCTGCTCGGCCAGGGGTTGGCCCTCGATCAGCGGCATCCGGAACTCGCCGAACAGGTCGTAGACCTGAACCGAGCCGGAGACGTTCGGGGTGGGTCCGCCCTGACCGGCCAGGTCGCCGGTCTGGAAGGCCACGTCCGAAGCGGCGTCGAGCTTGTCACGACGGTATTCGGCCCCGAAGGCCACCTGCAGACCCTGCTCGGCCCAGGGACTGGCCCAGCCGTACTTCGTCAGGTCGCCGGTCATGGCGGCCGTCAGAACCTGCTGCTCGGTCTTGCCGCGCTGAAGGCCGGCCACCTGGATGTAGTTGAGGGCTTCCTGCGTCACGCCGTCTGGCGAGTAGAGGTTGTAGGGCACGCAGGCGGCGTCGACCGGAGCCAGCGGGCCGGTCGGGCCGTCCGGATCGATGGCCGAGACGCAGGCGGCCTGACCCGTGGCGGGGTCGATGGCGACGTCCAGGGCGCGGCCGATGCGGATGTTGGAGAACTCGTTGCGGTAGATACGGCTCAGCTGGACCTTCGAATAGGTCGCCGCGATGTCGTAGCTCCACGCGTCGTCCAGGTCGCCGCGGATGCCCACCACCCCGCGATAGTTCTGCGAGCTGATGTCGTCCTGACGGCCGCCGCCTTCGACGTTGCGTCGGCCCACCAGAACCTCGACGGTTTCGACGCCGGCGGCGCACCCGAGACCGGCCGCCTGAGCGGCGCTGAGCAGGGGGTTGTCGCAGCTGATGTTGTAGCCGCCGTTGGCCGAGGTGCCGCCGCCGAAGAAGATGCCCGACGGGGCGATCTGGGCGACCGTGCTGTAGTCGCTGAACGACAGGCTGGTGAAGGCCTCGATCTTGTCGTTGACCTGATAGTTGCCGAAGGCCCCCAGGGTGTAGCGCTCATCGGGGCGCTGGAAGTGGTTCAGCGGCCCGAAGTTGTAGGCGTCGTTGCCCGTGTAGTTGCGGAAGCCGCCGCCGTCGGCCACGGTCAGGTTCGCGCCGTTTTCCAGCGACAGGAAGCGGCCGGTGGCGTTGGTCGACGAGCCGCCGCAGGTGAAGTCGTCCCCGGCTTCACCGCCCAGCGAACAGGCCGAATAGTCGCGATCGCGGCCCAGGATCTTGTTGTTCTTACGCCAACCGGCGTAGGCGGTCAGGTTGCCGCGATCATCCGGGGCGTTGACGCCCATGGCGATGGTGACCTCGCGGCTGAAGCCGTCCATCACATTGTCGTCGGGCAGTCGGAACTGCGACGGGTTGCCGCTGGCGCGGCCCTCGATGACGCGGCGCAGGTTGCCGGGGCCGTCATAGTCGTTGTTGTGCTGGTTAAAGCCGTACTGCGCGTCGATCTGCAGACCTTGGAAATTCTTGCGCATGATGAAGTTCACGACGCCGGCGATGGCGTCTGAACCGTAGACGGCGGCCGCGCCGCCCGTCAGGACCTCGACACGCTCGACCAACTGGCCCGGAATCTGGTTCAGGTCGGCGGCCGTGTCGTTCGGCGAGCCGTAGCCCATCCGGCGCCCGTCGATCAGGACCAGCGTCCGGTCAGGTCCGAGCGCGCGCAGGTCCACGCTGGCGGTGCCCGAGGCGCCGTTCGAGACGGTCGAGTTCTGCGCCGCGAAGGCCTGGGGCAGCTGATTCACCAGGTCTTCGACCCGAGTGACGCCCTGAACGTCGATGTCCTCGCCGGTCACCTGGGTCACGGGGCTGGTCGTAGTCAGGTTGGGCTGAGGAATGCGTGACCCGGTGACGATGATGTCGCCCACTCGGGCCGCTTCTTCCTGGGCCGACTGCGCGGCGGCCGGGCCCGCGAAGGCCGCGATCGTCATGCCTGTGATGATCGTTGATGCAAGCAAATGCTTGCGATTAATGAAGGTACTCAAAGGAAGCCTCCTCTTGTCTGCCCTGTCCTATGGGGTTCCCAAGGACTTTATCGATCAGGTCTTCGACATCGACATCGTGAGCATTGATAACGGATCAATCTCGATCAAATGTTAGGCGCGTTATGTCAGTCTTCGCTATGTCAAAGGCGATGGCGGATATAACGAGGTCTTCTGTGTCTCTAATTGAGCACATATTAGCCGCATTGATGCCAGATTTGATTAGGCCGGCTAGGGAGGGTTTCGTGCCAAAATTTTTCAGAAATCTGCGGCTAAGGCGCCAGGAAACGGCTGCTTTTTCAGCAGTCGCGATAATGCTGGTCTGGGGGGCGGGAGGTTCCGCCGCGGCTCAGGCCCAGGCTGGATCGGACCGGCTGACCCCCCTGCTGGACTGCCGCCGGATTGAGGACAAGCTCGCGCGCGTCGATTGCTATGACGCCGTGACGGATAGGCTGGCGGCGGCGCAGACAGCCGGGGACCTCGTCGTGGTCGATCGCGGCAAGGTCACGGAGTTGAGGCGGCAGCTGTTCGGGTTTGCAGCGCCGGCCATGGGCGCGCTGTTCGGCGCCGCAGACCACGATCGCGTCGAGGCTATCGAAACCACGCTGGATCGCGCCGTTCAGCAGGTCGACGGCAAGTGGCGGTTCCACTTGGGGGACGGCTCCCAATGGGGCCAGGTGGACTTCGATCCCGTCCGTTTTCAGAACAGGCCCGGTCAGGCCGTCAGGGTGCGCCGGGCGGCGCTGGGCAGCTATATGCTGACCACGGGCAACAGCCGCGCGGTCCGCGTCCAGCGCTACTAGCGCGCCTCTACGCCGCCGCGCGTCGCCTCAGGCGCGCCACCCGGCGCAGGCGGCGCCAGAAGCGGCCGCGCGCGGGCTCGGGATAGGGCTGCAGGTTCTCGATGAACTGCTCGGCCGAGGCGCGCCAGCTGAACTTCTCAGCATAGGAGCGCACGTCTTTGCGGTCGAGCTCAAGGCACTTCAGACAGGCGGTCTTCAGGTCGTCGTCGATGAAGCCGGCGCCCGAGCCGGGGATCAGGTCGATCGGGCCATGCGCCGGATAGGCGGCGACCGGCGTGCCCGTGCCCATCGCCTCCAGAATCACCAGGCCGAAGGTGTCGGTCCAGCTGGGGAAGACGAAGACGTCGGCGTCGGCGAAGCAGCGCGCCAGCTCCTCCCCGAACTTGGCCCCGAGGAATTTGGCGTCCGGGTATTTCTCTTCCAGATCGGCGCGGGCCGGGCCGTCGCCAACGACGATCTTGGTGCCCGGCAGGTCCAGGCCGAGGAAGGTCTCGATGTTCTTCTCGACGGCCACGCGGCCGACGTTGAGGAAGAAGGGACGGGGCCACGCGTCGCCGCCCATCTCCTTGTAGATCGGTTCAAGGTCGGGGCGGAACAGCTCGGTGTCCACGCCGCGCGTCCACGGCGAGACGTTCTTGAAGCCGTGCTCGACCAGTTCGTCGCGCAGGGTCGGGGTGGCCACCATCAGCCGCCCCGACGGCTTGTGGAACCACTTCATATAGGCATAGCCGACCTGAACCGGGATCGGGAAACGAGCCGAGACGTATTCCGGGAATTTGGTGTGATAGCTGGTCGTGAAGGGCAGCTTCCACTCCACGCAGATGCGCCGCGTGGCGATGCCCAGCGGACCTTCGGTGGCGATGTGGACGGCCTCGGGCTCGAAGGCGCGCAGGCGTTCGCGGATCTCTTCCTCGGCGCCCAGGGCCAGCCGGATCTCCGGATAGGTCGGGCAGGGAATGGTCTTGAACTGGCTGGGTTCGATGACCTCCACCTCATGACCCATGGCGCGGCATTCGGCCACGGTGCGGGTCAGGGTGCGGACGACGCCGTTGACCTGAGGCTCCCAAGCGTCGGTGACCAGAACAATGCGCATGAAGTCGATAGGGCCTTGAGCCGTTCGCGAAGGTGAAACTTCTAGACGCTCCGCATGACGAAGGCGAGACGGCATGATATTGCGCTGTGCAGAGGGTTTTCGTCTCGACAGATGATCATCTCCGCGCGCACCCCCGTCCGGGCGCCGGTTTCCCCTGGAATGACGAGCGTACCCCGAAGCTTACGCGGAGTTATGGGTGATCATGCGATGCACATTCGGGCGCACTGACCATATATCCAGAAATTCACAGGATGGATTTCATGACGCCGACCGATCTTCGCCATTGGGATGAGCTGGACCGGAACAAGTACCGGGACGAACGTGAGGTGGTGGCCGAGCTGCTGGCCGCCGAACCCCTGACGCCTGACGGTCGCGCGGCGGTCCTGAACGACGCCATTGGCCTGGTCGAAAGCGCCCGCAAGAGCCAGAAGCGCCAGGGCGTGGTCGAGAGCTTCCTGCAGGAGTTCTCCCTGGGCACCCGCGAAGGTCTGGCGCTGATGTGTCTGGCCGAGGCCCTGCTGCGCACGCCTGACGCCGACACCCGCGATCGCCTGATCGCCGAGAAGATCGGCTCGGCCGACTGGGCCTCGCACCTGGGTCAGTCGGACAGCCTGTTCGTCAACGCCTCGACCTGGGGCCTGATGCTGACCGGCAAGCTGGTCGACGTCGACGATGAAGCGCGCAGCGACCTGCCGAACTTCCTCAAGCGTATCGCCGGGCGCCTGGGCGAGCCGGTCATCCGCCAGGCCGTCGCCACCGCCGTGAAGATCATGGGCGAGCAGTTCGTCGTCGGCCGCACCATCGAGGCGGCGCTGAAGCGTTCCGACCGCGAAAACTGGCTGTGCAGCTTCGACATGCTGGGCGAGGGCGCCCGCACCGCCGCCGACGCCGAACGCTAT
This sequence comes from Brevundimonas naejangsanensis, assembly GCF_000635915.2. NCBI lineage: Bacteria > Pseudomonadati > Pseudomonadota > Alphaproteobacteria > Caulobacterales > Caulobacteraceae > Brevundimonas > Brevundimonas naejangsanensis. The sequence goes on from NZ_CP015614.1 coordinate 2,919,400, forward strand.
GAAAAGATCTACGCCGACGCCATCGAGGCCGTAGGCAAGACCGCCAAGGGCGAAGGCCCCGAGCGCGGCCACGGCGTCTCGGTCAAGCTGTCGGCCCTGTCGCCGCGCTATCAGGCGGTGCAGGAGGACCGGGTGTGGGAGGAGCTCTATCCCCGCATCCTGCGCCTGGCGCTGATCGCCGCCAAATACGACATCAACTACACCATCGACGCCGAAGAGGCCGACCGTCTGGCCCTGTCGCTGAAGCTGCTGGAGCGGCTGGCGCGCGAACCGGCGCTGGGCGACTGGCAGGGCCTGGGCCTGGCCGTTCAGGCCTATCAGAAGCGCACGACCGAGACGGTGGCCAAGCTGGCCGAACTGGCCAAGTCGTCGGGCCGTCGCCTGATGGTGCGCCTGGTCAAGGGCGCCTATTGGGACACCGAAATCAAGCTGGCCCAGGTCAACGGCCGCACCGACTATCCGGTGTTCACGACCAAGCCGGCGACCGACCTGAACTATCTCGTCTGCGCCAAGGCGCTGATCGAGGCCTCGCCTTATATTTTCTCGCAGTTCGCCACCCACAACGCCCACACCCTGGCCGCCGTGCACCGCATGGCCGCCGATCGCGGCGTGACCATCGAGTTCCAGCGCCTGCACGGCATGGGCGAGGCGCTGTATGACGGCGCCAAGGTCGAGTGGGGCGATGTCGTCGTGCGCGCCTACGCCCCCGTCGGCGGCCACGAGGAACTGCTGCCCTATCTGGTGCGCCGTCTGCTGGAAAACGGCGCCAACTCCTCCTTCGTCCACGCCCTGCTGGACGAGCGCGTGCCTGCGGCCGACGTGGCCGCCGATCCCATCACCTCGGTCGAGGCCCAGCCCGATCGCCATCCGAAGATCCCTGTGCCCATGAACATCTACGGTGACCGCAAGAACTCCCTCGGCCGCGACTATTCGCAGGCTTCCGACCGCGAGCTTCATGCGGCGGCCCTGGAGCGCGTCGACAGCGAGAAGCTGACCGCCGGTCCGATCATCGGCGGAAAACTCCGGGCGGGCGTGAACCCGCAGGACGTCACCAACCCCTATGACCGCAGCCGCGTGCTGGGCCATGTCTCCGAAGCCTCGGTCGAGGACGTCGACGCCGCCGTCAACGCCGCCGCCGAGGCCCAGGTCGCCTGGGACCGTCTGGGCGGCGCGGGCCGCGCCCCGGTGCTGCGCGCCATGGCGGACGCTCTGGAAGCCGAACTGGACCGTCTGGTCGCCCTGCTGTCGCGCGAAGCGGGCAAGACGCTGAACGACGGCGTGGCCGAGGTGCGCGAAGCCGCCGACTTCTGCCGCTACTACGCCCTGCTGGCCGAGCGCGACTTCGGCGGCCGCCAGACCCTGAAGGGCCCGACCGGCGAGACCAACGAACTGGTCCTGCACGGCCGCGGCGTCTTCGCCGCCATCAGCCCGTGGAACTTCCCGCTGGCCATCTTCACCGGCCAGATCGCCGCTGCGCTCGCCGCCGGCAACGCCGTGGTGGCCAAGCCCGCCGAGCAGACGCCGCTGATCGCCGCCGAAGCCGTGCGCCTCTATTACAAGGCCGGTCTGAACCCCGACCTGCTGGCCCTGGTTCCCGGTCGCGGCGAGACCGTCGGCGTGGCCCTGACCAACCATCCGGGCATCGACGGCGTGGCCTTCACTGGCGGCACCGACACCGCCAACGCCATTAACCGCGGCCTGGCCGCGCGCCCGGGCGCCATCATCCCCTTCATCGCCGAGACGGGCGGCCTGAACGGCATGTTCGTCGACACCACGGCGCTGAAGGAACAGATCATCGACGACGTCATCCTGTCGGCCTTCGGCTCGGCGGGTCAGCGTTGCTCGGCCCTGCGCATCCTCTATGCGCCCAAGGATTCGGCCGACGCCCTGATCGAGGGCCTGAAGGGCGCGCTGGCCGCCCAGGTGCTCGGCGATCCGACCGACGCGAAGACCGACATCGGCCCGGTGATCGACGCCGAAAGCCGCGCGAACCTGGAAGCCCACGTCGAGCGTCTGTCCAAGGAAGCCAAGATCATCGCCCGCGCCGAACTGCCGGCGGGCGCCGACAAGGGCGACCTGTTCGCCCCGGTCATCGCCGAGATCCCGACCCCGGACTTCCTGGAACGCGAAGTCTTCGGCCCGATCCTGCACGTCTACCGCTACGACCCGAAGGATCTGGAGACGGTGGCCGGCAAGCTGGCGGCGCGCGGCTTCGGCCTGACGCTGGGCGTCCACAGCCGCATCGACGCCTTCGCCCGCGAGGTGATGGAGCTGGTCCCGGCGGGCAACGTCTACGTCAACCGCTCGATCATCGGCGCGGTGGTCGGCGTCCAGCCCTTCGGCGGCGAAGGCCTGTCCGGCACCGGCCCCAAGGCCGGCGGCCCCAACAGTCTGATCCGCTACGCCGCCGAGAAAGCCATCAGCATCAACATCGCCGCCCAGGGCGGGGACCCGGCGCTGCTGAATCTCTAAAGGATGTCGGCGCGTCGCCTCAGCGACGCGCCGTATTTTTATCGCCTTGCCAAAAATCAGTCTAAGGAGATCGGCAAGGAGCTCGAATGTCTGACCTTTTCCGCAGCGACAATGTCGTCGTCCGCAGCGTCCCTGCTTCGGACCTCAGCCGCTGGGTGGTCACGTTCGACAACTACGGGATCGGCCACGGGTTCGATCGCCCCGGCTTCGGCGAGGAGTTCCTGCGCAACGCAGGCATCTCCGCCATCCATGTGATGGGCGTGCGCGAGGACTGGTATCAATACCCTGAGATGCCGGCCGCCATGCAGGCCGTGCGTCAGGCGACGGCGGGCGCGGAACGGGTCATGACCTATGGCTCCAGCATGGGCGGCTATGCGGCCCTGCGCTTCGCCGACGCCGCCGGCGCCAACGCCGTGCTTGCGATCTCGCCGCAGTATTCGATCGACCCAAAGAAGGCGCCTTTCGAGAAGCGGTGGCTGCAGGACAGTCAGCGGATTCGCTGGCTGCCCGGGATCGATGGCCGCATCGTCTGCCAGGTTCGGCCGGTGGTGGTGTTCGATCCCTCCAAGGAGGACGGTCTGCAGATCGCTCTGATCCAGCGCGATATCGACATCGTGCCGATTCGCCTTCACCACGTCTCTCATCCCGCCACCACCTATCTGGGCGAGGTCGGGCTTCTTAAGGGTCTGGTTCTCCAAACCCTGTCGGGTGAGTTGGAGGCCGACACGTTCGCTCTCAAGGCGCGCCGCCTGCGGCGCACGAGTGGGGTCTACGTGTCGAACCTCGCCTTGAACCAGCCCGAGCATCGTCGTGAACTGGCGCTGTCGTTGGCGCGGCGTTCGGTTGAGGTCAGCCCAGGCAGTCCGTTGGCGAGCATGGCGCTGGCCAAGCTGCTCTCTCGGGCAGGGCGTCATGACGAGGCCGTAGAGCAGTTTGAAAGGATCATGGACGCGACCAATCGCGACCCGAACTACCTGGTCCCCTACACCGAAGTCCTCTTTGCGGGAGGGCGCCATCCCGAAGCGCTTGCCCACGCGCGCGAGGCGGTCGAGGCGATGCCGCATCTGGCTCACCTCCATGCCTGGGAAAGCGCCTTGTTGTGGGCTGGTAGCGAGAACACGGCCGCCGTGGCTGCTCTAGAACGGGCGATCGCACTGGATCCTCACCGCAAGCGTTATCGCAAGCTGATGCGGACCTATCGCCGCGAGATACGATTGCATGCAATCATCCGCGCAAAAAGCGTGGCGAGACGTTGGATAGTCAGACTGGCGCGGGCCTTGTCGCGCACGCGGACGTCATCCGCCGCGCTGGACCAGGATGCCGATCGAGGTCGTGGCGAAGCCTGACAGCGCCATCTTCAAGTGCGGCTGTTCGCGGTAGGGGGGAACGTCGATGAATTGGTCCAGGACACCGACGCCAGCGTCATAATTCACGGCGACAGCGTTATGCCCCTTGGCTCGCAGTCGCTGGAGCAGGCCCTCGATGTCGCGGCGACGGAAGAGGACCGTCGGCTGATGGTCCACTGTGATATCGTCGGAACTGACGTTGAACTCGGTCGTGTGCGCAGCCCATCCGCCCGGTTTGAGGCAGTCGATGGAGCGCTCGATGAAGGCTAGGCCGTGTTCGATGCTGCCCAGGTGTTCCAAGGCGCAGGCCGACCAGCAGAAGTCGAAATCGACGTAATCGGCCGGGATGTGGTTCATGTCGCATTCGTGGAACTCGACGTTTCGGTCAAACAGATCGTCGGGACAGACCCAAGGCTTGCGCAGGGCGACCTTGCCAGCCGCGTGCTGATTGGTTTCCGTCCATCCCAGATCGATGGCCTCGGTGGCCGCCAGGTCGGTGGCCAGGATGCGGCAATCCTGAGAGGCGAAGAAGGCCGCCAGCGGTTCGACGCCGACGCCGAAGCCAAGACCACGATGGCCTGAAACGACAGCCCCGCGCTCCCACAGCGCCTGACAGATGAAGACGAACTCCCATAGCTTGCGGTGATAACGCAGCGGCTCGGCCAGCCGCGTGCTCCAGTAACTGAAATAGGCTTGGCTGAAGTCTTCCTCGCGGCACAGGGCGCCGGTGGGAAATACGCCAGAGCCCGGACCCTCTCCGTTCGGCAGCAGCGCGTCGTGCCAGATTTCCCGCTCGGGCGTGACGAGGGAGCTCAGCAGCAGACGCACCTCTCGGATGTGGGCCGCCAGATCAGCTTCGATGCGCGTGACCTTGCTGTCGACGATCCGAAGCTCGCGCGGCAGGTGATACAGCCTGCGGAAAAAACGATCGATCCGGGCTGCGACGCCGAGAGAGCCTTGGGAGGAGGTCAAGAGAGGGAAGCTCCGATCCAACTAAGGGACGAAAAATGTCACCGTCGGCCTATAGGCAGGCGCACTCGCAGGCGCAACCAGCGACGGCCTAGGACGCTGAGCGGATTGGCCATCCGCCCGCACGGCTGAGCGCGCTGGGGTTGGGCTTGCCGATCTGGGCGCCGATCCAGCGGGCGGTTTCGATCAGGGCGTCCAGGTCGTAGCCGGTTGAATAGCCCGCGCGCTCCAGCATGTAGACCAGATCCTCGGTGGCGATGTTGCCGGTCGCGCCAGGCGCGAAGGGGCAGCCGCCGATGCCGCCGACCGAGGCGTCCAGCACGTCGACGCCGGCCTCGACGCCGGCGTAGGCGTTGGCCAGGCCGGTGTTGCGGGTGTCGTGGAAATGCAGGCGCAGGGTCGCATCCGGCGCGGCCTTTCGGGCGGCCTCGACCTTTTTGGTCACGCTCCACGGATCGCCGACGCCGATGGTGTCGGCCAGGGCGATCTCCTCGACGCCGAGCGCGGCGATGCGGGCGACCAGGTCGCCGACCTGCTGGACTGAAACCTCGCCGTCGAACGGACAGCCCCAGATGCAGGACAGGGTGGCCGACAGCTTCGGCGTCGCGCCGGGCGCGCCGTCTGCATTGGCGCGGCCCGCCATGATGTCGGCCAGCATCTGCACCTGCTGGTCGACGGTCAGGCCCTGGTTCTTCAGGCCGAAGCCGTCGGTGGCGGACATGGCGACGTTGACCTCGTCCACCGCCGTGCCCAGAGCGCGGTCGTAGCCCTTGCCGTTCAAGACGAGGCCGATGCGGCTGCGGCCCTCAAGGCGGGGCAGGGCGGCCATGACCTCTTCGGCGCCCGCCATCTGGGGCACGTATTTGGGGTGGACGAAGCTGACCGCCTCGATGCGTTTCGCCCCGGCCGCCTCCAGCCGCTGGACGAAGTCGGCGCGCACGGCGGGCTCCAGCACCGTCTTCTCGTTCTGCAGGCCGTCGCGCGGCCCGACCTCGACGATCTGGATGAAACGTCCCATCAGCGCGCGCTCCTGTCGCCTGAACCCGCCGGCGCGTAGACGGTCAGGCGCACGTCGTCGCCCGAGGAATAGTTGTGGCCGGTGACCACGCCGACGGCCCGCCCGGCGGCGCCCAGGTCGGCCAGGGCGCGGCGGAAGGCCTCGTCGTCGCGGGCCTCGACGATGGCCGGACGACCCTCGGCCAGGGCGCGGGCGGCGCCGGCGCCGTCGGTCAGCTGGGTGTCCTTGCCGGTCAGGAAGACGAAGCTGGGCTCATGGAAGGTGGTGATGGCCACCGGCCCCGGATAGCGGCCCTGGGCGGGGTTCAGCTCGGCCGAGTCCAGCGTCTGCACCAGGCGCGGCGCGATCGACAGCGGGCGCAGCTGGCGGATGGTCCCTGCCAGGCCCGCATGGGCCAGAATGCCGAAGACGACGGCGATCAGCACCCCGGTGATCGCCGCGCGGTTGACCAGCAGGAAGCCTCCGACCGCCGCGGCCATGACGGCGAAGACGATGGTGACGGTGGCCCAAGTCTGGGCGGTCGAGCGGCCGAACTCGGTCAGGCCGTAGACGGTGATCAGGCAGATGACCACGGCCGCGAACAGGCCCAGCAAGGCGCCGGTCACCCGCGACACCTTGCCGATCGGCTGGGTCAGGGCGGCGGCGGCCAGCAGGGCGATCGCGCCGAAGGTGGGCAGGGTGTAGTGCCACAGCTTGGTCGGGGCCAGTTCGAACATCAGCCAGGCCGGGACCAGCCAGCAGACGGCGAAGCGGATCGCCGGCTCGGCCCGGCGATGCCAGCCCGTCGACAGGGCGGCGGGCAGCATCAGGGTGACGGGGAACAGCAGCAGCGGCGACAACAGCACATACATGCCGGGGAAGCCGCCGTGGCTTTCGTGCGCGCCCGCGATCTTGGGCGCCAGGTCGCCGCCGATGGCTTCGCGCCAGAAGCCGCCGTCGGTGGCGATGGTGATGGCGATGGCCCAGGGCCCGACCAGCAGGGCCGTCAGCGGCAGGCCCCAGCCCCATCCCAACTGCCCCAGCCATTTGATGTTGCGGTCCCAGATCGACAGGGCGATGACGGCCAGCGCCACGACCAGAAGGCCGATCGGTCCCTTGATCAGGATGGACAGGCCGATCCCGACCCAGAAAAGCAGCTTGTGCAGCCGGTTCGACTTCTCGCCCGCCCGCGTGGACATGTAGATGCGCGCCAGCGCCGCCATCGACAGGGTGGTCAGACCCGCCAGCATGGCGTCGGTCTTGGCGATGCCCGCCTCGGTCGACAGCAGGAAGGTCGCGCCCAGCATCACGCCGGCCAGGAAGCCCGCCCTGTTGCCGAACAGGGCGGCGCCCGCCCAGGCCACGGCCCAGGCCGCCAGCATGGCGCCCAGCAGGGACGGCAGGCGATAGGGCTGGATGGTGCGGTCCTCGACGTCCGAAGTCACGGCCACGGCGGCGGCCTGCATCCAGTAGATGCCGATGGGCTTCTTCCAGCGCGGATCGTCCTGGAAGCGGATGTCGACATAGTCGCCGCCTTCCAGCATCTGGGCCGTCGCCTGGGCGAAGCGGCTCTCGTCCCGGTCCAGCGGCGGCAGCAGCAGCAGGCCGGGCAGGCCGGCGATCAGGGCCAGCAGGGCCGCAAGGACAGGGCCGCGCCAGCCGGCGATGTAATGATCCAGGTTCGGGCGGTTCATGGCGCACTCGTATCACGCCGGACGCGGCGTCCGGAAGCTTCGCCTTGTGCGACGGCTGTGGACGCGCCGTTTCGCCGAGGCGCGGCCTGCGCTAAGGAAGGCCGATGACCGACCGCTCCGCTTCCTCGCCCGACATTTCCGTCGTCGTGCCCGTGCATGATGAATCCGGCGCCGCCGTGCCCCTGGCGCGCGAAATCGCCGAGGCCTTCGCCGGGCGGTCCTATGAGATGATCTTCGTCAACGACGCCAGCCGGGACTCCACCCTGGCCGAGCTGCAGGCGGCGATGGCCGAACTGCCCGCCCTGCGGGTGCTGTCGCACGGAACCAACGCGGGGCAGAGCCGGGCGGTGCGCACCGGCGTCCTGGCCGCGCGGGCGCCGATCATCGTCACCCTGGACGGCGACGGCCAGAACCCGCCCGCCGACGCCCCGCGCCTGGTCGACGCCCTGATCGCCGCCCCGCCCAGCGTCGCCCTGGTCGGCGGCGTGCGCGCCAAGCGTCAGGACAGCAACGCCAAGCGCCAGGCGTCGCTATGGGCCAACCGCATCCGCAGGAAACTGCTGGGCGACGACGCCGACGACACCGGCTGCGGGCTGAAGGCCTTCCGCCGCGACGTCTTCCTGCGCCTGCCCTACTTCGATCACATCCACCGCTATCTGCCCGCCCTGATGATCCGCGAGGGGTATGAGAACCGCTACCTCGAGGTCGATCACCGCCACCGCGAGACGGGCCGGTCGAAATACACCAACTGGGGCCGGCTGCGGGCGTCCTTCTCGGACCTGCTGGGCGTGATGTGGCTGAAGTCGCGCTCGCGCCGACCGGGGGCGGTGACGGAGTTCTGAGGCGGCGGTCGCTTCGCTCATGAGCGGCCTGCTCTCACGCCCTTCCTTCCACCACCCCGTCATCCTCGGGCTTGACCCGACGATCCAGTTGTCCGTCTGCTCAACGGTCGACCGTGAGCACGCTGCTGTGCTCGATCCTCGGGTCAAGCCCGAGGATGACGGCGGAGTGTAGGGGACAGTGGGGAGGATGCCGGGGCAGTGGGCGGGGGCGCCATCGCCCCCTAGCTGAACGCCAGGAAGATCACCGCCACCACGGTGGCGTCGAACAGGCGGGCGGCGAGGCTGAGAACGGCGGGCATGGCGCGATCCGAAGACGGTTGAGCCTGCGTCCTCGCAATTCAGGCGCCAGTCGCCGTCAGATCTCGGTCTTGCGCGCCCGACCCGGCGAGGGGCGCCGGTCGTGCCGCCCTGAATATTCCCGGCCCAGATAGGTGGTGCGCGCCGCGTCCAGCACCGGAGCGCCGCCCTTCAGCCCGCGCTTCTGCCCTGACTGGCCCAGCACCTGAGCGGCGAAGGCGGCGGGCGGCGGGGGCGGGGTGACGGCAGGCTTTGCCGGGGAGGCGGCAGGATCGGCCGCCTGATCCGCCGCTTCGGCCTCGGTCGGGACCAGGGCGCGCGCGCGACGCCGCTCGCGACGGCGACGGTCCTTGTCGCCCCGCTCATCGACCACGGGGTCGTTCATCGGGCCCGCCGCGCCGATCGGACGGATCTCGTCCGTCATCCCGGTTCAGTCCTTGGACTGGGCGAGGCGGTCGATCTGAGCCCGCATCTCGTCCATCTGGCGGCGCATCTCGTCCAGGGCCGCGTCGTCCTTGGCCGGCGCCGTCTTGGCTTCGGCGGGCGACGCCTCCGCCGCTTCGTCTTCGGCGCGGGCATGGGCGAAGCCGGGGAACATCCGCATGGCGCGCTCGAACATGGCCATGTTCTGGCGCACGGCTTCTTCCATCAGATTGCCGCCGGGCGCCGCAGAGAAGGCGCGGGTGAACTGGCCGCGCAACTGCTCCTGCTGGCGGGTGAAGCTGTCCAGCGACATCTCCAGATAGGACGGCAGCACCCCTTGCATGGAGTTGCCGTAGAAGCCGATCAGCTGACGCAGGAACTGCACCGGCAGCAGGGCCTCGCCCCGGCTCTCCTCCTCGAAGATGATCTGGGTCAGGATCTGGCGCGTCAGATCGTCGTTGGTCTTGGCGTCATGGACGGTAAATTCCACGCCTTCGCGCACCATCCGCGCCAGATCGTCCAGCGTCACATAGGCGCTGGTGGCGGTGTTATAGAGCCGCCGGTTTGCATATTTCTTGATGACGACCATGCCGTCACGGGTTTTTCCGCCCTCGGATTTCTTGTCGGCCACGCTTGTTCTCGCGATGTTGCAACGCCCAAGCATCCCGCATTGCGGCGGCGAAGGCGAGTCCCGTCTTTCCTAGTCGGCTCAGCCGTTGACCAGCACCACGCCGATCAAGATGGCTGCCCAGTGGACGCCCGCGCCCGTCACCACAAAGCCGTGCCAGATGGCGCGGCGGAACTTCACCTTCTGCCTGACGAAGACGAAGACGCCGGACGTGTAGATCAGCCCGCCGACGACCAGCAGGCTCAGCGCCAGCGGGTGCACCGTCTCGATCATCGGCTTGAGCGCGAACACCGCCACCCAGCCGAACAGGACGTAGATCACGCTCCAGAAGGCGTCCGACAGGCGCGGCGCCAGCATCTTCACCGCTGCGCCGACCAAAGCCATCGTCCAGACGGCGGCGGTGAATCCGACAGACCAGGCCCCCTCGAAGCGCACCGCCGTGAACGGCGTGTAGCTGCCCGCGATCATCAGGAAGATGGCCGCCTCGTCCAGCCGCCGCAGCACTGGCCGCGCGGCGCAGGGATGGGTCAGGTTGTAGACGGTCGAGGCCGCCAGCATGGCCACGAGACACAGGGCGTAGATCGCCGTCGAAACCGCCGCGCCGACGCCTGCATAGACGCTGGCCAGCACCGCCAGCACCACGCCGCCCGCCACCGCCAAGGCCAGCCCGATCAGGTGAACCCACAGGTCGGCCATGCGCTCGGCGCGCGTCTGATAATGCTCGATCATGTCGAGCTCGTCGGGGGTGCAGATGCGGCGGGCCAGATGTTTCAGCATGGACGAACTCTCAACGGGGCGACGTCTCCTTCCCTGTTTCAAAGCGCGTCTGCGGCCATCGTTCCCGGCTCTTGCTGCGACGCGGCGATGACGTTTTGCTGATTGCTGCATCGCAACAGGTGACGGCCGCGGCCGAATGCGGCACAACCCCGCCAAGATTTCTCCAGGGAGTGAATAAAAATGACCGACGTCGTCATCGTCTCCGCCGCCCGCACGCCGGTCGGCTCCTTCCTCGGCGCCCTGTCGACCCTGCCGGCCTCCAAGCTGGGCGAGGTCGCCATCAAGGCGGCGCTGGAGCGCGCGGGCGTTGCGCCCGCCGATGTGGACGAGGTGATCCTGGGCCAGGTGCTGCAGGCCGGCGCGGGCCAGGGCCCGGCGCGTCAGGCCGCCATCGGCGCCGGCCTGGCCAATGAGACGCCGGCTTGGAGCCTGAACCAGCTGTGCGGGTCGGGCCTGCGCGCCGTCGCCCTGGCCTATCAGCAGATCGTGCAGGGCGATGCGAAGATCGTCGTCGCCGGCGGTCAGGAAAGCATGAGCCAGTCGCCGCATGCCCAGCAGATTCGCACCGGCCAGAAGATGGGCGATCTGGCGCTGAAGGACACCATGATCTTGGACGGCCTGACCGACGCCTTCCACGGCTATCACATGGGCCAGACGGCCGAGAACATCGCCGAGAAATGGTCGATCGACCGCGCGGCTCAGGACGATTTCGCCGTCGCCTCCCAGAACAAGGCCGAGGCCGCGCAGAAGGCGTGCAAGTTCGTCGATGAAATCGCGCCGGTGACGATCTCCACGCGCAAGGGCGACGTGGTGGTCGATCAGGACGAATACATCCGCCACGGCGCCACCCTGGAGGCGATGCAGAAGCTGAAGCCCGCCTTCGTCAAGGACGGCACGGTGACGGCCGCCAACGCCTCGGGCATCAACGACGGCGCAGCGGCGCTGGTGCTGATGAGCGCTGATGAAGCCAAGGCGCGCGGTCTGAAGCCGCTGGCCCGCATCGCGTCGTGGGCCACGGCGGGCGTCGATCCGGCCATCATGGGCACGGGCCCGATCCCGGCCTCGAAGAAGGCGCTGGAGAAGGCCGGTTGGACCGTCGCCGATCTGGACCTGATCGAGTCTAACGAGGCCTTCGCCGCCCAGTCGCTGTGCGTGGTCAAGGAGCTGGGCCTCGACCCGGCCAAGGTCAACGTCAACGGCGGCGCCATCGCCATCGGCCACCCCATCGGCGCGTCAGGCGCCCGCGTCCTGACCACCCTGCTGCACGAGATGAAGCGCTCGGGCGCCAAGAAGGGTCTGGCCACCCTGTGCATCGGCGGCGGCATGGGCGTGGCCCTGTGCGTCGAGCGCTAAGCGCGAAGCTACAGGCTGAAACAGCAAAGGCCGGCGAGCGATCGCCGGCCTTTTTGCTTTCCTCCCCATGCAATGGGGAGGGGGACCACGAAGTGGTGGAGGGGCCAGCTATGGGCGCTGGCCTGTCAGAATCAGCTCGCCGTCTCGCCATCTGTTCGCGTCAGCGCGCGGACAGCCCCTCCACCGCTACGCGGTCCCCCTCCCCACGCTGTGGGGAGGAAAAATAGCGCGTCTCAGAACCCTCGCCGCCAGCTGCCGAGCAGGGCGTAGCCGGTCGGGGCGTCGGCGCGGTGCTGTTCTTCGCGGCTGGCCACGGCCTCCAGCTGCAGCCACGACCGGCCGGGCAGGGCGTGCAGGCTGCGGACGCTGAAGTCGATCTGCCGTCCCGACGGCGCGGCCGAGAAGCGCCGCTCCGAGAAGGTCACCGGGTCGAAATACTCCAACGGCGCATCGGCCAGGAAGGCGCTGAACGTCCCGTCCTCGATCCGCAGCGGCTGGGAAATTTCCCAGCTCAGGCTGCTGCAGCCCAGCGCCTTTGCGATTGACCAGGACGGGCAGGCCGACTGCAGGGCGATGCGCCAGGTCGAGCTGAGCGCCGGGGCGGACAGATGCAGGAACCGCCCCTCCAGCTCGGTGCGGCCCAGGCCCGCCTCGCCCGACAGGGTCAAACCGCGTCCCAGCGCCACATCCGCCCCGACCGCCGCAAAGCGGGTGCGCGACGGCAGGGCGAAGTCCGAGCGCGTCGGCAGATAGGCGCCCAGCGGCCCCATCCCTTCGTCCAGAGACCCGACGCTGAACGACAGGCCCCCTCGGTCTTGGCCGCCGCGATCCTGCTCCTCGCCTGCAAAACGCCAGTCCAGCCCGGCGCGGGCGTAGGTCGAGGCGTCGCGCTCGACCGGACGCAGCGGCGCGCGGCGGTCGCCCGACCCGGTCTCGGCGCTGAAGGTCAGGGCGCCGAGCTTCAGCCCCCCGCGCAGGGCGTGGTCCGCCTGGGTCAGGGCCACAAAACCGTCGCCGGACCCGCTGCGGAAGGGCGAGCTGGCGCCGCCCTGACCCTGCCAGGCGGTCAGGGACAGCGGACCCGCCTGCACGTCGAACAGAGCCTCGCTGCGCGTCTCGTCGCCCAGCCACGGCGCGTCAAACGGGGTGTAGCGGGCGACCACCGGCTCGGGCACGGCCACCGGCGTGGCGGCGGCCAGCGACAGACGCGTCCCGCCCGGCGCATCCAGCGTCACCTGCGACTGCTGCATCGGCGTCGGATTTCTGGGCTGATAGCTGCGGCGCGGCGCGGGGCCGTAGGCGGCGCCCAGGTCCACGCGGAACAGCCGCTCATATTCGTCATAGGCGATGGTGCTCAGCGCCCCCGTGCGGCCCAGGGCGTCGCCGAACGGTCCGCCGACATGGGCGCCGGGCTCCAGCGCGATATTCACCGCCGCCCCGGTCGCCATCGGCGCCGAGGTCGCGCCCACCGGCTGGAAGGCGCGGGCGATGTCCAGCAGGCCGCGGCCGTAGACGATGTCGGTTCCCGCATCGCCCGCCTCGCGCCCGGTGCGCAGCAGGATGTCGATGGCCTGCCGTCCGGTCAGGTTGGGGAAGGCCTCCAGCAGCAGGGCCAGCGCCCCCGCCACGGCGGGCGAGGCGAAGGAGGTGCCGTTCACCCGCCAGCAGCCCTCGTCCTCGCAGTCGACAATGACGTCGACGCCGGGCGCGGACAGGAAGGCGTTCTGCGACACGCCGGCGCGGTTGGAGAAGGCGGCGATCTGCTGGGCCTGGTCATGCGCCCCCGTGACGATGATGGCGCCGGCGAAACGCGGATCGCTGGCGTAGCGGCCGGGCCATTCGGGGTTGGCGCCCTCCTCATTGCCCGAGGCGATGGCGAAGACCACGCCCGCATTGATCGCGCGCAGCAGGGCCGCCTCGAACTGGGCGCCCAGCGGGCCTTCGCCGCCGAGCGATAGATTGATCACCCGCGCCCCGTTCTGAACCGCGTAATCCAGCGCGCGCGCCAGGTCGCTGCTTTTGAAGCACATCTTGTCTTCGGGTTTGGCGCAGTCGCTGACGTCGGCTCGGACCGACAGGATGGTCGAGTTGAAGGCCACTCCGACCGTGCCGTAGTTGTTGAAGGGCGCGGCGATGACGCTGGCCACCCGCGTCCCGTGCCGGTCCTCGCCCTCGCGCTCGTTGCGACCGGCGACGATGTCTGTGGACAGGGGCGAGATGTTCGCGCCCAGGTCCTGATGGTTCATGCGGATGCCGGAATCCACCACCCCGACGGTGACGCCGCGCCCGGTCGCGCCCGTGCGCCAGGCGGCGATGGCCTGAGCATCGGCCACGCCCCAGTTGCGTTGGTATTCGCGCGAGGCTTCCGACGGGATCGGCGGAGGGGGTGGCGGGGGCGGTGGTGGAGGAGGCGGCGGCGGCGGTGGCGGCGGCGGCGGTGGAGGCGTGGGCGTGACGATGCCGCCTCCACCACCCCCTCCGCCCCCGCCGCAAGCGGCCAGCGGCGTCGCCAGCAAGCCCAGGACGCTGATCGAGATCGCGATCCGCCGCAGTCGATGAACAGCCATGGTTCCCTCTTCCGAAACCTATTGGGCCATTAGGCCGGTTTCGGAACGATTGACGAGCCTGTTTCGACAGCGCCGCTTGGGAATCAGTCGCGCAGCAGTTCGTTCACGCCGGTCTTGGCGCGGGTCTGGGCGTCGACGCGCTTGACGATGACGGCGCAATACAGGCTGGGGCCGCCGTTCGGGTCGGGCAGGGCGCCCGGCACCACGACGGAATAGGCCGGCACCTCGCCGCGGAAGATCTCGCCGGTCGCCCGGTCGACGATCTTGGTCGAGCCCGACAGATAGACGCCCATGGCCAGGACCGCGCCTTCGCGGACGATCACGCCCTCGGCGACCTCGGCGCGGGCGCCGATGAAGCAGCCGTCCTCGATGATGGTCGGGTTGGCCTGCAGCGGCTCCAGCACGCCGCCGATGCCGGCGCCGCCCGACAGGTGGACGTTCTTGCCGATCTGGGCGCACGACCCGACCGTGGCCCAGGCGTCGACCATCGAGCCTTCATCGACATAGGCGCCGATGTTCACGAAGGACGGCATCAGCACCACGTTCTTGCCGACATAGGCGCCGCGACGGACGATGGCGCCGGGCACCGAGCGGAAGCCGGCGGCCTGATAGTCGGCCGCGCTCCAGTCGCCGAACTTGTTGGGCACCTTGTCCCAGAAGGGGCCGACGGCGGCCGGGTGATCGGCCGACAGCGGCAGGGTCGGGGCGTGTCCGGCGCGCATGACGACGTTGTCGTTCAGGCGGAAGGACAGCAGCACCGCCTTCTTCAGCCATTGATGCGTGGTCCACACGCCGTCTTCGCCGCGCGAGGCGACGCGCGCCTGGCCGGAATCCAGCAGGGCCAGGGCGGTCTCGACGGCGTCGCGCACCTCGCCTCGCGTGGCCGAGGATACCTCGGCGCGATCTTCCCAGGCGGCCTCGATCACGGATTCCAGGTGGGTCAGGTCGGTCATTGCGGATCTCCGTCAAGCATGGCGGCAGCCAGGAAGGGGCCCAGGGAGGCGGCCCGGTGTTGGATGTGGTCGCCCTCGGCGGTGAAGGCCTTGGGCCCGACCAGGACGGTGGTCATGCCGATGGCGTGCGCCGGTTCGAGGTTCTTGGGCGTGTCCTCGAAGAAGCAGGCGGTCGCCGGATCGACGCCGAAGCGGGCCAGCATCTTGTCGAAGGTGCGCGGGTCCGGCTTGGGGATCAGGTCGGCGTCCTCCAGGGCGAAGACGCCGTCGAAGAAGCGCGTCAGCTCCAGCCGCTCCATCACCCGCCGGGCGTGGCCGATCGAGCCGTTGGTGAAGATCAGACGCGGGCCTTGCAGCCGCTCCAGCGCCGCGTGCAGGCCGGGATCGGGCGTCAGCACGTCCAACGGCACGTCATGCACCTCGGCCAGGAAGTCGTGCGGGTCGATCTGATAGTGCAGCATCAGCCCGGCCAGGGAGGTGCCGTAGTCGTGCAGATAACCCTTCTGCACGCTCAAGGCCTCGGCCGACGGCAGGCCCGAGGTGCGCACCACATACTGGTTGATGCGCTGCTCGACCTGCGTCAGGAACTGGCTTTCCGGCGGGTAAAGGGTGTTGTCGAGGTCGAACACCCAGGACCGCACGTGGCGCAGGTCGGCGCCGATCTCGGTGCTCGCCGCCAGCGGCCCGCCCGAAGCGTCTGCCGTCACTTCGCCTTCACCAGGGTGCCGGCGCCGTGCTCGGTGAACAGTTCGACGAGCATGGCGTGCGGACGTCGCCCGTCCAGGATGACCACGGCCTCGACCCCGGCGCGGACGGCGGCCATGGCCGTCTCCAGCTTGGGGATCATGCCGCCGGTGGCGACGCCGTCGTCGATCAGGCCTTGCGCCTCTTCCAGCGTCATCTGGCGGATGATCTCGCCGTCGGCGCCCTTGACCCCCGGCACGTCGGTCAGCAGCAGCATCCGCTTGGCGTGCAGGGCGCCTGCGACGGCC
Organism: Brevundimonas naejangsanensis; assembly: GCF_000635915.2. NCBI lineage: Bacteria > Pseudomonadati > Pseudomonadota > Alphaproteobacteria > Caulobacterales > Caulobacteraceae > Brevundimonas > Brevundimonas naejangsanensis. The sequence goes on from NZ_CP015614.1 coordinate 2,935,710, forward strand.
CCGGCCACGGTGTCGGCGTTGACGTTGTAGGTCAGGCCGTCTTCCGCCACCCCGATGGGGGCGATGACCGGCACCCAGTCCTCGGTCTCCGAGGCGATCAGGCCCTTGATCAGCTTGGGATCGACCTTGGTCGGCTCGCCGACGAAGCCCAGGTCGACCTCGTGTTCGATCATGCTGTCGGGGTCGCGCTTGGTGCGCTTGGTCTTCTCGACCGTCAGCAGGCCGGCGTCCTTGCCCGACAGGCCGACGCCGCGCACGTCGGCTTCCTTGCCGGCGACGGTGATCCAGTGGGCGATCTCTTTGTTCACGGCGCCGGACAGGACCATCTCGGCCACCGACATGGTGTCCTTGTCCGTCACGCGCAGGCCGTCGACGAAGGCCGACTTCACCCCCGCCTTGTCCAGCATGGCGCTGATCTGCGGCCCCCCGCCGTGCACGACCACGGGGTTCACCCCCATCAGCTTCAGCAGCACCACGTCGGCGGCGAACTGCCGGGCCACGGCGCTCTCGCCCATGGCGTGGCCGCCGTATTTGATGACCACGGTCTCGCGGTCATACACCTGGATATAGGGCAGGGCCTCGGCGAGCGTCTTCGCCGTCTCCCAGCCGCGTTCCTCGGATTGCCGATCAGTCTCTATCATGGTGCGCGCTCGATAGCGGGCACGGACGCGGGAGTCACGCCTGAAGGCGCTTGGCCCGCTAACGCGGCGCGTCGCTGAACAGGTCGCAGGCTTGGTCGAAGTCGCTGCGGAGATCGTCCAGGGCGAAATGCAGATCCGAGTGTTCGCCGTGACGCGACAACTGCGCCAGCAGACCATAGGTTCGGGCTACGGCTGAAGGCGGGGGCGAGGCGTCCGACTGTCGTCTGAGGTCGGTTGACAGGAAGGCGTCGATTTCACTCGAGCGGGCGTCGTCCAGGTTCAGCGTTGTGGCCGAAAGTTTATTGATGGCGTCGAAAACCGTGCGCCACTGATGCAAGAAATCTGGCCACAGCACAAAACGTCTATCAAGACCTCGGGATGCCTGCTCTGCGTCCAGTACGTGACGCATCCACAGCCGCAGCGCGTGGTTGCGGCTCAGTGCGTTTCGAGATTCCAGCGAGGCGGCCACCTCGGACGGAGCCCGCACAGGGCTGACGACGAGAGGATTGTACCCGGCTTCCAGCAAGGCCTGACGCCACAACGGGAAAATACGGCAGATGCGGGGATCCTTCAGCACTATGACTGCAGCGTCGCCGAATTCATCCTGCAACAGGTCGATGGCGTCGTTTCGTGCAGATTTGTCCGCCAGAAGAGGTGCTTTGGGGATGGCCCGCCAGTCGTGCCAGTTAGAGCCTTCACGGTTCAATATGCGGTCGTTGAAATCGGCGACGGCGCTGCTTTCCCAGAAACCCTTGGGGTTGTCAGCGGCGGCGGGCATCAGGTGTTTCGGCGCCGCAGCCCCGGCCAGCGCGAGCGCGCCGGCGACCGACGACGTGCCGCTGCGATGCATACCCAGAACGATCAGAGCCGTTTTTTTCGTCATCTTCGCCAGCATCGTTTGTTAGACACGCGTCACTAGCGGTTCACGACCGCCTGTCCTAGCCTTCGCATCGACAGCGCCGCAGTCTAATGGGATGCCATGAATCTATATCCGGTGATAATGTGCGGTGGTTCCGGCACTCGGCTGTGGCCCTCCTCTCGTCCCTCCAGGCCGAAACAATTCATACCGTTAGCTGGGAACAGGTCGCTGTTTCAGGAAACGGCCATGCGTGTGGCGCCGCTCATCGGCGACGGGGTGATGGTCGTCGTGGCGGGGACGCGGCACCGGCACTGGGTGCTGGAGCAGCTTGAGCAATTGGAGCTGCAGGATCGGACCCAGATTCTGCTAGAGCCGGAAGCGCGCGATTCGGCCGCTGCTATGGCCGCCGCCGCTGCCTGGACGCTGGCGCGCGATCCGGAAGCGGTGAACGTATTTGTCGCTTCCGACCATCACGTACCCGATCATGAAGCGTTCCGCGCGGCCGTGCGTGAGGCCGCCGCCGCCGCCGCCGCGGACGGGCGGATCGTCACCTTGGGCGTGAAGCCGACGTCGGCCTCGACCGCCTATGGCTACATCAACCCGGAGGGGCCTGGGTTGGCCGCTGTTAAAGCGTTCCGCGAAAAGCCGGATCGCGATAGCGCCGCCGAGTTCATCCGAGATGGGTATTTGTGGAACAGCGGCAACTTCATCGTGTCGGCCGCCACTCTGACGGAAGAGCTGGAAGCTCGCGCGCCGGGCGTGGCGGATGCGGCGAGACGATCTCTCGAGCATCTGCCCTCAGGCCACGTCCAGGTGCTGGGCGACGCCTTTCGAAACGCCCCCAAGATTTCCATCGATTACGCCGTCATGGAAAAGACCCTGCGCGCCTCAGTCCTGGCGGTTGATTTCGCCTGGTCTGATTTGGGCGCATGGGACGCCATCGCTGAGACGGGCGAGGGCGAGTTCGGATCTCATATCTTTGAGGATTCAGAAGGATGCCTCGTTCGAGCGCCAGAAGGCGTGCTGGTGGGGGTTTTGGGGGTCAGCAATCTGGCGATCGTGGCTGAGGAGGACGCCATCCTCGTCTGCGATCTGGACCGCGCTCAGGATGTGAAGAGCGTGGTCGAACGGGTTCGCGCCGCGTTCCCGCAGCATCTCGACTTCCAACAACCTGAGCCGGAGACTCTAGACGCGGGCGGGCGTCGCTTTGGGGACTGGTTGCGTCAGTCCGCCCTGCCCCTGTGGGCGACGCTCGGGCAGGACGACGACGGCCGTTTCGCCGAGGCCTTGAGTTTGGACGGCCGTGTCATGAAGCTCGCTCGTCGAGCGCGCGTCCAGGCCCGCCAGGTCTGGTCCTATGCCCAAGCCGGACGGCTAGGGTGGCAGGGTCCCTGGCGCCGCGCCGTGCGGGCCGGGTTGGAGCGTCTTGAGGCGGAGTATTTGCGCCCAGACGGCCTTTGCAGGACCCTTCTGACAGCGGAGGGCGCGCCGTTGGACGAGACGGCCATGCTTTATGATCAGGCTTTCGTGCTTCTGGCTTTGGAGGCGGGGCGCTCTCATGCGGACGATCCCGCTGCGGTGGAGAAAACGGCCCTCCAGATTCGTGAAAGGCTGAAGGACTGGCTCCTTCCGGGCGGCGGCTGGCGGGAGCAGGGAGAGCATCCCTATCAGTCCAATGCGCACATGCATCTGTTGGAAGCCTGCCTGGCCTGGGAAGAAGGGGGAGGCGACGCCGCATGGGGCGCCATGGCCGATGACATCGTGGACCTGGCGCAACGGCATTTCATCGATCCAGACGGCGGTTTCCTGCGGGAGTTCTTCGACGAACAATGGCGCCCCGCCCCCGGCGAGCCTGGCCGTCTGGTCGAGCCTGGGCATCAGTTTGAATGGGCCTGGTTGCTGGCGCGCCACGCGCGACTGCGCGGCGACGTCGCCTCGATAGGTCTCGCCCGGCGGCTGTTTGATTTCGGCGCCAGGGGGATCAGCGACGACCGGGTCGCTGTGGACGCCATCAACCTCGACGGCCGCCCCCGGGGGGAGCGTGCGCGGCTTTGGCCACAGACGGAATGGCTCAAGGCCGCTTTGATCCTGGCGGAAACCGCAGAAGACGGCGAACGGCGCCGCTATCTGCTGGAGGCTGCGGACGCGTTGAGGGCTCTATGGCTCTATCTGACGCCCAACGGCGTCTGGCGCGACAAGCGTTTGGGTCGCAAGGGCTTCATCAATGAGGCGGCGCCCGCCAGTTCGCTTTATCACATCATGGGCGCGTTCGGGCAGTTTAGCGCCAGCGCGCGGCGCCTGGACCTTACGGCTGCGGATATGAGCAAACCGCTGGGCTGAGCAGCCGTCTCAGGAAATTCACTATAATGACCAACATTTTAGTTACCGGCGGCGCTGGCTACATCGGTAGCCATACGTGCATGCGTCTGGCGGAGGCGGGCTTTCAGCCCGTCGTGTTCGACAACCTGTCCAACGGCCATCGCGAGGCCGTGCAATGGGGGCCGCTGGAAGAGGGCGATGTTCGCTCTGCGACCGACATCAAGCGCGCGTTGGAGCGTTGGCGCCCGGCCGGCGTGATCCACTTCGCCGCCCTGATCGAAGTGGGCCTGTCTTTTGACCAGGTCAGCGACTTCTACGCCGTCAATGTCGGGGGCGCGCTCAACGTTCTGGCGGCCATGAGCGATGCGGGCGTCGCGCCGTTCGTCTTTTCATCCACCTGCGCGACCTATGGCGAGCCGCAGTATCTGCCTCTGGACGAGAGCCACCCTCAAAACCCGATCAATCCCTATGGTCGAACCAAGCTGGCGGTCGAGCAGGCGCTGGCTGACCTGACGCGCTTTGGCGCGATCCGTCCGATCATCCTGCGCTATTTCAACGCGGCGGGCGCCGATCCCGAGGGCCGGATCGGCGAGCGCCACGAACCCGAGACGCACGCGCTGCCTCTCGCCATCCAGACGGTCCTGGGTCAGAGGCCTGTGTTCTCGATTTTCGGCGACGACTACGATACGCGCGACGGCACGGCGTTACGCGACTATGTTCACGTTCTCGACTTGGCGGACGCCCATGTGTTGGCGTTGCAGCGCTTGTTGGACGGCGCGCCGGGCGGCGAGGCGTTCAATCTAGGCACCGGCGCTGGAACTACGGTCAAGGAGCTGATCGCCGCTGTTGAAAAGGCCAGCGGGCGGGCGCTTCCGGCAAAACCGCAGCCTCGACGCCAAGGGGATGCGCCCAGCCTTGTAGCCAATAATGCGGCGGCGGCCGGGACGCTGGGTTGGCGATTAAGGTGGAGTCTGGCCGATATGGCTCAGCATGCCTGGAACTGGCATTCCAAGAGCTAGCCGATCAAGCTAGGGCGGCCGCCAGCGCGCGTCGCTCTTCTTCCGTCAAAATCCGCTTCAAAAGCTGCGGGAGGCGGTCCTTGAATTCCGGGCTCTCCATGCAGCTGTTCAGGTCGTCGCGATAGGTGCGCTCGCCGCTGCGCAATGCCGCCAGCGAAGACAGCCGACCGCCAGGATCCGGGTGGCGGCCGAACATCACCTTATAGATGGCCTCGACGAACTCTTCGTTGGCCTCTTCTCTGTTTCCGCCGCTGGCCTGGGGAACGCCGGAGGCGTCGATCCCCGCATCAGCTAGGCTTTGGCTGACAGCCTGTTCGATCCGCTCGATGCGCAGCCACATAGGAGCCGCGTCGCGGACAACCTGACGGATGAAGCGTGCGTTCCAGTTGAAGACCCCTTCGTCCCGCAACAGCACGTCTTCAAAGCCGTCGACAGCATTCAACGCCTCATGCAGGATCGCCTGGTCGTCGATCACATCGCCCCAAACGGCTTCTGCGGAGAGCACGTCTAGCGGCGGCGCCATGAACTTTTCGAACCAGAGATCGACCAGCTCGCGCGCCTTGTCGTGCCCGAGGTTGATCGCGAAAACGCCGGCGTTGATGTCCCACCATCGCGGCGGCGTCAGGCCGCTGGGGGCGGCGATGAGAGCGTACTGGCTCCGTTCAGCCAGGTAAGCGCCGATGTCGAACGACAGGTCGGCGATATAGGCGTCGGCATCAACATAGACGACCCAGCCGTCATATCCCGCCTGCGTGTAGGATTTGAGGATGGGAATCCTGTTCAAAGAGGCATGCCAAGGCTTGGCGCCTCGCTTGATCCCGTAGAAGCACTCGTAAGCGTGTCCAAACTTCTCGCAGTATGCTTTCAGCGAGAGCGAGGACCTGTCGATAAGAGGGCGATACTTCGAGACGTCGGACGTTTGAATGAAGGTGATCATGAGGATATTTGTGGATCTTTGTGGATCGGTCGCTCATCACAACGCCGTCACCATCTCGGTGAACAGTATGGTGGTTTTGCGGGGGGCTGGACGCGTTAAAGCAGGCCGGTGGTGTCGAAGCGGAAATCCGGATGGTAGGGACCTGGCAGCTGGCCGCCCCATCGCGAGCCGAATTCCTCGCTCCACACCAGATCGTCGATATAGCTGGATATCCGCTTTTCGTCTTCGGCGATTTCGCCGTCAGGATAGGGCGCGGCTGCGTCGGGCCAGCGCCCGAGCAGGGTCAGGTAGGCCATATCCCGAAACGATTGGACGCCATGGCGTCGATAGTGATTGAGCGCGAACGGCAGCAGCGTCTCTGAGTTGGGGCAGCAGCGCGGCGCACGGACCTCGCTCAGCAATTCTTCAACGCTCAGCGACCGGCTGACCGTGGACAGCGGCGGCATGTCGCCAGCGCCGAAGGTCATCGTTTTCAGAATGCGGCCAGAGACGGCGCAGGCGATCTCGATACGCTCGCCCAGGGCGATGGCCAGGCGCAGACCATGGAGCTCAAACCCGCACCAGCCGCTGCGCAGCCCTTCGGCGGCCGCAACCTCGGAAAAGCCGCCCGCCATGGCAAAGCTAATCGGCGTGTCGTCGGCTGAAAGGCGAAGCAGGCACGGTCCGCCGGATTGCGGCGCGGCGTAACCGAAGATGCGACCGCCCTCGACCACGATGTCGTATGCGGTCACCGGGGCGTGGGAATATTGGGAGCTGCTCATCACTGTTCCTTCACCCAGCGCGCGATTTCTGCATAGCAACGGTCCCATCCGTGCGGTGCGGCCCGTTCCAGAAGATCCGACACCGATTGTCCGGCGGAGCGCGTCTGCGCAGCGCGAAGTTCGGCCGTGCGCAGGGCTTGAGCGAACTCGAACGGTTCAGTCGGGTCGAAGAAGACGCATTGTTCCGGAAATACTTCGGGCATGCTCGAACTGTTGGAGCAAACGGTGACCTTGCCCATGGCGCCGGCTTCCAGAACCGGCAGGCCGAAGCCTTCGAAGAAGGACGGGTAGATGCAGAAGGCGCTGTTCAACATCAGCGCGGTGCGCTCTTCGTTGGAGATGAAGCCGGTGAACAGGATGCGGTCGGCGGCGACGCCGGCGCCCTGCAGCCGGCTCATGAGGCGGCTTTTCTCATCCAGCCAGCCGTCACGACCGACGAAGACGACTTTGAAGCGTGAGGCGAAGCCCGGATCCGTCATCAGGTAGTCGAAGATCAGGCTGCCGTTCTTGCGCGGCTCGAGAGTGCCGATGACGACGACATAGGGCTCAACCGACAGTTCGGGGCGCAACTGCAGGGCGCCGGCGCTCAGCTCGTTCGGTTCGAACTCGCAACCCAGCCGGATGACCGACATTTCAGAGGCTGGTTTGCCGAAATAGGCTTCAACATCGGTCAGGGTGGCGCGCGACACGCAGAACAGGTGGTCGGACGTCTCCACATCCGCACGGATGCGGTTGGCGAAGTGGAAGATGTTGTCGGCGTTGTGGAACTGCGGCGTCACGATCGGGCTGAGGTCGTGAATGATGGCCGCTTCCTTCCCGAAATAGCGTCGGACCGGTTTGATGTTCGGGAAAATCGCGACCATCTCGGCCGCGTCGGCCTGGGCGATCGGAGGCACGTCCCAGACGAGTTGAGACAGGGCGTCCAGTCCACCGGCGCCGGAACGCTGGCGTAGAAATTTCACCACCAGTTCGCGGGGCAGCGGGACGGTTTCATGGGTGAAGACCCAGTCGATGCTCTGATCGTCCAGCGCATGACGAACCAAGGCGGCCACGACGTTGGGAATGCCGGTCCAGTGCTCCTCGAACAGGGCGCCGACATCGAGGACTGCCTTACGCGTCATGTTGGGACTCCCCGGCCTTCAACTGTTCAACCGTGTTCCAGAACCGTTCCGCGAAGGGTGCGAGGCCGAACTGGCTGCGGACCTCTTCGAAGGCGGCCGAAGATCTGTGGGCGTAGTCGGCCTCCTCCAGCGTCACGGCGCGCTCCAGAGAGGCGCGGACGTCTTCGGCGGAGACATAGTTGGTGTCCGTTCCGAACATGCGGTAGCGGGCGGTCAGGCGGATATCCAAGGGGCGACGTTCGGACGGGATGACGATGGCGTCGTTTTCGGAAATATAGTCGCTCATGGCGGTGTGATTGACCGTCACCGGCACCACGCCTCGGCCCATGGCCTCGATCAGCGGCAGGTTCTGTCCTTCGGCATAGGAGGTGCAGACGTAATAGGTCGCCGCATCATACAGCCGGTTCAGTTCGTTGCGCGTCAGCACGGAGTCGGTCAGCCAGATGCGGTCGCTCACCATCGGCGGGATCAGGCGCCCGGCGTCGGAAATCTGCTCTTCCATCAGGATGCGGTTGGCCAGGCGCTTGGCCCGGTGAGGCGTCGTCATCTTCAGCAGCAGCAGCGCGTTCGGACGGTGCTCCAGGAACCGCATGAACCCGGTCAGCATGGGCTCGATCTGCTTGCGATAGTCGTGAACGTTGAAGACGCTCAGGAAAATCTCGGGCCGTTCTTCCCCGTCCAGCGAGGACAGGATGGCGGGCAGGGAGGCGGCCTTGGCCCGCGCGGCGTTGTCCAGCATCGGCTGAAGACGCGGCAGGATGCTCAGCGGCTCCCAGTTGACGCCCGCCAGGTCGCGGCCGATGCGCTCCAGTTCACGCAGGTCCGGACGTTGTGAGCGCGGTCGTCGGCTCAGGTTCGACAGCACCGGCGAGGGTACGCGCGTGGCGGGTTTGGTGATCTGGGCGGCGACAGCGTCGGTCGCGTGCTGCGACGTGACCCACAGTTCGTCTGCGACATCCAGCATCTGGGCCTGGTCAGCAAAGGCGTGGTGACTGAAGGCCTCGGTCGGCAGGCGCAGTCGGTCGAACTCCCAGGCGAAGCAGTTGATGTTGTAGGCGCCTTTCAGCACCCGCATCCGCTCCGGCGGATAGAAGCCCAGGTGAATGTTGATCTCGGCGCCCGAGCGCTCACGGATGTCCGAGATGTATTCGGGCTTGTCGATCACCGTGTAATCGACCTCCATCTCCTCGAAGGCCTGGATGAAGCCGCGCATGGCGAAGGAGTAGGAATAGTCGGCGGCGCCCAGGCCGGCCGCAGCCGCTTCCTTGTCGCCCTCTTGGACCTGGCCGCCGGGCACGGACAGGAAGACGCGCAGAGGCGCCTTGGGAGCCTTGGGATTGACGCCCCGGAAAACGAGGGTGTTGTCGATCCGTCGAAGCAGCTTGAGTTCCAGCGCGATCTGGTCCGCAGCCGGATGACCCAAGGCGACGGCGGTCTCGAATTCGCGGGCTGCAGTGTCGAAGTCGCCGCGAATTTTGGCCAGGTGGCCCAATTGCAGAGCCGCTTCGCCCTCGTCGCCCCCCAGTTCTCTCGCCTTGAGGTAAGCCTCGGCGGCGCGGCTGTGGAAGCCCGCTTCCTTCAGGGCGTGACCCTTTTGAATCCAGGCGCCGGGCTTGGTCGGCTCCATGCCGGAGATCTGGCGGCGATAGGCCAGATCCAGCGCCCAATCTCTCTGGGTGCGCGCCTTCTCCGCCTGACGTTTCAACTCCTGTGTCGACTGGCGACGGCCCATCAGCGGCGCGCCTAGTTCGGTGATGCTCCGAACAACGCCCTGAGGCGTCGGCATTTTGTCACTCATGAAGGGCTCCGAGGCGTCTAATGCAGTCAACCGACATCGCGTGCGGCAGACCAAGTCCTGTTCCCGTCGTCAAGATATTTCCTACAAAATATATCGTCGATCTTTCTAGCGTTATCTTGGTAGCGGCGGTCCCGCGCTGAGCGTGTCCTAAATGCGTCTGGATCGACGAAGCGATTGGAGCAGTCTAGAGACGGACCTGTGTGTACGGGGATTGCATGGTGGCAGGGTTGGAAACGGTCGAGGCTGTCTGGAACGAGGAAGACGTTCGAAACCTGTATCGGCTCGCATTGCGTCGTGAAGCCGAGGCGGAAGCTATTGTGCAGGAAATGACGGCATGGCCGTCGGACAGACTGGTACGCACGTTTTTCACCTCGCCCGAGTTCCTTGAACGTCTGGAGCCGGACTTCCAGAAGGGCGAGCGCCCCTGGCGTGAGGAGGAAACTAGTCCCAGCGAGCTTCTGCGGGCTTGGGCCGCGGGGCGTCTGCCGCTGTCGGAAGGGGGGCGGCTCGCCATCGTGCAGGCGAGGTCGTGGACGCGCGTTTACTGGCTCTTGTTCAGCGATCCTCAGTTCAGTCAGGTCGTCGGTCCAGAGTTGATCGGCGGCGCCGAGGTCGTGGCGTGGCTGGAAAAATTCGCCAAAGCCGATGGCCGGATTGAGCAGGTCGACGGGCACGTGATCCGTGGCTGGGCGGTGCGCTTAGATGACATCGCCCAGTCGGCGATCGTGGAAGCCTGGTCCGGCGGCGCCTTGTGTTCCGCGACGACAACCAACTTGTTCCGGCGCGACATCCAAGATCGTTTCGGCGGCGACGGGCGCTTTGGTTTTGAACTCAGCCTACCTGCTGAAATGGCGCGCCGAAATGGCGGCGAGGTCGAGGTCGAAGTCCTGGGCGTCCCGATTGCGCGCGTTCGGTTGCAGCCTGAAGAGCAGGTGCTGGACGATATCGCGGCGGCGGCGCGAGAACTTGGCGAGGTGCGCGCCTTGCTTGAGCGGCTGGAGGCGCGTCTGCCTGCGGCCGAAAGCGGTCTTGCCCAGCCTCTGTCCGACTATGGCGCCTACGCTGCGGCTTGGCGCGATAGCGGCCTGGACGCGGCATCGTCGTCACGGAGAGGTTTGGTCGTGGTGGACGCGGTCGGCGCCCCTCCGCGCGCACTGGATGACACGGTTCGCAGCCTGCTGGCGCAGACGGCGCCGTTGGAGAGGCTGTCCGTCGCTCTCGTCATCGACAGCAGCCAGGCCGCCTTGGCGGAAGACCTGCGTAATCGGTGCAGTTGGCAGGGACTTGGTGGCGTTTCCATCCATCTGGCCGAGCCGTCGGCGCCGGCCCAGCGTCTCATGGCTGCGGTCGAACAGGTAGGCGCACGAGGCGAGTTCTGTCTCTTTGTGCGCGCCGGCGATGACCTCGCCCCCGGCGCGGTGCGCCGGATCGCTGCGCGCATGGACCGAAGCGCCCAGGTGCAGGCTGTCTATTTTGATGAAGATTGCTTTGCGGACGGGCAGCAGGAAATGGACGCCGTTCTGCGCCGCCGCAAGGATCCGGTGTTGAAGCCGGGCTTTGACCGGGACCTGCTGCTTCAGACACCCTATGTCGGTCAACGAGCGGCCTTCAACACTGAAGCTCTCCGCCGATTCAGCTTGGAAGAGGCGGCCGGCGATCATTTTGCTGCTGACCTGATGCTGCGTATCGACGCCGAGGGCGGCGTGATTGATCACGTGGGTCGGGTTCTGTTGAGCCGGTGGCCTGAAGATTCCGGATCCATTTCTTGGCGCCAGGCGGTCGAGTCTCATTTCCGCGCCGAGGGGGCCGTGGCGTCAGATCATGAAGACGAGCTTGGCGCTCGCGTTCCAGGGGCTGTGCGCGTGCGTCGTCGTGCCGATGCGGCGAAGGCCTGCATCATTATTGCGACCCGGGACGCCGTCGACCTGCTGCGGCCTTGCGTGGAGAGCATCTTCGCGATGCGGCCCGCCAATGCGACGCCTTACGAGCTGTTGATCATCGATCATGAAAGCCAGGAGCCTGAGACGCTGGCCTATCTTGCGCAGCTGGAGGCCGCTGGCGATGCGCGTATCATGCCGTATCAGGGCGAATTCAACTGGGCGCTGATGAACAATCTTGCTGCGGCCCAGACAGACGCTGACGTCCTGATCTTCCTCAACAACGACACGGTGGTTCGCACCCGCGACTGGTTGGACGAGCTGGTCAGCCAGGCGCAGCGTCCGAACGTCGGCCTTGTCGGTTGCCGTCTGCTTTACGCAGACGGGACGATCCAGCATGCCGGCTTCGTCGCGCGAGAAGAGGTGTATTCGTTTCTGACCCATGAGGGCGTGGGCGACATGGGTTCGTCGCCGGGTTATCTGGGCCGACATGCCTTGGTGCATGGTTGCGTCGCAGTAACCGGCGCCTGTATCGCCATCCGCGCCGAAACGTTCCGGGAACTGGGCGGCTTCGACTCGGCCGCATTCCCGATCGAAGGGAACGACGTAGACTTGTGCATGCGGGCTCAGGCGCAGGGATTGAAGGTGATCTACGACCCCTTTGCGACCCTCTATCACTTGGAATCAAAGTCTCGCGGCTTCAACACCGACCCTGTGCGCCAGGCCAGGGCTGAGGCGGCGTCGCGGTTGCTGTGGCGCCGCTGGGGCCCGCAATTCAGCCGGGACCCGGGCTTCAATCCGCATTTCGATCGCTTGTCGCGACCCTTCTCTCGGCTGCGGCCGCCGCCGTCCTACGCAGGTTGATGAGCGGGGGGGTCCTGATACTGGGGGCGGGCGGCCAGGTGGGGCGCGCGACCGCAGCCGTTTTGCGCCGCCAGGGCCGCGCTGTGACCGGCCTGACACGAGGCGACCTGGACATCACCGACGAGTCCGCCTTGGACGAGGTCTTCCGCCGTGTTCGTCCCGCGACGGTGATTAACGCCGCAGCCTTCACGGCCGTCGATCGGGCGGAAGCACAACCTTGGCGGGCTGAAGCCGTCAATGGCCTGGCGCCGGGATTGATCGGCGCCTCGGCGCGTCGTCATGGCGCTGCCTTGATCCATCTGTCGACGGATTATGTTTTCGACGGAGAGAAGGGCGCGCCCTATGTCGAAGCCGATACGGCGGCGCCGGTGTCGGTATACGGTCGCAGCAAGCTTGCGGGGGAGGCGGCCGTGCTTCGCTCCGGCGCGGCGGGAGTGATCCTGCGCACGTCCTGGCTGTTGTCTGCAGGGGGGTTCGTCGGGGCTATTCTGTCGCGCGCGCGCTCTGGCGAGGTGTTGCGGGTCGTCGGCGACCAGAAGGGCCGTCCGACTTTGGTCGACGACCTGGCTCAGGCGCTCGCCGCCCTGGCGCACGAGACCCTGCCGCAGGCCGCTGAGGTCTATCACTACGCGGGCGCGACCGATGCGACATGGTTCGAGCTGGCCGACGCCCTCGTCGACGAATGGAGCGGCCGCACCGGCGCCGCCCGGCCTGTGATGACCGGCGTCACCGCCGCGAGTTGGAACGCCCCGGCGCGCCGCCCCTCTGATTCCCGGCTCGACAGCGGGCGCATCGCGGCTGATTTCGGCTTGCTGGGCCGGGATTGGCGCGAGGGCGTTCCCGAACTGGTTGAAGCCTGGTTGAACAAGGAGCCGGACCAATGAAGGGCATCATCCTGGCCGGCGGCGCGGGCTCGCGCCTGCATCCCATGACCACGGCGGTCTCAAAGCAGTTGATGCCGGTCTATGACAAGCCGCTGATCTACTATCCGCTGACGACCCTGATGCTGGCGGGGATCCGCGAGATCCTGATCATCACCACCCCGCGCGACCAGCCCGCCTTCCAGAGCCTGCTGGGCGACGGCGGGCGCTGGGGGCTCGATCTGACCTTCGCGGTGCAGGATCAGCCGCGCGGCTTGGCCGACGCCTATCGCATCGGGGCCGACTTCGTGGACGGCGGCCCCTCGGCCCTGATCCTGGGCGACAACCTGTTTTACGGCCATGAGGCCGGCCGCGTCTTCGCCCGCGCCGCCGACACGCTGGACGCCCGGCGCGGCGCCGTGGTCTTCGCCTATCGCGTGTCCGACCCGCGCCGCTACGGCGTGGTCGAGCTGGACGGGCAGGGCCGCCCCCTGTCCATCGAGGAGAAGCCGGACGACCCCCGCTCCCCCTGGGCGGTGACGGGTCTTTATATCTATGACGGCCAGGCCCCCGAGCTCGCCGCCCGCCTCCAGCCCTCCGCGCGCGGCGAGCTGGAGATCACCGACCTGAACCGCGCCTATCTGGAGCAGGGCCGCCTGGGGGTCGAGCGTCTGGGCCGCGGCTTCGCCTGGCTGGACACCGGCACCCCCGACAGCCTGCTGGACGCCGCCGCCTTCGTGCGCACCCTGGAGCAGCGCCAGGGCTTCAAGATCGCCTGCCCCGAAGAGGTCGCCTGGCGCATGGGTTGGATCGACGCCGCCCAGCTGGCCCGCCTGGCCGAAGGCTTCGGCGGCGCCGATTACGGGGCCTATCTGCGGGGGGTCGCGAACGATGAGGCGCGCTGAGGCGTGGCGGTCGGGTTGCAGCGCAGGCTGGCTGCCTCAGACGCCAGCCCTCAGCGCCCGGTCGCTGAGTTGCTCGGTTCTCAGCGGTCTGCCTTCCTCCCGCCCGGCACGCATCCAGTGTTCGAAGCCGGATGAGAGGTCGCCTCGGCGCACGGCGTCTTCAACGTCGGGATTAGCGTCCAGGTAGCTCAGCTCTGTAAAGTCGTCCGGCGCCAGCCGTGGCGCGGCCTCGCCGAGATAGGCCTGCATGAACTGCTCCATGACGTGGCCGACGATTTGGTCCGAAACGTGCAGGCAGTCGAGGCCGTATGCGAACGTCCGAGGGCTCAGCGTCACGATCTCATAGCTGGGGAAGTAGTCCACGTCCGCGTGACGGGCTTCAAACGCCCCCGCCGCCGCCCGCAACACCGATTTGGACAGGCTGTTCGCCACGGCCACGTCTTGATCTGAGAAAGTGGTTCCCATCGGCACGGGCGACACCGTGACCACCATCTTCATTGCGGGGTTCAGCCGTTTCAGGCGCTCGCGAATCTCCTCCAGGGCGTCCAGATTGTCCTGCGCGTCCGTGATCTCTAGCTGGTAGCGGTCCGGCCGCCGACGCACCTCCCACGGCCCCGGCGCGGCGTTCAGCCGGGTATCGGTCTCCTGGTCGCGCCACACCTCGTTCAGGCCAAGGGTCATCAGGACGACGTCCGCCGCCCTCAGCCGAGGGAAGTATTCGGCCGCCAGCCAGGCCCGCCGCTCCAGGGCCCGTTCCAGCGTCGAACTCTGCAGGCCGGGCGTCAGATGAAGATCGCGCCAGCCGTTGGCCGTTTCCGTCAGGTGCGCTTGCGGGTCGCCGGGCGGCGTTTCCAGCCAGCGAAGCTCCTGCAGCATGGAATGGGTCGTGAATTTGTTGAGAAAGCCGTTGGCGCGCGCCGGCCATTCCGACTTAGGCGACACGACCCTTTTGCTCAGCACGTTCGCGCCGCGATAAATCAAGTGCTCTTCGATATTGCGCGCGAAGCATGAGCCCATGCAGAAAAACCGCGCGTCGCGATCCAGGCCGAAGCGGGGGGTGTGGCTGATCCGCACCGGCTCGCTTTGAAAACGATCTACAGTCGCCGCCCATTGGCTCGCCTCACTGCGCGCCGCGCCGCGCCAGGCCTCATTCCCTTCCACCGTGCGGACCGCCATCGTCTTCTCCTGGGCTGGCCTGCCGCTCATCCAGAGGCCGTCCCGAAACTAGGGGAAGCGCCCCTCCGGACTCAAGCCGGCAGCCGAAACAAGGCGAAAAAGCGAATAAGCTTTACAATAAGTTCCGCTGCTTTCATCTTAAGCGAATCGCGTTGGGTGAATTCTCTCAGCGATACCTGCGTTTATAAAGCGTAAGCAAGAACGCAAAAAACATAGAAAATATAGATGTCGAGTTACGTCGATCCATATCGCCGTCATGCCTTGACGGCGTTCTGATAGCCACGTTAGAAGCAGGTTGCCGTGGCGCAGCCATTCCCCTCACAAGGGTCTGAACTGTGGCCGAAAGGCGCTCACACTTTGGCTACGCCACTCAATTCGTTTCTCTGGGGGACATTCCCGAATGACTAAGAAGCTTCTTCTTGCCGCTGCCGCCGTGTCGGCCATCGGCTTCGCCGGCGCTGCCGGCGCAATGGACATCACGACGGCACGCGTTGCGGGTATCACCGTGTACACGGGCACCACGGCCTCGCCTTACGGTCTGGCTTCGCAAGCCACCGTGCCGGTCGCGGGTCTGTCGACCCCCGCGTCGGGTGTGGGTGTTGAAACCGATCTCGTCGTCTCGCTGAGCGCGGGCGCAGGTGCTCTGGCTCCCGGCAACTATGTGATGACCTTCACCTATACGGGCATCGCTGGTTTCGTGGGTACGCCGCAGCTCCAACTGCAAGGCGCCGCTGGGTGCACGCCCTCGGCGGTGTTGTCGACGGGTGGGACGGCTACCTCGCAGACCGTTTCTTATATCGTCGGCGTGGATGTCGCCTGCACCACCAACCCGACCTTCCGTCTGACTGCGCCGTTCAAGATTTCTGCGGCAAACGCTGTTACGGTTCAGGCTTCGCTGACGCAAGGCGGCCTGCCGGTCGATAACAGCCCTTCGGCCACGCGTACGCTGGTCCAGCCTCGCTCGGCCTATACCGCTTCGGTCAATGGCGCGGTTGACGGAAAGGGCGGCGCTACGGACACTCCCGCCAACGCTGCTGATAACGCCGACTTCCCGACTCAGCTGGCTCTGGGGTCCGGCTCGACTCCGTTCCAAGCGTTCCGCACGGGTGCAGAGTTCGATGCCATTATTGGTGCGCTGGGGTATACTTCGGTTGCAAACACCTACGCCGACCTGTCTAAGACCGCTCTCCCGACGCCGGCTATGGATGTTACGCTGAGCGGTAACTTTGCCGGTCTGACGCCGACGTTGACGACCGATGACACCGGTGCCGGCCCTGTCGCGGCTACGACTGTAACTGCATCGACGGCTACTTTCGCTGCGGTGCCGGCCGGCCGCTACAACGTTGTGGTTGCAGCGACCAGCAGCGCTGCCAACGCTCCGCAACTCGCTGGCGGTGCCTATACGGCCACGTTCTCTTCTGCATCGAGCTCGCCGCTGGCTGCTGGCGCGATCTCTGCGTCGGGCGCGCTGGAGACCATTGGTCTGCAAGGCACCAACTTTGTGGCTCCGTGGGTGCAGTCGGCCAACCCGAACTTCAACACTGTGCTGCGCCTGTCGAACAGCGGCGCGGTCACCGGCCCGGTGACGCTTTCGCTGACCAGCCCCGCTGCCACGCCGACGGCGACGACCTGCGGCGCTGCCCAGCTCGCTAAGCTGGCTTCGATTCCGGCCAACGGCGAGCTGTCCATCAACAGCGCTGACCTGACGACCTGCTTCGGCGCTTTCGCCCGCGGCGACGTTCGCGTCACGGTTCAATCGCAGTCGACCAGCATCACCGCCAAGCTGCGTATCGTGAACCCGGGCAATGTTGTGACCGAGCAGTCGCTCGGCGCGATCTCGACCGGCGTCGCGACCGTCAACTAAGTCCAGGCTCAAACCTGAACTGGGGAAGGGAGGGCTTCGGCCCTCCCTTTTCTTTTGCCTCAGCGGAACGTGAATCCGTCGAATTGACGGTCCATCGGCGTCCCGCGTCAAAAGGAGAGCCGTATGGCCGAGTATAAGAACCAGACCCTGTCGGGCGTCGTCGCCCTGGACAGCAACAGCTTCGACAACATCGACTTCAAGGATGCGGAGCTGACCTACGACGGCGGCCGTCCGCCCGCCTTCAACAACTGCCGCTTCGACAACGCGCGCTTCACCTTCCGCGAATCGGCCGGCAACACCCTGCTGTTCCTGCGCGCGATGGCGCCGGCCCAAACCAATATGCGTGATGTGGTCCTGGGCCTGATGCCGGAACTCAAGGCCTGATCCCTCGCAAGGGTTGCTGATCGGGCGGGATGGGAGCGCTACGGCCGTGATCCCCATATCGTCCCGCCCGGTTCGTGACTATGCTGACGGCGACCCGCATTGCGCCCCCGGATATCCCATTGAGTCTGTCTTCGCCTAACCTCGACCGGCCTCCGATCAGCGCCGCGCCCCGCGCGCCGCGCCTGGGCGACCTGCTGGTCGAGCGCGGCCTGGTGCGCCCGGCCGATGTCGCCAACGCCCTGTCGCTTCAGGCCCAGAACGGCGGCCTGCTGGGGCTGAACCTGGTGCGCCTGGGCGCCCTGTCCGAAGCCCAGCTTCTGGACGTCCTGTCCGAACAACTGAATCTGCCCGTCCTGGCGCCCGAACACGGCCCCGCGCCCGAGCGCGTCCGCGCCTTCATGGACCAGATCGGCTCCCCCCTCGCCTGGTGGGCCGAGCGCGAGGCCGTCGCCTGGCGTGAAGAGGCGCCCGCCGACGACGCCTCCGCCCCCGGCCGCATCCTGTGCGCGGCGGTCCAGCCGCTGGACCCGGCCCTGGCCGAACGCATCGCCCAGTCCAGCCTTGAACCCGTCGCCTTCTTCCTGGCGCCCCGCTCCCTGATCGAGGCCCTGACCGACGACCTCAGCCACGATCAGGCGCCGGGGCTGGACCCCGCCCTGGGCGGCGGCGGCGCCGATGCGGCCCGCCTGCGCGAACTGGCGCAGGAAGCCCCGGTCATCGACTTCGTCAACGCCGTCTTCGCCGAGGCCCTGACCCGCCGCGCCTCGGACGTTCACGTCGAACCCTATGAGGACCGCTTCCTCGTCCGTATGCGGATCGACGGCGTCCTGACCACGGCCCGCAGCGCCCCGCGCTCCAACTTCGACGCCGTCTGCTCGCGCATCAAACTGCTCAGCGGCATGGACATCGGCGAGCGCCGCCTGCCGCAGGACGGCCGCCAGTCGATCCGCGTGTCGGGGCAAGAGGTTGATTTGCGCGTCTCGACCCTGCCGTGCTCGTGGGGCGAATCCATCGTCCTGCGCCTGCTGGGCAAGACCAGCCGCCTGCCGCAGCTGTCCGAACTGGGCGTCAGCCCGCAGCAGGAAGCGGGCTTCCTGCGCCTGGCCGAACATCCCAACGGCGTCTTCCTGATCACCGGCCCGACCGGCTCGGGCAAGACCACGACCATCTATCGCCTGCTGACCCACCTGAACGACGGCGAGCGCAAGATCATCACCGTCGAGGACCCGGTCGAACTGGACCTGCCCGGCGTCATCCAGGTGCGCGTCCGCTCCGAGATCGGCCTGACCTTCGCGGCGGGCCTGCGCTCGATCCTGCGTCAGGACCCGGACGTCATCATGGTCGGCGAGATCCGCGACCCCGAGACGGCGCGCATCGCCGTCCAGGCCGCCCTGACCGGCCACATGGTCATCTCCACCGTCCACACCAATACGGCGCTGGCGGCCATTCCGCGCCTGCTGGACCTGGGGATCGAGGACTATCTGCTGGCCGACGTCCTGCGCGGCGTGGCGGGCCAGCGCCTGATTCGCCGCCTGTGCGAGGACTGCGCCCGCCCCTCGACCTCGGCCGAGGCCGCCGCTCACGAACAGGCCGTCCCGGCCCACCTGCGCGCCGTCGCGGCGGCCGAGCCCGCCCGCTGGATGGAGCCGGTCGGTTGCGCCAAATGCGGCCACAGCGGTTTCCGCGGCCGCCTCGGCGTCTACGAGCTGGTGCCGATGTCGCCGGCCTTGATCGCCGGCCTGCGCGCCTCGGCCGACGAGGATCAACTGACCGACGCCGCCCGCAGCGAAGGCTTCCTCAGCTTCGCCGACGACGCCTTCTTGAAGGCCCGGCGCGGCCAGACCGCCCTGACCGAAGTCCACCGCATCGCCGGAGGCGGCCAGTGAAACCCGCGCCTATAGCCGTCATCGGCATGCACCGTTCAGGCACCTCCTGCCTTGCCGGCTGTCTGGAGGATCTGGGCCTCAGCTTGGGCGAAGTGGTCACCTCCGCGCCTCACAACAAGAAGGGCAACCGCGAGAACCCGCGCTTCTGGCCTGTGCACGACGCCGTCCTGCAGCGTGTCGGCGCCGCCTGGGACGCCCCGCCCGCTGAACCGGTCGTCTGGACGCCGCAGGAGAAGGCCGACCTGAAGGCTGTGCTGGCCGACTACGACGCCCTGCCTCTCCCGTGGGGCTTCAAGGATCCGCGCGCCACCGTTTTGCTCGACGGCTGGTTTGAGATCCTGCCCGACCTGCGATTGATCGGCTCCATCCGTCACCCGCTGGCCGCAGCCGGCTCGTTGACGGCCCGAAACGGCTTTGACCTCGAGCGCGGCCTGTCGATCTGGGCGGGCTATAATCGTGCGCTGTTGCGATGGCGCGATACGATGGTTTTCGATGTCATCGACTATGACGCGCCCGACTACGAGGTTCGCGTGCGTCGATCCGCGCAACGATTAGGACTGGACGCCGCGCGGCCCATGCCTTTTCGCGAGGGCGCGCTCAACCACCAAAAGACCCAAGCCGAGCCGCCGTCCAGCGTCGCTGATCTTTGGGCCCGCCTGCAAGAGATCGCTGCATGAAGCCGCTAGTTTCCATCGTCGTGGTCGGTTTCGACATGGCGCGCGAGCTGCCGCGGACGGTTCGCTCCTTCCTGCCCCCCTATCAGCGCGGGGTGGGCGCGGACCAGATCCAGATCATCATTGCCGACAACGGCTCCGCCGAGCCCGTTCAGCGGGACTGGTTCCCCCAGGACGCAGACGTCACCGTGTTACGCGTAGATGACGGCGGCGTTTCTCCCTGTCGAGCGATCAACCGGGCGGCTTCCTTGGCCCGGGGTGAGTTCATCGGCGTCGTCATCGACGGCGCGCGCATGGCGACGCCGGGCATCGTCGCAGCGGCCCTTGAAGCCGCAAAGGTGCACCCGTCGGCTTTTGTAACTACGCTGGGGTTCCATCTCGGCCCCAAGGTCCAGCAGGTGTCGGTGACCGAAGGCTATGATCGGGATGTGGAGGATCGGCTTCTAGAGGGCATCGGCTGGCCGGCGGACGGCTATCGGCTGTTCGAGATCTGCGCCCTTGGTGAAAGCTATCGCGAGGGGGCGTTTGTCGCCCCGCCAGAGACGACCTTTTTCATCATGAGCAAAGACCGCTTCGACGCGCTCGGCGGTTTTGAGGAGCGGTTCGAAGAATTGGGCGGCGGGTTCGCTAACTATGATTTCTTCGAACGGGCGGTCGACGACGGCGATTCGCCGCTGGTCGCGCTGATCGGCGAGGGGACGTTCCACCAGTTGCACTACGGCGCGACCACCCAAGCTGGCGGGATACGCCGGAGGGTGGCGGCGGACGACCGGACGCTCGGCGAAGTATACGCGCGCGAATACGAATCTCTTCGGGGGCGACCCTATCAGCGTAGCCAGCCCCAGCCGCTCCTGGTGGGTCGCATTACGCATCCCGCCGTGCGCACTCTCTTTTTCCCCCCTTCGGCCTAATGACCGACCAACTGACCTTTCAGTATGAGGCCGCCGGGCGGGACGGGCGGATGGTCAAGGGGATGATCGGCGCTGCGGACGAGGCGGTGGCCATGCGCCGCCTGGCCGCCGACGGCCTGACCGTCGTGCGCATCCGCCCCGCCGCCGCGCCTAAGGCCGAGGGGCGCGAGCGCGGGTTGAAGACCGCCGAGCGGGTGCTGGTCCTGCGGCAGATGGCGCTCATGCTGGAAGCGGGCGTCTCCCTGCTGGAGGCGCTGGACACGGTCGCTCAGGGGATGCAGGCGCGTAAAGGCCGCCGCCAGTTCCAGGCCGCCATCGCCGCCCTGCGCCGCGGCGAATCCCTGGGCGACGCTCTGGAGGAGCACGCGCCGGGCTTTCCCGACTACGTCTACGCCATGGCCCGCGTCGGCGAGGCGTCGGGCCGCATCGCCGAGGTGCTGAAAGAGGCCGCCGAGCAGATGGCCTATGAGGACCGGCTGCAGCGCGACTTCGCCAACGCCATGACCTATCCGGCCTTCCTCTGCTTCGCCGGGGTGGCCGCCGTCGGCTTCATCTTCACCCAGGTCGTGCCGCGCTTCGGCGCCATGATCGGCGACGACCGCGAGAACATCCCCGCCATGTCGCGCTGGGTCCTGCAGGCGGGAGAGTTCGCCAACGCCAACCTGGGCGTGGTGGCGGTGACGGCCGCGCTGGTGATCGCGGCCATCGTCCTGATCGTCAAGAACGCCGCCTTCCGCGAGCGGGCCTATACCGTCGCGCACGGCCTGCCCGTCGTCGGCCCGGTGATCCAGTCGCGCGAGATCGCGTCGTGGGCGCGGCTGACGGCCTTCGCCCTGAACAACGGCGTGCCCCTGCTGTCGGCGGCGGCCCTGTCGCGGGCGGCCGTGCCGATCGGCCCGTTCCGCCAGGGGCTGGACCTGCTGGAAAGCGACCTGAAGGCGGGCATGACCCTGGACGCCTCGCTGGGCGCCCACACCCGGCTGGAGGCGATGGACCTCAGCCTGCTGCGCGCGGGCCAGAAGTCGGGCGCCGTCGGCGCCATGTTCGGCTTCATGGCCGACAACTACGAAGCGCGTCTGCGCGACCGGATGAAGCGGATGACCTCCCTGCTGGAGCCGATGGCCATCGCCGCCATCTCCATCGTCGTCGGCTTCGTCGCCCTGTCGCTCGTTCTGGCCCTGTCGAGCGTCTACGAAGGCGTCGTCTGATGCGAGCGAAGGTGCGGGGGCGTCAGGGGTTCAGCCTGATCGAGGCCCTGGTGGCGCTGGCCATCGCCTCGATGACGCTGATGGCGATCTTCGAACTGCAGATCCAGATGGCGCGCGGTCAACAGCGCGCGGCCCTGGCGATCGAACAGGTGGCGGCTCAGGAGAACGCCCTGGCCCTGACGCGGCATCTCAATCCGATGGCCGAACCCTATGGCCGCATCGCCCTGCCGGGCGGCGACGTCGTCACCTGGTCGGCCGAGGCCAAGAGCGAGCGCCGCACCAACGCGGGCTTCCCATCAGGCGACGGCGCCTTTGAGGTTCAGCTCTATCAGGTCACGGTCGGCGTCGAGCGCCAGGGCGGCCGGTCGCCCGCGCCTCTGGTGTTCGACCGCCTGGGCTGGCGCCGACTGGAGATCGAGGGCTGAGGCTTAGTCCTCGACCGGCTCCGGCGCCTCTTCAATCACATCTTCCACGGGCCCTGTGGCGATCGCCGAGGCGGTGGGCGTGCGGCGGCGCTCTGAGGCGCGGTTCGGTCCGGGCAGGTCGAACCCGACGCCGCGCACCCCATAGCCGACCGAGAAGGGCGTCAGCGTATAGGACCAACCGCGTCCGGTGCGGAAGGCGGCGTTGATGTCGCGCGACAGGCTGTCGGCCATATCGGCCATGTCTTCGTCGCCCCGGATGACATAGGGGGTGATCAGCATCACCAGTTCGGTGCGGTTGCCGCTGACGCTGTTGGTCTGGAAGGCTGAGCCGATCAGGGGGATGTCCTTGATGAAGGGCACGCCGGTGTTGGTCTTGGAGTAGTTGTTGCTGATCAGGCCGCCCAGCACGCCGGTCCAGCCGTCGGTGATCGAGATCTGGGTTGTCAGGCTGCGGTTCAGGATCGGAGGGCTGGCTATGGCCGAGTTCCTGGATTCGCCGACCTCGGAGATTTCCTGACTGATGGTGATGTCGACCCGGTCGCCATAGACGACGGGCTGCAGGTCCAGGATGACGCCGGTCTGGCGGTACTGCACGCTTTGCAGGATGTCGGTGTCGCCCCCGGCCTGATTGTTGGCGGCGCGTTGTGACGTGATGATCGGCACGTCGGTGCCGACCTGGAACCGGGCGGATCCGCCGCTGCGCGCGACCAGTTGCGGCCGTTGCAGGATGTTGACGCGGTTGTTGGACGCCTCGGCCGCCAGATTGGCGCGGAAGTTGTCGCCCTTGAAGGACAGCACCAGACCGCCGCCGCCGATCTTCAGGCCTTCGGTGGACCCGGTCAGCAGGCCGTCGCCGCGCATTTCCGAACCGAACAGATCGACGCCGAGCGAGGTTTTGTCCGTCAGCGTCACCTCGGCGATCATCACCTCGATCACCACCTGGGGCGCCGGGGTGTCCAGCGTGTTGAGCAGATTGCGCAGCTGGGCGAACTCGGTGGCCGTGCCGGTGAAGATGATGCGGTTGCCGATGGGGTCGGTCAGGACGCGGCCGTTCATGAACTGACCTTGCGAACCTTGACCCATCCCGCCCTGGCCGCCGCCGTTCATGCCGCCGGTCGGACGGTTGGCTTCAGAGGCGGGCGGGGCGCCCGGCACGCCGACGGGCGCCTGGGCCTGGGCCATGGTAGGGCTCTGCCCCATGGCCAGCTGGCCCAGAGAGGCGGCGTCGGTGTTCTTGACCTGATAGACGAAGGTCGAGGCCTTGTCCCCGAGGGCGGCGGGCTGATCCAGTGTCTCGACCCAGTAACGCGCGCGCTCCAGCGTTTCGGGATCGCGCGCGAAGATCAGGATCTGGTTCGCCGACGGGAAGGACAGGATGACCAGGGCGCGCCCGGCCAGGGCCTGGCGCGAGACGATATAGCCTTCGGTCGTCAGCGTCTGTTCCAGCGAAGCGGCCAGTTGGTCCGTGCCCCAGAAGGACGGCTCCACCCGCAGCACCTGGGTGCCGGCGAAGCGCGGCTGGTCCAGTTCGCGCAGCGCCCGAACGACCTGGGCGACCTCGCGGCCGGAGCCCGAGATAATCAGGCTGTTGGTCAGGGGATCGGGCGTGATCCGCGCGCCGCCGAGGTTGGGATAGACGTCCTGCAACAGACCTTGCAGGGCGTTGACCTCGATGGTCTGGACCGTGAAGAACTGCACCACGCGGCCGGCCGCGCTGGGCACGGCGCGGCTGCGATTGATGGCGGTTCCCGTCGAGGTCTCGGGCGTGACGCCCACGGTGACGAAGCCGCCGTCGATATAGACCTCGACCCCGTACTGACGCAGCGCCTGCTGGGTCAGGCTGAACAGGGCGCGTTTGCTGATCGCGCCGCCGCTGCCCCCGGCCACGATCTCGGTGCGGTTGGCGACGTCAGGCGACAGGGTGAAGGGGGTCTTCAGCACGCCGCCAAAGACGGTGGCGGCGAACTGCGGAATCGACTGGGGCGACAGATTGGCGTCGACCAGTTCGTCCGATACGAGGCCCGCGATCTGCTCGGGCGTGGCGGGCTGGCGCGTGGCCGCGGGCGGCGCCGGCGGGGCCGGGATGTTCAGCGTGCTGGTCTGCACCCGGGCGCGCCCGTCCGTGGAGGTCTCGCCGCCGATCTGGCCGTCCGTGGACGCACGCTCCAGACGGGCGTCAGGGCGGGTGACGACGCTCTGCATGTCCGGGAAGGCGGCGCATCCGGCCAGAACGATCATCGGCGCCAGAGCCGACGCCGCGCGCAGGGCCGCGCGGGACGCGGGGGCCGTCAGGCTGGCGCGCGGGCGAGAGAAGCGGTCCATGGTCAGCTTCGACATTGCATTGTCCTCGATACTCAACCGAACACCCGCACGACGCGCGTTTCGCGTCCCTTGGTCAGGGTGACGGCGTCAGCGGTGATTTCTTTGATGCGCCAGTCCTCGAACACGGCGCCTTCGGCCAGGGGGGCGACGCCGCCCGCGCCGCTCACCAGGACGTGGCGGGCGCCGGTCGCCGGATCGCGTTCGACCCCGCGCAGGGCGGCGCGGAAAGTCACGGCCACGTCGGGCGGCGGAGGCGGAGGCGGCGGGGGCGGAGGCGGCGGGGGCGGCGGCGGAGGCGGCGGGTCCGACCGCAGGGTCTTCAGAAACGCCACGGCCGCGATCGCGCCTTCGCCGGGCCGCAGGCTCAGTCCCTGCTGTGCGCTCGCGCCGCGCACGACCGCGGGCGGCTCCTCCGGCCGGCCCGGATAGGCGGCGCCGGTCAGATAGGCCAGGATCAGGACCAGCGGCGGCGCCGCCCACAGCAGGGGCTTCACGACGCCGTCTCCGTCTGCGTCAGCCGCACTGGAAAGGCGAGGCGCAGCCACAGCTTGCCGCTGGTCTGGGGCGGGCCGTCCTCGACCATCATCGGCCGGGGCGGCGTCAGCTCATAGCGGAACCCCACGACGCGGAACCCTTCGGGCCACTCGCCCAGCTTGTCGAGGAAGGCGAAGGCGGGGCCCCAGCGCAGGTCGGATTGAACCTCGACGTCCAGCCACTGGGTCGGGCCGATCGCCTCGACCTTGGCGTTGGTGACGATGCGCGCATTGGGCAGGTCGACGGCCGACAGCGCCTCCAGCAGCCGCTGCTCGATCAACACCTGAGCCACGGCCGGATTGGCGGCCTCGAACCCCCAGGCGTTCATGTCTTCCAGCGCCAGGCGATCCGCCGCGCCATCGGCGATCCGCCGCGCCGCCGCCGCCGTCAGTCGGGCCGTGGACTGTTCGCCCAGCGCGTCGATATAGGCGTCGGCCTGGGTCGTTCGGGCCTCCAGCGCGGCGACCGGGGCGTAGAAGGCGACGCCCAGCGCCAGGCCGCCCAGCAGCAGGCGCTCACGCGTGGTGGTGCGCTGCAGACGCTCCTTCAGCGCCTCGATCGACGCGCGCGTCGATGCGACCGTGTCCGCCATGAATCCTTGCAAAATTCGTCGCCCTCGTGCGCGCCAGAGCCCGCAATTCGCATCGACCCCCTATGCGCGCTCAGCTATAGCAACCGCTAAGCGCCCATAACAGCTTAGAAATCCAAAGTGGTCGATCAATGCTTCGTCGTCTGAACCGACTTTACCGCCGTTTTTCGTTTGTCGTGGCCCCGCCGCATCAGCCGCGCAGCCGTCAGGCGCGCGCCGGCTATTCCATGCTCGAGATTCTGGTCGTGCTGGCGATCATCGCCCTGATCGCCGCCGTGGTGGGACCGCGCCTGTTCGCCCAGCTGGACAAGTCCAAGAGCCAGACCGCCCGCCTGCAGATCCGCTCGCTGGAAGCGGCGCTGGAGACCATGCGCATCGACATCGGCCGCCTGCCGAGCGAACAGGAAGGCCTGACCCTGCTGATGAAGGCCGACGCCCAGCAGGTGCCCGGCTGGTCGGGTCCGTATCTGGACAAGGACCTGCCGCCCGACCCGTGGGGCCGCTCCTACATCTATGTGGCGCCGCCCGCGCCCAGCGCCGGCGATCCGGCGCCCGACGCCCGCGCCCGGGTGATCAGCTACGGCGCCGACGGCCAGGAGGGCGGCGAGGGCGTCAACGCTGATGTCTCGTCCGATTCCCCGCGCTGATTTCAGCCGTCGTCCGGGCGGCGCCGTTGATGCGGCGCGCGCGGGCTACAGCCTGATGGAGGTGCTGGTGGTGCTGGCCATCTTCGCCCTCAGCGCCTCCATCATCATGCCCTCGACCTCGCGGATGCTGGACCAGACGGCGGCCCACGCCGTCTTCTTCGAGTTCCAGCGCCAAGTGTCCGACCTACGGCGCGAGGCCAACCGCACCGGCGAGCCGCTGCGCATTATCGACCCCGCCATGCCCGAGCTGGAGGGTGATCGGCGGATCGAGCTGCGCGCCCCGTGGCGCTACACCTTGTCGCCCGCCCTGTCGGTCGCCGAGGGCGGCGGCTGCTCCACCGCCAGCGCCAACCTGATCCACCAGGACCGGGTGGTCATGACCCTGCGCAGCGAGGACGGAACCTGCCGCTTCATTCGCTATCAGGCGGCTGCGTCCTAAGGCGCTCGGCTCAGCTCAGGGCTGGGCCGGAGAGGCCGGCGCCGGTTCCAAACCGGGTTCAGGCTCCAGCGGCGGCGCCGCCTCGCGCACCCGCATCTTCACGCTCAGATTTCTGGCTGCGCTGTCGGTGCGGGGCTCGACCGCATAGAAATAGCCCGAGCTCTCCAGGTCGCCCACCACCAGGGCGATCTTGCCGATGGCCTCATAAGGCAGGGTGAACTCCAGCGTCTCCGTCTCGGCGTTCAGGGCCGAGGGCGCCAGGTCATGCAGCGCCAGAATCCCGATGGCCGCCCCGGCGGCGCTCAGCGGGCCGGTCTGTTCCTCCAGGCGGCGATAGGCGACCAGCTTCTGCTGGCTGGCGTTCAGCCTGTGCACGGCCTCGGCTTGCGGCGTGGCGGCGCGGATCTCGGCGGTCTGCGCTTCGATCCGGGCGACGTCCTTGGCCAGTTCGCGGCTCTGACCGAACAGGAAGGCGGCGACGCACAGGGAGGCGAAGGCCGCCCCGCCGCCGGCCATCAGCGCCAGCTGTTCGCGCGACAGCTCGACCGGGGCCAGGGCGAAGGCGTCGCGATTGTCGAAGGCGATCGGCAGGTCGCTGGGCGCGGGCGGGGCCTCCGGCGCCGCCTCGGCGTTGCGCTGCAGCCGCACGAAGGCGGACCAGGCGGCGGCGTCGTAGCGGTCGCGGCGCCAGGCCGAGGCGACCAGCGCCTTGTCGCGCCACAGCTGCGCCTCATGGCCCTGGTTCAAGCGTACGATGCGCCAGCCCTCGCCGCGCGGCTGGGCCAGGGTCTCGGGCGTCAGGACCGGCGCGCCCTGCGCCCCCTCCTGCGCCGCCAGCAGGGTCTCGACCCGCTCGGCGTCCCACCACCAGACGCCATAATCGTCGCCCGCCTTGCTGAGGACGAAGCCCGCCCGCAGATAGGGCGCGGCCAGCCGGGCGTGCAGCGTCGCCGCCTGTCGCCGCCGCCGACGCGGCAGGGCCGCTGTGCTGAACAGGCCGAAGGCGCACAGGTCGCGCGCCAGCAGCAGCACCGGCCGTCGCAGCACGCGTCCGACCGCGCCGCCCGGATGGACGACGCTGAGGGCGCCGTCGGCGCTCAACCGCTCAACGCGGGGCGTAAGGAAGTCGAATGGCATCGGTCGTGTCGGCCCTGGCCCGCTTGGGGGCTTCTGTCAGTTCGGTCTGGTCGATCCACAGCGGCTGCTCCAGACCGAAGGGGGTCAGGGTCAGTCGCGCGCGATAGACCCAGGCGGATCGGGTGTCGTGAAGCGTCAGGATGGTCGCGCCTGACGGGTAGGTGAAGATCTGTTCCTGATCCAGGTCCAACACGGCCCCGGTCACGGACGCCACGTCGTAGAGAGAGGTCAGCGGCCGCTCAGCGCGAACGCGCATCAGGGTCTCGATCTGGCTGTCGTTCAGCCGAACCAGACCGCCAGGGCGGCCGGGCCGGCGGTGTTCACATTCTGGGTGGCGGAGGTGGCGTCGGCAGCCAGCGCGTCGCGCAGGGCGCGCCACTTCTTCGCTCGACCGCCTGACGCGCGCCCAGGATCGACAGCCATCCGTCGGCCGGATCAGGCGCCGGTTGGCCGGGCCGCCGTCGGCGTAGTCGGCGCGCTCGGCCCCGTTCGGCTGCCTCAGATCGTCGGAATCGATATAGTCCGTATAGGCGGGCATCAGGGCCTGCCGCTCGCCCGGCTGGACGCCCGCCCGACTCCAGAAACCGCTCATGCGGCTGGCCGAACAACTGGGCGGTGTTGATCAGGCCCGCCTGATCCTGAAGGCGCAGGACCAGCGGCCCGTCCACGTCCATCGTATAGCGGCGCCCGTCGGCCATGACCTTTTTCGACCGGCACGCCCGAGACGTTGGACGGCTCCTGTGCGGCCCCTCCATCTCCAGCGTCTGGCGAGTCGTTGACCCGAAGCCATAGGCCCGCGTCGGCTCGGTGGCGGCCATGAAGGAAGGGCGGCTTCGCGCTCATCGCCTTTGCAGGAAACGGACGCGCGCGCGCGCCGAGCGGCCTCGGCGCTCAGGCTGGCCAGGCCGTGATCGCCACCAGGAAGATCAGCTCACCACCCCCGTCACCGCCAGCACGGCGGGCAGGGCGAAGCCGGAGCGGCGCCGGGCGCGAGATCGGGCCTAGAAGTCGGCATCGAACCTCACCCATCGACCCGGATTGCCGGACGAGGCCACCTCCACCACATCCACGTCCGGGCCGCCGTTCAAGCGGACGAAAAGGCGGGCGCTGCGCATGCCTTCTTCGCCCAGCACCCGCTCGCGCGGCGTTTCGAACGCGGGCCCAGGTCTGGCCGTCCTGGGAATAGGACAGGCTGGCCTGTCCGCCGTGGGGCAGGGGCAGCAGCGGCGTCCTGCGGCCGGCGGCTTCGCACATCACGACGCGGCGGCGTCCTGCACCTCGATCGTCAGCACCAGTCGCCCGGCCCAGCCCTGCGGCGCGCAGCCGGTGGCGCGCTCCATGACGGCCTCGCCTTCCAGCCGCTCGGGCGCGCCCACAAGCGGCAGGTCCACGCCCTCCATAATCGCGGCCGGCGGGCGCACGGTCAGGCTGCGGATGATGCTGCGCAGGTCGCTGATCGCCACATCGGCGTCGGCCGCGGACATGGCGCGCCGTCCCAGCGCAAAGCCCGCGTCGCCCGCCTTCATGCCGAAAGAGCGCGCGCCAGCGCCATCCAGCACGACCAGGGCTTCAAAAAGCCGGAGCGGCCGGAGATCATTGCCGGCCTTGATAGGGCGTCCCGCACCGCCTGCCAACATTGGCATGACGCCGCTCTGAACAAAGACTTCGGCTTTTCGTCGTTCTCCCGGGCTGATATGGAAGACGTTGAGTTCTATGGGGGAAGGGGATGCGCGGCGTCGCCTCGGTCTTGATAGCGGCGAGCCTCGGCGGCGCGGCATGGCGGGGGTCCTCCGCCGCCGGACCGCGCCCAGGCCGGCTCTGCGCGCCTGATCGCCCATGCCGCGCCGCTCCCGGCCGAGCTGTCGGAAGTCGTCGCCGCGCCCGAGACGGACGCCGATCGCCGCGCCCGCCTGAACGCCCGCCTGAAGACCATGCTGGATGAAGGCAAGGGCGCCCGTCTGACGGATGCCCGCCGCGTCCGCCCGCGCCCGCGTGCGCCGCGTCCGCGCCGCGCGCGCGCAAGGCCGAGCCTGCGGCGACCTTCGCCCCGCCCGCCCATGACGCCGCCTCCGCGCGCCGACCGTGCGGCGCGCGGCGCGGCTATGTCGCCGACGCTGGATCTGAAGACGCCGCCGCGCGTGCCGCAGAACGATCTCGAATGTCTGACCCAGGCCGTCTACTATGAGGCCGAAACGAAAGCGAAGAGGACAGGCGGCGGTCGCCGAGGTGGTGATCAACCGATCCGCCACCGGGCCTATCCCCGATCTCGAAGTGGTGCGCAACAGCGCACCTGCACACTTCACCTGCGACGGGTCGATCGGCCGCCGTCCGGTCAGCGCGGTCGCCTGGGCGCGGGCCGAACGCATTGCGCGCGAGGTGCAAGGTTTCGCCAAGAACTCGGTCAACTATCACGCCAACTATGTCCGCCCCTCGTGGGGCCTGGCCCGCGTGCGCCAGATCGGCGCCCACATCTTCTACGGCGCGCCCCTGAACGGCTCGACCCCCGGCGCCTATGAGCGCGAGGCCGCGCCTGCGCCCGCCCGCCTGCTGTTCGTGCGCAATGAGGCGCTGGACCGCGCCTATGCCGTCCTGGCCGGTCAGGCTTCGAACGGCGCGAGCGAAACCCCCGACACGGCTGCGCAATGACGCTGGAGACCTCCGGCCGGCTCGTCCTGCTCAAGACGCCGCGTTACGGCGACGCGCGCGCTGGTTCGCCGAGACCTGGTCCCGCGCCCGCTTCGCCGCCGCCGGCATCGACTGCGACTTCGTTCAGGACAACCAGTCGCGCTCGCAGCCGCAGGGCGTGGTGCGCGGCCTGCATTTCCAGACGCCGCCCTATGCTCAGGCCAAGCTGGTCCGCTGCCTGCGCGGGGCGATCCTCGACGTGGCGGTCGACCTGCGCCTCGGCGCCGCGACCTTCGGACAGGCTCACGCGGTCGAACTGTCGGCCGACAGCGGCGATCAGCTGTTCATCCCGCCGGGCTTCGCGCACGGCTTCGTCCCTGACGCCCGCGCGAGATCGCTATAAGGTGTCCGCCCCCTACGCCCCGGCGCATGAGGCGGGTCTGGCCTGGGACGACCCCGAGCTGGACATCGCCTGGCCCGTCGCGGCGGATCAGGCGGTGCTGGCCGCGCGCTGGCCGCGCCCTGCGAGACCTGAACAGCCCGTTTCGCGGCGAGGCGTCGACGCTCTCGATTGTGGACCTGGCGACCGGGCCGGAGAGGCTGCTGAAGGAAGGAGCGGCGGACCGGCGGCGGCCCGGCTTCATCGGCTCGGCCCTGGTCCGCGAGCTTCTGTCGCGCGGCGACGAGGTGCTGGCGGTCGACAAGCTGACCTACGCCGGGGTCGAGGCCTCCCTGACCGAAGTCGCCGACCACCCCGCTTCCGCTTCCTGAAGGCCGACATCGGCGATGCGGCCGCCATGGCCGGCGCCTTTGACGACTTTCAGCCCGACCGCGCAGCCCACCTGGCCGCCGAAACGCACGTGGATCGTTCGATCGACGGCCCGGCGGTCTTCATTCAGACCAATGTCGTCGGAACCCAGGTCTGCTCGATCAGGCCCTGGCCTATTGGCGCGGACTGAGCGGCCGGCGCGCGAGGCCTTTCGCTTTCTGCACGTCTCGACGAGAGGTGTTCGGCTCTCGGCGCGAGGGGCGCTTCGACGAGGCCACGCCCTACGATCCGCGCTCGCCCTATTCGGCGTCCAAGGCGGCGTCCGACCATCTGGTTCGCGCCTGGGGCCATACGTTCGGTCTGCCGGTGGTGCAGCAAACTGCTCGAACAACTACGGCCGCGCCAGTTTCCCGAAAAGCTGATCCCGACCCTGATCCTCACGGCGCTGGCCGGCGAGCCCCTGCCCATTTACGGCGACGGCTCCAACGTGCGCGACTGGCTGCACGTCGACGACCACGCCCGCGCCTTGAGGCTGATGCTGGAACGCGCCGAACCGGGCCGCACCTATTGCGTCGGCGGCGACGCAGAGCGCACTAATTTGCAGGTCGCGGCGGCGGTCTGCGCGCTCTGGATAAGCTCAAACCCCGCCCAGACGGCCGCCCTCACGCCGACGCCATCACCCTAGTGGAGGACCGGCCCGGCCATGACCGCTTCGCCCGCGAGCTGGGCTGGCGGCCTGAAGCGTCGTTTGAGCAGCAGGGCATGGCCCGGACCGTCGCCTGGTATATAACCGGGACTGGTGGGCGCTGGTCGCAGCCCGTATGCCCAGACGGGGCCTGGTCTAGGTTAATCCACGCGGGAGACGATGAGGTCCGACATGCTGATCTCTGGAAGACGCCTCCAGCCGGAATTCGCGCTTGCGTCGTCCAGTAAACCATTTCGATCTCAAAGACCCCGGGACGCCCCGGGCGGAACTCCTGGCTCACATAATCCTCGATGCCGCCCCAGTCGGCGCGAAACAGATAGCGACAGGCATAGGCGTCGACCGACAGGGTGAAGACCGCCTTCCAGCGCCCCGTCGGCATTTCCAGGTAGGGGCCGTAGACCACGATGCGGGGGCGGCCGGTCAGGTCCAGCGTGGATCGTCCTTCGGCGTGGGTCGCAGGCGTGTTCCAGGTGAGCAGCGAGCCGCTCCAGACCGCCTCGCCACGGGTGTACACCTGAAGAGCCTTGGCCATCGCGCCGCTTGGCGCCGCGAGGCGCCTGGAGGCGCTACCTCGAAATCCGGAAAGAGGCGGACGGCGCCAGACGCGAGCCGATCAGGGCCGAATACCCGCTCGTGCGGAAGCGTCGTGGATGCGGCGAAGCTCCGGCTGGCGGCCTGGATGGCGTGATGGCGTTCGGTCTGGTCCATCTGGTCGGGCAGGGTGATGTCCAGGGCGTCCAGGATGAAGGCGATGCGGCTGTCGTCGGGCTGGCGCCGCCTAGCCTCATCGGCCGAGATCGTCAGCAGCATCATGCGCGCGCCGGCGTTCAGATCCTGGCTTTCGTCCCAATCATGCAAGACATAGTCCGCACGCTCGGCGGCGTCGCGCAGGCGTGAAATCCAGTGGGACCGATTAGGCAGGGGCGGAAGGACAACCCAGTGGTGTGCGTTCAATTCGGCGCTCATGCGGCCCGCAGCCAGGTATAGACCTCGACCGCTTCTTGAATGTCGTGGAAGATTTTGGCGCGCCCGCTTTCGATGATGAGGGCGCGGTCGCAATAGTTCGCGATCATCTGGACGTCATGCGACGCCATGAGGCGCGGTGCGCGCGCTCTCAAACAGGCCCTCTTGGCATTTGCTGGAAGCGGGCGTCGCCGAATTCGTCGATCAGATAGCAATCGAATCGCAAGGGACAGGCCGAAGGCCAGGCGTGCTCTCATGCCCGACGAATATTGCTTGACCGGGTCGCGCAGCGCCTTGCCCAACTCGCAAAATCGTCAACGCGCTCAAGGGTTTCCTTATACTCTCGGCCATAGAGGCGGGCCAAAACCGCACATTGTCCAGTCCGGACAGGCTGCCTTGAAATCCGCCGCCGAAGCCGATCGGCCACGACGATGTCATGCGCCATGAGATGGAGCCTTCGCTGGGCGGCATCACGCCGCCCAGCATCTTGATCAGCGTTTGCCCTGGCCGTTCCGCCCGAGGATGGCCAGTCGCCCTGAGCGTCCCAGGTCGAAGTTCAGGTCGGTGAACAGAGGCTTGTGGGCCCCGTGGTAGGTCTTCCCGAGGTTACGGACGCGAAGGCCTGGATCCGTGTCGGCGTCCGACGTCATCAGTCCTGCTGCCTATGCTCTCGGACGCCGGCCCAAACCAGCCAGCCTACGCCGTATGCCAGCAGGGTGGAGGCCAGAATGGTCAGGATGGAGCGCCAACGGCGCGGTTCCGACGCCTTGTCGGGGAGGCTCGGCTCGACGATGCGTTCAAGGTAGAGCTTCTGGCGACCGGCTTCCTGTTCGGCGGCCAGCAAGGCGGCGGTCGCCTGGGTCAGCTGCTTATCGGCGATCTCGCGCCGCAGGGTCAGTTCTTCGAAGGGGCCGATCTTGTTAGACAACGAGCTGGCGTCGCCCGCCATCTTGGCGCGCGCCTCCGCGACCTGGCGTTCATAGGCGGCTATGCGGTTGTCGAGGATCGGCAGTTGCGGGCTGGCCGGCGCCTCGGCCGCGACCTGAGCGCGTTCGGCGCGCAGTTGGGCGATCGTCACCAGCAAGCCGTTGATGACGCCCGAACTCTCGGCGGCCGCGAGGCGGGGGTCGATGAACTGGGCGCTGTTGCGCAGGGCCGTTAGAGCTTGTTGCGAAGCGGCGACCTCGCCCTGGGCGCGTTGTAACGCCGCTTTGGCGTCCCGCACGGCGTTGTTCGACGCCCTCATTCAGCCGGTTTATCAAGGTCTCCCGCTGGCCAGCATCGCCTTGTTGAGGTTCTGGGCGTCTTTCGGGTCGAAGGCTTCGACGCGCAGGGTGCTGATGCCCGTGCCGGAATCGTACCCGACCGTCATGAAGCGCAGGAACGCCTTGTACAGGCTCTCTTCACTGCGGCTTTCCCAGGGGCGCGGGTAGCGCGCGATGAAGTCGGACCCGGGCCGGGCGAAAACCTTGTTCAGATCGAAGGTCTGCTGCAGTTCTTTCAGGCCGTCTCGGGACGAGATGTACTCGTGCACGGCGAAGGCGTCGTTCATCCCGGTTGAGAAGCCCACCCCTTGCAGGGCCAGGCCCACCGCAGACGGCTGTCCCGAGTTGGCTGAACGCACGACGAACCGCGCTTCCGACACATAACGCGGCGAGGCGATCAGCAGATAATAGATCATAGCGATCAGCGTGGGCAACGCGACCACGATCAGGAAGCCCACTGGAATGCGCTTCCAGAGGTCCTGCCGCTTGTTTGAAGGCCCCTCGATGGCGTTCAGAGGGCCGACGTAACTGATCTTTTGCTCAGCCATAGGAAGGGTTCGCCTTGGAAAACGTTGGCTCTTTACTCGACTGCAATACGATCGCGCGCACCCGCAATCATCGCCAAGCCTAGCAGATTGAACACCGCGCCACATAGCAGCGCGTAGCCGACGTCGAAATAGGTCGGCGTGAATTCGTTAAACACGCCGGCTCGCACCATTTCGACGCCGTGAACGAACGGGATCAGAAGCAGGACTTTCTGAAAATCGGGCGGTAGCCAGGCCACCATGGTGAACGCGCCGGACAGTGGTATCAGCACGTAGCTGATCAAGCCGATCAGGCGTTCGAAAACATCATAGCGCATCGCAGGCCAGCGAGCACTAGCGCGAAACCCACGCCGACCCAGCATAGCAGGACCCAGCCGGCGTAAAGGGTGAGGTAATCGTGCGGCAATGACACCTGTCCGATCGCCAGCAAAATCACATAGACGATGACGAACGCCGCCGTCGTGCCCCCGATCTCGATCATGGCGCGCGAGGCGAAGATGTGAATGGGGCTTATTTTACGATGATACAGAAGCCCGAGGTTGGCTTGGAGCGCTGACGACAGGGCGCCGATCAAGTGCCGGATCAGGATCAACGACATATAGCCCGTCATGACGAACGGGATCAGTCGAACGCCATGTTCGTATTCAGGCTTGGTGGCGCTCCACAAGATCATCACGCCGAAGCAGAACAGCAGAGGTTCGCCGACGATCCAGGCAAAGCCCAGACCCTCGCGCCCAAACCGCGTGGCCATCTCGCGCATCATGAGAGCGCCGACGATTTTCAGGTGGCGAGCTGC